>CANHCJ010000015.1 GCA_947458025.1 Rhodospirillales bacterium | reverse complement strand
TGCCAGCCGGGAAACCCCGCCCCCGCCCGCAGCACCGCCAGCGACAGCACAACCAACCCCAGCCCGGCCACCGAAACCGCGTCCGCCCGCGGCAGCGCCCCCGGCCGCGCCCGCACCCACCAGGCCAGCGCCGCGCCCAGCGCCAGCTCCCACAGCCGCGTGAAGGGCGAATAGAACGCCGCCGAGGGATCAAGCGGCGTCAGCACCAGGCTTGCCACCAGCGACACCCCGGCCAGCGCCAGGATCGGCCACAGCCGCACCCCGCCCCAGCGGTGCAGCCCCCACAGCACCAGCGGCCAGAGCAGGTAGAACTGCTCCTCCACCCCCAGCGACCACAGGTGCAGCAGCGGCTTGGCCGCCGCCTCGCGGTCGAAATAGCCAACCTCGGCCCAGAACACGAGGTTGGCGACAAAGAACGCCCCGCCCGCGGCATCGCGCCCCAGCAGCGCCCGCTCCCCCGGCAGCAGCACCACCAGCCCGTAGGCCAGTACCGCCGCCAGCACCAACGCCAGCGCCGGGAAGATCCGCCGGATGCGCCGGGCGTAGAACTCCGCCAGCGAGAACCGCCCCCCCGCCAGCGCATCCTGCAGGATGCCGGAGATCAGGAAGCCGGAGATCACGAAGAACACGTCCACGCCCGCGAACCCGCCCGGCAGCGCCGCCGGCACGGCGTGGTAGATCACCACGGACAGCACCGCGATGGCGCGCAGCCCGTCGATATCAGCGCGGTAGGTGTGGGTCGGGGCGGTCATGGAACGGCCGGTGATAGGCTGGAACGCCCCGCCGGAATAGAGTGGGCCAAAGCCCCGGGGGATAAGCCATGTCCGACCTGCCCACCGCCAGCCGCGTCTCCGACCCCGGCCTGCGCCGGCTCTACACGCTGGAGAACCGCTGGCAGGCCTGGCTGGACGTGGAGGCGGCGCTGGCCGTGGCGCAGGCCGAACTCGGCATCATCCCCCGCGCGGCGGCCGATGCCATCGTGCCCAAGGCCAGGCTCGCCCTGATGGACCGCGCCCGCATCGACGAAGGCTTCGCCCGCACCGGCCACACCCTGGTGCCGCTGGTGTGGGAGCTCGGCCGCATCGTCGGCGAGCCGCATGGCGGCTGGGTCCATTGGGGCGCCACCACCCAGAACATCACCCAAACCGGCGACCTGCTGGTGCTGCGCCAGGCGCATGCGATCTTCCTGCGCCAGATCGGCGAATGCCTCGCCGCCATGGCCGACCTCGCGGAACGCGGCGCCGACATGCCCATCGCCGGGCGCACCCACGGCCAGCACGCCGTGCCGGCCACCTTCGGCTTCAAGGTGGCGGTGTGGATCGACGAGCTGATCCGCCACGCCGAACGCCTGCAGGCCGCCGCCCCGCGCCTGTTCGTTTCCATGCTGGGCGGCGCCGCCGGCACCTATGCCTCGCTGGGCGAGCACGGCCCGGCGGTGCAGGCCGGCATCGCCAGGCACCTCGGCCTCGGCAACATGGCCGTGCCCGCCCGCTCCATCGGCGACCACCTGGCCGAGAACGTGGTGCTGCTCGGCCTGCTGGCGGCCACCGGCGGCAAGATCGGCCGCGAGATCTACACCCTGATGAAGACCGAGTTCGGCGAGGTGGAGGAGCCGGTGCCGCCCGGCACCGTCGGCAGCTCCACCATGCCGCAGAAACGCAACCCCAAGCTCTGCCAGGACATCATCGCCGCCGGCGCCGAGGTGCGCAGCCAGGTGCCGCTCGCCCTGGAAGCGATGATGACGGAACACGAGGCCGACCGCACCAGCACGCTGATGATGGGCGCGGCCGAGCAGCGCGCCGCCATCGCCACCGGCGACATGCTGGCCCGCATCGCCGAGGTGTGCCGCGGCCTGCGCCTGGACCCCGCCCGCATGCGCGCCAACCTCGATCTCGGCGGCGGGCTGATCATGGCCGAGGCGGTGATGCTGGATCTCGGCCTGGCCATCGGCCGCCAGCACGCGCACGACGCGGTGTACGACGCCGCCCAGGCCGCCTTCGTGGAGGCAAGGCCCTTCGCCGAGCTCCTCGCCGCCGATCCGCGCGTCACCGCGCACATGAACGGCGAGGCGATCGCCAAACTGCTGGACCCCGCCGCCTATACCGGGCTGTGCGCCACCATGGCCCGCGAGGCCGCCGCCCGCGGGCGGGACTGGAGCGCCCGCCTCGCCCCGGCCTAGTTGCGGCCCCCGCCGCGCCTGCTAGCCTGCGCCCACGAACGCCAGAGGAAACGACCATGCGCGCGAACCAGCTCCGCGAGAAGCTCAAGGCCAACCAGCCCACGCTCGGCACCCACATCCTGTCGGTGTGGCCGACGCTGGTGGAACTCGTCGGGCATTCCGGCCAGTACGACTACATCGAGTTCACCGCCGAATACGCCCCCTTCACCATGCACGACCTGGACAATCTCGGCCGCGCCTTCGAGCTGTCGGGCGTGGGCGGCATGATCAAGATCGAGCAGGGCGAGTACACCCACCAGGCCATGCGCGCGATCGGCAGCGGCTTCCAGGCCGTGCTGATGGCCGATATCCGCACGGTGGACGACGCGCGCAACGCGGTGCAGGCGGTGCGCGCCGAAAGCCCCGGCCGCCGCGGCCTGATGGGCGTGGGCATGCGCCGCGACGTCGGCACCAACCGCGAGGTCGGCGGCCCCGCCTACATCAACGCGCTCGACGAGGTGGTGGTGGCCATCATGATCGAGAAGCGCCAGGCGGTGGAGGACCTGGAGAACATCCTCTCCGTGCCCGGGCTCGACATGATCCAGTTCGGCGCCGCCGACTACGCCATGTCGATCGGCCAACCGCACAACCGCGCCCACCCCGACGTGAAGGCGGCCGAACGCAAGACCATCGAGCTGGCGCTGAAGAAGGGCCTGCACCCGCGCATCGAGCTGGGCGACATCTCCATGGCCGCGCCCTACCTCGAAATGGGCGTAAAGCACTTCTGCATCGGCTGGGACGTGACCATCCTGTCCAACTGGTGGCGCGACAACGGCACCGCGATGCGCAAGACGCTCGGGGAGAAGTTCCCGGGGTAAGGAAGCAAGGATTCAACGCCGAGGCGCCAAGGACAGGGAGGCAAGGTCGCCAAGCAGTCATCACGACAAGCTTGGCGACCTTGCCTTGGCTTCCTTGGCGCCTTGGCGTTGAAAAACCCTTCCTTCCTACTCCGCCGCGGTGCCGTAGGGCACGTTCCGCCCGCCATAGCGCCGCACGCGCACATTGGCCTGCTCCGCATGGCCCACGAAGCCTTCCAGCATGCACAGGCGCGAGCAGTATTCGCCCATCAGCGCGCTGGCCGCATCGGTGGTCACGCGCTGGTAGGTGACGGTCTTGAGGAACTTGCCCACCCACAGCCCACCCGTGTAGCGCGCCGCCCCCAGCGTGGGCAGCGTGTGGTTGGTACCGATCACCTTGTCGCCGTAGCTCACATTGGTGCGCGGCCCCAGGAACAGGCTGCCGTAGTTGGTCATGCGGGCGAGGAAAATCTCCGGGTCGCGCGTCATCACCTGCACATGCTCGCTGGCGATGCGGTCCGCCTCGGCGATCAGCTCGTCCGTCGTGTCGCACACGATCACCTGGCCGAAATCCGCCCAGGCCTGCCGCGCGATCGGCGCCGTGGGCAGGATGGTCAGCAGCCGCTCCACCTCGGCCATCGTGGCGCGCGCCAGCGCCTCGCTGTCCGTCAGCAGCACGGCCGGCGAGGTCGGGCCGTGCTCCGCCTGGCCCAGCAGGTCGGTGGCGCACAGCTCCGCGTCCACGCTGTCGTCGGCGATCACCAGCGTCTCGGTCGGCCCGGCCAGCAGGTCGATCCCCACCCGGCCGAACACCTGGCGCTTGGCCTCGGCCACGAAGGCGTTGCCGGGGCCGACCAGGAAATCCACCGCCGGAATGCTCTCGGTGCCGAAGGCCATCGCCGCGATCGCCTGCACGCCGCCCAGGATATGGATCTCGTCCGCCCCGGCCAGCGCCATTGCCACGATCACCGCCGGCGCCGGCTTGCCCTCGAAGGGCGGGGTGCAGGCCACGATGCGCCGCACGCCGGCGGTGCGCGCCGTCACGATCGCCATGTGGGCGGAGGCCACCAGCGGATACTTCCCGCCGGGCACATAGGCGCCCACCGTGTCGATCGGGATGTTCCGATGGCCCAGCACGATGCCCGGCAGCGTCTCCACCTCCACATCCCGCAGCGCCGCCTTCTGGTGCTCGGCGAAGTTGCGCACCTGGGCCTGGGCGAAGCGGATATCCTCGATGTCGCGCGGGGAGAGCGCGGCGAAGCAGGCGTCGATCTCGGCCTGGGAAAGCCGGAAGCTCGGCGGGTTCCACTTGTCGAACTTCTGCGAGTATCCGCGCACCGCCGCGTCGCCGCGGGCCTGGATGTCGGAAAGAATGCCCTCCACCGTTGCCTTCACGCGCGCGGCGTCCTCGGCCTTGGCGTCCAGGCTGCGGCCGGGCTTGAGAATGCGGATCATGGGGGTGGGTCCTTCACGAAGAGAAGAAAGAGTCTTCTTTTTCTGAAGAAAAAGAAGCAAAAAGACTTTTTCCCCTTTGCGCCCGGGCTAGCCACAGCGCAAAGGGGGGAAAGTTTTTTGGTTCTTTTTTTCAAAAAAGAACGCGCTTCCTTACGACACCTTCACCAGCGCCTTGCCGGTATTCGCGCCCGAGAGCATGCCGAGGAAGGCGGCGGGCGTGTTCTCCAGCCCCTCGGTGATGGTGCGGCGCCACACCAGCTTTCCGGCCGCAATCCGATCGGAAAGATCCGCCAGCGCCGGCGGGAAGTGTTCCGGGTGGTCGGAGATGATGAAGCCGGTCAGCGTCACCTTGCAGGTCAGCAGCACGGTGGCATCCGCGATCGGCTGGCGCGCCGCCTTGTAGCCGCTGCCGATCAGGCCGCACAGCGCGATGCGGGCGAACTGGTTCAGCCGGCGCATCGCCGCATCCATCACCGCGCCGCCCACGTTCTCGAAGATCCCGTCCACGCCATCGGGCGCCGCGCGGGCGAAGTCGGCTTCGAGGTTGCCGGCCTTGTAGTCGATGCAGGCATCGAAGCCGAGCTCCTCCACCACGTGGCGGCACTTGTCCGCCCCGCCCGCCACACCGACCACGCGCGCGCCTTCCTGCTTGGCGAGCTGCCCCACCACCGAGCCCACGGCGCCGGCGGCGGCGGAGACCACAACGGTCTGCCCCGGCTTCGGCGCGATCAGCTTCAGCGTGCCGTACCACGCCGTCACCCCAGGCATGCCGGCCGGCCCGAGATAGGCCTCCAGCGGCAGCTTGGCCGCGTCCACCTTGCGCAGCATCTTGCCGGAGATCGCCGAGAAATCCTGCCACCCGCCGGGGCCGACCACGGCATCGCCGGGCTTGAAGCCGGGGTGGCGGCTTTCCACCACTTCGCCCGCCATGCCGCCGCCCATCACCTGGTCCAGCGCCTGCGGGGCGGCATAGCTCTTCACGTCGTTCATGCGCATGCGCATGTAGGGGTCGACCGAGAAGAAGCGGTGCCGCACCAGCACCTCGCCCTCCGCCGGCGCGGCCGCCGGTACTGTCTCCAGCCGGAAGTTCTCCAGCGTCGCCACCTCCTGCGGCCGGCTGGCGAGCACGATGCGGCGGTTCTGCATGTTGGTGGCCATGGTCGGTCTCCTGAAGGAAGGATTCTTCTTTTTCTGAAGAAAAAAGACTTTCCCCTATTGGCCTCGATCTAAACAGGGAAAAGTTTTTTGGTTCTTTTTTTCAAAAAAGAACATACTTGCTCACTTAATACGTAGCCCTACCGCCAGAGCAATCAAAAACCGCCCCGGTAGAGAAGCTGGCCTCCTCGCTGCAAAGCCAGCACACCATCGCCGCCACCTCATCCACCGTCCCGAACCGCCCCATCGGGATCTTGGACAGCATGAAGTCGATCTGCGATTGCGCCATCTGGTCGAAGATGGGCGTGGCCACCGCGGCCGGGGTCACGCAGTTCACGCGGATATCGGTTTTCGCCAGTTCCTTGCCCAGCGACTTCGTCAGCCCGATCACCGCGGCCTTGCTGGCGGAGTAGGCCACCGCGTTCGGGTTGCCTTCCTTGCCGGCGATGGAGGCGATGTTGACGATCCGTCCCCAGCCCCCGGCCAGCATGTGCGGCACCACGGCGCGGTTGCAGTAGAACACGCCGTTCACGTTCACATCCATGATCCGCTGCCAGTCGGCGATCGGGTATTCCCAGGTCGGCGCGTTCGGCCCGGCGATCCCGGCCGAGGCCACCAGCATGTCGATCCGCCCCAGCGCCTGCGCCGTGGTCACGCCGGCCTGCATCACCGCGGCGGCATCCACCAGGTCGAGGCATTCCGCATGCACCGGCACGCCCAGCTTCGCCGCCGCCCCGTCCAGCGCCGCCCGATCGCGGTCCCAGATCGCCAGGGTCGCCCCTTCGGCCGCCAGCCGCCGCGCGATCGCGAACCCGATGCCCGAGACCCCGCCCGTCACCACCGCCACCCGTCCCGCGAAACGTCCTGCCATCGCCGCCTCCCTCGCACTGCACGCTAGATAGGCCGTGCGGGCCTTCCATGCCCAGCCCCCTCTCTTGCCGCTCCCGGCCCCCGGTCTATGCTCCCGCCGGAAGTCGAGGAGCCCCGCCCATGCCCATCCCCACCGAATCCTGGGTCCAGATCGGCGCCGCCAGCACGCCGGTATTCTCCAAGGACGGCACGCGGCTGTTCCACCTGCGCGGCGCCGGCCTGCCGCAGGTGTGGGTAATGGACCTCGATGGCGGCAATGCGCAGCAGCTGAGCGCCCATGACGAGAAGGTGGGCACCCTGCGCCGCGCCCCCACCGATGACCGCCTGCTCTGGACCATCGATGCCGGCGGCGACGAGCTGCACCAGCTCTGGCTGCTGGAGCCCGGCGGCACCCCCCGCGCACTCACCACCAATGCCGAGGTGATGCACAATTTCGGCGGCTGGTCGCCCGATGGCACCCGCATCGCCTATTCCGCCAACGATCGCGACCCGAAGTATTTCGACGCGGTGGTGATGGACCTCGCCACCGGCGGCACCGTGCGCCTGCACCACGGCCCCTGCGTGATCTCGGTCGCCGCCTGGTCGCCCGATGGCGCGCGCATCGCCGTCATCGAGGACCATGGCGGCATCGACCAGAAGCTGTTCCTGATCACGGTCGCCACCGGCGCCGCCCACGAAGTGCCGCGCGCCCGCCCCACCCGCTACCAGGCCCTGCGCTGGACCCCTGCCGGCGCGCTCATGGCCATCACCGACGCGCCGGACGCCGATTTCCTCCAGCTCTGCCGCATCGACGAGGCCACGGGCGCCGCCACCCCGGTCTTCGCCCCGCTGCTCCGCGAGGTGGAGGCCTGGTCCCTCGCGCCGGACGGCCAGACCCTGGCCACCATCGAGAACGACCGCGGCTACGCCACGCTGCGGGTCGGCGCCATGGGCACCAACCGCCCCGCCGTCACCGGCCTGCCGGAAGGCATCGTGGCGGAGCTGGCCTGGAAGCCGGACTCGCCGCAGCTGATCGTCACCGCCCAGGGCCCCACCAACCCGCCCACCCTGTTCGCCGTCGCCGGCGGCCAGGCCACGCGCATGACCCTGCCGGACACCCTGGCCCCCGCCGGCCTCGCGCCGGAGAAGCTGGTGCCGATGCAGCTGGTCGAATGGATCAGCTTCGACGGCACGCGCATCCCCGCCTTCTACGCCCTGCCGAAAACCCCGGCGCCCCCCGGCGGCTACCCCGCCATCATGTGGATCCATGGCGGCCCCTCCAGCCAGACCCGTGCCAATTTCCGCCCGGACACGCAGATGCTGCTCGACCAGGGCTTCGCCGTGCTCCTACCCAACATGCGCGGCAGCTCCGGCTACGGCCGCGCCTTCATGGAGGCGGACGAGCTGCATTTGCGCGAGCACTACATCGAGGACATGGCCTCCGGCCGCGAATGGCTCGCCGCCCGGCCGGAGATCAACGCCGCGCGCATCGGCGTGATGGGCCAGAGCTACGGCGGCTGGGCGGTGAACGCCGCCATCGCGCTGCAGCCCGAGCTCTGGAAAGCCGCCGTCAACTACTACGGCATTTCCGATTTCGTGACCTTCTACAACAACACCTCCGCCTACCGCCGCGACCACCGCGCCCGCGAATACGGCTTCCCCGGCCAGCACGACGACCTGTTCGACCGCATCTCCCCCATCCGCCACGTGGAGAAGGTCAAAACCCCCACCCTGTTCCTGCACGGCGACCGCGACCCCCGCGTGCCGATGAGCGAGTCCGACGCCATGGTCGCCGCCATGGCCGAGCGCCAGAAGAAGGTGAAATACGAGAAGTTCGAATACGCCGGCCACGGCTTCATCCGCCCGGACCACCGCCGCCGCGTCTATGCCGAGGTCGCCGCCTTCTTCCACGAGCACCTGGCGGAGGGCTGAGCGTGCCGCACGCGCCAGAGGCCTGGGCCGGCATCCTGGAAGCCGGCGGCCCCGTATTCTCCACCGACGGGCGCCGCCTCTTCCACCTGCGCGGCGCCGGCGGGCTGATGGCGGCCTGGGTGATGGACGCCGACGGCAGCAACCCCCGCCAGCTCAGCCACCACACGGAAAAGGTCGGCCCGCTGCGCCGCGCGCCGAACGACGACCGCCTGATCTGGTCCACCGACACCGGCGGCGACGAGAACCACGCGCTGTGGCTGCTGCCCCCGGGCGAGGCCGCCGCCCAGCCCCTCACCCACGCCCCCGCCGCCATGCACATCTTCGGCGGCTGGTCGCCCGACGGCACCCGCATCGCCTACGCCGCCAACGACCGCGACCCGAAAGTGTTCGATGCGGTGGTGATGAACCTCGAAAGCCGCGCCGTCTCGCGCCTCTACCAGGGCCCCTGCCAGATCACGGTGGCCGGCTGGTCGCCCGATGGCGCCACCATCATCGTCATCGAGGATCACGGCAGCTCCGACCAGCGCCTGGTGCTGGTCGAAGTCGCCACCGGCCGCGCCCACGCCGTGCCCCGCCCGCGCGACACCCGCTACATGGCCGTGCGCTTCACGGCCGACGGCACGCTGATGGCGATCACCGACGCGCCGGACAGCGACATGCTGCGCCTCTGCCGGCTCGACCCCGCCACCGGCGCCGCCACCCCTGTCTTCGCCCCGCTGTTCCGCGACGTCGATGCCTGGGCCCTCTCGCCCGACGGCCAGCACCTCGCCACGCTGGAGAACGATGGCGGCCTCTCCACCCTGCGCCTCGGCCCGCCCGGCACCCACCGCCCCGCCATCCCCGTCCAGCCCGGCAGCGTGCTCACCGACCTCGCCTGGGCGCCGGACAGCGCAAGCCTCGTCCTCACCGCCCAATCGCCCACCACCCCGCCAGGCCTCCACCGCGTGCGCAACGGCGAGGCCCGCCCCCTGCCCCTGCCCGACCCCTTCGCCGGCGCCGGCATCCCCCAGGCCGACCTCATCGCCCCCACCGCCACGTACTGGACCAGCTTCGACGGCACGCGCATCCCCACCTGGCTCTACCTCCCGCGCGGCCCCCGCCCCGAAGCCGGCTGGCCCAGCCTGATGTGGATCCATGGCGGCCCCGCCTGGCAGCAGCGGGCAGACTGGCGGCCCGAGATGCAGATGCTGCTCGACCAGGGCTACGCCCTGCTGGTGCCCAACATGCGCGGCTCCACCGGCTACGGCCGCGCCTACATGGAAGCCGACGAGGTCGCCCTGCGCTTCGACTACCTGCAGGACATGGCAACCGGCCGCGCCTTCATGGCCGCGCACCCCGCGCTCGACCCCGCCCGCATCGGCATCATCGGCGAATCCTACGGCGGCTGGGCCACCCTCGCCGGCATCGCCATGCAGCCCGACCTCTGGAAAGCCGCCGTCGACTACTTCGGCCTCTCCGACCTCGTCAGCTTCTACCACACCACCTCGCCCTACCGCCGCGACCACCGCGCCCGCGAATACGGCTTCCCGGACACGGACGAAGCGGTGCTGCGCGAACTCTCCCCGATCCAGCATGTCGGCCGCATCAAGGCCCCGCTGCTGGTCCTGCACGCCGACCGCGACCCGCGCGTGCCGATGGGCCAGAGCGACATCCTCGTCGCCGCCATGCAGGAGCGGCAGATGAAGGTCACCTACGAGACATACGAACATGGCGGCCACGGCTTCGTCTTCCCGGAGCATCGCCGCCGCGCCTTCACCGCCATCGCGGAGCACCTCCGCCAACATCTGAAGGAAACCGCCTGAGATGTACCTGATCCCCCGCACCCACCGCCCGCTCATCATGGGCCGCCGCGGTGCCGTCGGCGCCAACCACCCGCTGGCCACCCAGGCCGGGCTCGACATCCTGCGCGAAGGCGGCAACGCCATCGACGCCGCCGTGGCCATCTCGCTCGCCTACGGCGTGGTGGAGCCGATGATGTCCGGCCTCGGCGGCGACGGCTTCTACAACGTGTTCATCGCCAACGGATCGAAGAAGCTGGTCTTCAACGGCACCGGCCCCGCCCCTGCCGCCGCCACCGCCGAACGCTTCGCCAAGGGCATCGAGATCAAGGGCCCGCTCAGCATCTCCGTCCCCGGCAAGCTCGCCGGCATCGGCGCCATGCACGCCGCCCACGGCAAGCTGCCCTGGGCCAGGCTCGTCCAGCACGCCATTGAATACGCGCGCGACGGCTACGCCGTCACCCACCGCCACCGCGACATCACCCACGAATGCCGCGCCCTGCTCGCCGCCGACCCCGACAGCACCCGCGCCTTCCTCGGCGCGGACATGGCGAACGCCCAGCTCGGCGCCCTCGTCGTCCAGCCCGAACTCGCCCGCTCGCTCGAGATCATCGCCAGCGAAGGCTGGGAGACCTTCTACCGCGGCACCCTGGCCAAGGCGCTGGCGAAGGGTCTCGCCCAGCGCGGCGCCATGGTCACGGAAGCCGACCTCGCCGCCTGCCACGCCGAAGCCGGCACCCCCATCGCCATCACCTATCGCGGCTACGAGGTCACCCAGACCCCGCCCAACTCCACCGGCTTCGTCATGCTGCAAACCCTCAAGATCGCCGAGCGCTTCGACCTCGCCAAACTGTCCGACGCCGAACGCATCCACGTCCTGGTCGAGGCCAAGAAGCGCGCCTTCGCCGACCGCGAGCGCTACGGCGCCGACCCCCGCTTCGAAACCGTCCCGCTCGACCGCATCCTCTCCGATGCCCATGCCGATGCCCAGGCCGCCACCATCTCCATGACCCAGGCCAGCACCGTCGACCTCAACGTGCCCATGGCCGCCGGCGACACCACCTATTTCTGCGTGGTGGACAGCGAAGGCAACTGCGTCTCCGGCATCCAGAGCCTCAATTCCGGCTACGGCTCCGGCGTCACCGCCGGCGACACCGGCATCCTGATGAACAACCGCATGGCCTATTGGCACCTCGCCCCCACCCACGCCAACCGCCTCGTCCCCGGCAAGCGCGTGCGCCACACCATGAACGCGCCCATGGTCTTCAAGGACGGCAAGCTCTGGGCCGCCCTCGGCACCCCGGGTGCCGACAACCAGGTGCAGGTCAACACCCAGGTCCTCACCGCCATGATCGACCTCGGCGCCGACCCGCAGACCGCGCTGGAATCCCCGCGCTGGACCTCCAGCCAGGCCGGCCAGGGCGCCAACTGGCCCCACGAGGGCGACGGCGCGCTCACCATCGAGGAGGATTACGGCGCCGAGATCCTCGCCGATCTCGCCGGCCGCGGCCACACCATCAAGAAGGTCCCGCATCTCGGCGGCCCCTGCGCCATGCAGGCCATCCGCGTGCTGGACAACGGCATCCGCCAGGCCGGCTCCGACCCCCGCCGCGACGGCTGGGCCGGCGCCTACTGACCGAATGACCCCATTCGGCGCCCGGGTGCGGGCGCTGCGGGCGGCGCGGGGCATGACCCTGCGCCACCTCGCCGCCCAGCTCCAGGTCTCCGCCGCCTACCTCTCGGCCCTGGAGCACGGCAAGCGCGGCGCCCCCAGCGTGGGCCTCGTCCACCAGGTCTGCGACGCCTTCGGCCTGATCTGGGACGAAGCCGAGGAACTCGCCCAGCTCGCCCGCCTCTCCCACCCGCGCGTGGTGGTGGACACCGCCGGCCTCACGCCGGAGCAGACCGCGCTGGCCAACCGCATGGCCCAGGTGATCGGCCGCCTGCCGCCGGAGACGATCGCCACCATGCACGCGGTGCTGGATGCCACCACGCCGCAGCCCAAGGCCAGGCTTCGGCGCGCGGCGGGGAGAAGGGAGTAAGCGGTTCTTTTTTGAAAAAAAGAACCAAAAAACTTTTCCCCGTTGGATGCGGATAGATCGGAACTCTCCGCATCAAACGGGGAAAGTCTTTTTGCTTCTTTTTCTTCAGAAAAAGAAGATTCTTGCTTACCTGGCGTAAGCCACCTTCCGTATCTGAAACGCCGTCTTGTCGTCCGTGAACCCGGCCGCGCGATAGAACCCCAGCGTCGATTCCTGCTTCGACCCCGTCATCAGCATCACCTTGTAGGCCCCGAGCTCCCACGCCCGCGCCAGCGCTGCATCCAGCAGCGCCCGCCCGATCCGCCGCCCGCGATGCGCCTCGTCGGTCACCACGTTCTCGATCAGCGCGTAGGGTTTCGCCCCGCGCGACAGGTTCGGCACCACCACCAGCGTGAGGCAGGCCACCACGGCCTCGCCCAGGCAGGCCAGCAGCGTCTCCACCCCCGGCCGCGCCAGGATCTCCCGCCATGCCGCCGCCGCCACGCCGGGGTCCAGCGCCTCGTCCTCCGGGTTCAGCTGCGCCAGCAGCCCCAGCACCGCGTCGAGGTCGCCCGGCCCCGCGGGGCGGACGGAAACCATCACTCCTTCACCGCGCCCGTCAGGCTGGAGACGTAGTATTCCACGAAGAACATGTAGAAGATCGCCACCGGCAGCGAGCCCAGCAGCGCGCCCGCCATCAGCGCCCCCCAGTGGTACACGTCGCCCGAGACCAGCTCGGTCAGGATCGCCACCGGCACGGTCTTGTTCTCCGTGGAGGAGATGAAGGCCAGCGCGTAGATGAACTCGTTCCACGACAGCGTGAAGGCGAAGATCCCGGCGGAGATCAGTCCGGGCACCGCCAGCGGCAGCGTGATCCGCCGCAGGATCTGCAGGCGCGAGGCGCCGTCGATCAGCGCGCACTCCTCCAGCTCGTACGGGATCGACTTGAAGTAGCCGATCAGCAGCCAGGTGCAGAACGGCACCAGGAAGGTCGGGTAGGTGAGGATCAGCGCGAAGGAGGTGTCGTACAGCCCCATCTCGAACACCACCTGCGCCAGCGGGATGAACAGGATGGAGGGCGGCACCAGGTAGGCGGCATAGATCGCCAGGCCCACATAGTCCGATCCCTTGAAGCGCAGCCGCTGGATCGCATAGGCCGCCAGCACGCTGGCCAGGATGGACAGGAAGGTGGAGCCGACCGCCACGAACATCGTGGTCACCAGCCAGTGCGTGTAGTCGGTCTCGAAGATCAGCTTGTTGATGTTGGCCAGCGTCGGGTTGGCCACCCAGAACGGGTTGTTGTTCTTGAAGTCCAGCAGCTCGCTGTCCGGTTTGAAGGTGGTCACCCCCATCCAGTAGAACGGGAACAGCAGCACGAACAGGAAGATCAGCAGCGGGATATACACCACCACCCAGCGGCGGGTGTGGCTGTCCCAACTCATCATCTGCGGCCCTTCGGCCTCGGTCACGCCGCCCTGGACCTCGGAATCGACCCGGGTGTTGATGCTGGACAGGGGCTTGGCCGCCTCAGTCATTGTCGGACCCCTGCTGCCACTTGCGGTTGCCGAGCGCGTAGTAGCTGAACAGCGTTGCGAACACGAGGAACGGGATCATCGCCACCGCGATCGCCGCCCCCTCGCCCAGCTGGCCGGCGGGAATGCCGCGCTGGAAGGCCAGCGTGGCCATCAGGTGGGTGGAGTTGATCGGCCCGCCGCGGGTGATGGCGTACACCAGCTGGAAGTCGGTGAAGGTGAACAGCACCGAGAAGGTCATCACGATCGCCAGGATCGGCATCAGCAGCGGCGCGGTGATGCGCCGGAAGCGCTGCCAGCCGCTGGCGCCATCCAGCATCGCCGCCTCATAGAGCGAGGGCGAGATGGTCTGCAGCCCGGCCAGCAGCGTGATCGCCACGAACGGGATGCCGCGCCAGATGTTGGCCACGATCAGGCTCCAGCGCGCCGGCCACGGCTCGCCCAGGAAGTCGTAGTAGCGCTCGCGCAGGCCCAGCTGGTCCACCACCACGTAGGAGATGATCGAGAACTGCGGGTCGTAGATCCACCACCAGGCGATCGCCGAAAGCACCGTGGGCACGATGTACGGCAGCAGGATGATGGCGCGGATGGCGGATTTGAACGGGATGTTGTCGTTCAGCAGCAGCGCCAGCCACAGGCCGAGCGCGAATTTCCCCACGGTGGCGATGGCGGTGTACACGAAGGTCCACCACACGCTCTGCAGGAAGATCGGGTCCTCCATCAGGTCGATGAAGTTCAGCAGCCCGATCCACTTGCCGTTGCCGCCGATCTGCGTGTCGGTGAAGGCCAGGTACACGCCCAGCCCCAGCGGATAGGTCAGGAACACGACCAGCAGCCCCACCGCCGGGAACAGGCACACGGCGATCAGGAAGGGCTTGTAGTCGAACAGCCGCGCCAGCGCGCTCGGCTCGGGGCGCTTCGCCACCCAGGTGGAGGCGTCCATGGTCATCCTTTCGCGGGCACGGAACAGTCATGAATGCCGCCGGGGATGAACCCGGCGGCACCCATCGCAGTCGTCAGCCGGCAGCGCGGCGGTAGATGCGCGTCACGCGGCGCTCGGCCTCGCGCGCCGCGTCCTGCGGCGTGGCCTGGCCGGAGCACACGCTGGCGAACATCTGCACCATCACGTATTCCGCATCCACCGCGCCGGACGCGGCCGAGATCGGGCCCTTGTAGCCGATCCAGTACGGCATCTTCTGCGCATCGCGATACGGCAGCACCTTTGGGTCGTCCGACCACGCGGCGCTCTTGTCGAAAGCCAGCAGCGGATGCGCCCAGTAGCCCAGGCACTTGGTCAGCCACGGGTCGTACTGGTCGGCTTCCATCATGAACTGGATGAAGGCCTTGGCCGCGTTCGGGAACCGCGTGTGGCGGAACACCATGGCGTTCAGCACGTTGGCGGTCTCGGGATAGCGGGTGCCCTGCGCGCCCGGCATGCGGGCATGCTGGGTGTCCTGCGCGATCGCCGCCGTCCTGGGGTCGTTCTTCAGCACGAAGTAAACCGACACGCCGTTGCCGGTCAGGCTGATTTCCTCGGAGATGTAGGCCTTGTTGTTGGAAGGATCGAGCCAGGAGAGCGTGCCGGGGATGAAGGTCTTGTACAGCTCGGCGCCGTATTTCAGGGCCTCGATCGTCTCCTTGCGGTTGATCGTCACCGCGCCCTTCTCGTCCACCTGATACCCGCCATGCGCCCACAGCAGCCAGTTGGCGGTGCCGTTGCCGTCACCCACCGCATTGCCCAGGGCGAAGCCGATCGGCTTGTTGATGCGCTGCAGCTTGCGCGCCATGTCCAGGAACCGGTCCAGCTCGTTCGGCGGCGCCGCATAGCCCACCTGGTTCAGCAGGCTCTTGCGGTACACCAGCGCACCGCCGCCGCAGCCCATCGGGATCGAGATCCAGTTGTTGGTGCCGAAGCGCTTGCCGAACCGCTCCGGCAGCGGGCCCCAGCCGCCATACTTCTGGCCGAGGTAGGTGGCCAGATCCGTCATGTCGAGGATCTTGTCGTAGTACAGATGCGGGTCGGCGGCCCAGCCGGCCACCACGTCGGGCCCGGCGCCGGTGCGCGCGGCCACGGCCACCTGGGCGCGGATGTCTTCCCAGCCCACGTAGTCGGTGCGCACCTGCACGCCGGTGGCGCGGATGAACTTCGCCTGGTTCTCGTTCCACACCGTCTCGTCGGCATCCACGAACTTGGTCGGGCGGATCACCCGGATCGTGGCGCCGGGCTCGAGCGGCAGGTTCGGCGGCGTGGCGGGCGAGGTGGGAATCCCGGCCTGGGCGCTGGCCTCGCCAGCCAGGGCGGCGGTGCCGAGCGCGGCGCCGGCCCCCATCTTGAACGCATCCCGTCGCGTGAAGCGATCCATGTGTATCGTCCTCCCTGAGGCGGCCTTGGGCCGCGCGTTGCAGTCGTTCAGTTCAGCCGTGTTCCCGTCTGCTCGTCGAACAGGTGCACCAGCGCGGGATCCGGTGCGATGTGCAGGTGCTGGCCCGGCTTCTCCGCGATGCGCTCGCGGAACGCGCCGACCACCTGCGAGCCGGCGAGATGCATGATCACCTGGGTCTCAGACCCCGTCGGCTCCGTCACGTGCACGGTGGCGGCCACGCCGGCGCCATCCAGGCGCAGGTGCTCCGGCCTTATGCCGTATACCACCGGCTGCCCCTCGCGCGCCTGGCCGGGGTCGCTCGGCAGCGGCAGGGCGATGTCGCCGGCGCGGAACACCCCGCCCTCGATCCGCCCCTTGATGAAGTTCATCGCCGGCGAGCCGATGAAGCCGGCCACGAACAGGTTGCGCGGCCGGTCGTACAGCTCCAGCGGCGCCCCCATCTGCTCCACGTTGCCGCCGTTCATCACCACGATCTTGTCGGCCATGGTCATGGCCTCGATCTGGTCGTGCGTCACGTAGATCGTGGTGGTCTTCAGCCGCTGGTGCAGTTCCTTGATCTCGGCCCGCATCGCCACGCGCAGCTTGGCATCCAGGTTCGAAAGCGGCTCGTCGAACAGGAACACCTGCGGGTCGCGCACGATCGCGCGCCCCATCGCCACGCGCTGGCGCTGCCCGCCCGAAAGCTGCCGCGGATAGCGCGCCAGGTACGGCTCCAGCCCCAGGATCCCCGCCGCGCGGCCCACCTTCTCCTCGATCACGCTCTTCGGCGCATTCAGCAGGGTCAGCGAGAACGCCATGTTGTCCCGCACCGTCATGTGCGGGTACAGCGCGTAGTTCTGGAACACCATGGCGATGTCGCGCTCCTTCGGAGCGACGTTGTTCACCACCCGCCCGCCGATCGCGATCTCGCCGCGGGTGATGTTCTCCAGCCCCGCGATCATCCGCAGCAGGGTCGACTTGCCGCAGCCCGAGGGGCCCACGAGGATCACGAACTCCCCGTCCGCCACCTCCACATCCACGCCGTGGAGCACTTCCACGCTGCCGAAGGCCTTGCGCACCGAACGCACCGAAACCGTGGCCATGGGCCTGGATTGCCTCCCTCGCCTCGGAGCCATTCGGCCCCGTCTTGCCGCCGCCGGGGCGATGCCCGAACGGTTCCCTCTCGCAATTGCACCGCGCGAGGCGCTTTGGCAAGCACGAAGCGCTATTCCGCCGCCTCCGCGAACCCGCCGGACTGCCGCAACCACATCCGCGCATAGGCCCCGCCGGCCGCCAGCAGCTCGGCATGGCTGCCCTGCTCCACGATCCTGCCATGCTCCAGCACCACCAACCGGTCCATCCGCGCAATCGTCGAAAGCCGGTGCGCAATCGCGATCACCGTGCGCCCGCGCATCAGCGTCTCCAGCTGCCCCTGGATCGCCGCCTCCACCTCGCTGTCCAGCGCCGATGTCGCCTCGTCCAGCACCAGGATCGGCGCGTCCTTCAGGATCACCCGCGCAATGGCGATGCGCTGCCGCTGCCCGCCGGAGAGCTTCACGCCCCGCTCGCCCACATGCGCATCGAAGCCGCGCCGCCCGCCCCAATCCTCCAGCAGCTCGATGAACTCGCTCGCCTCCGCCTGGTCCGCCGCCGCGCGGATCTCCGCATCGCTCGCCCAGGGCCGGCCATAGGCGATGTTCTGCCGGATCGAGCGATGCAGCAGCGAGGTATCCTGCGTCACCATCGCGATCTGCGTGCGCAGGCTCTCCTGCGTCACCCCGGCGATATCCTGTCCGTCGATGGTGATGCGCCCGGCCTCGGGCCGGTGGAAGTTCAGCAGCAGGTTCACCAGCGTGGACTTGCCCGCCCCGGAATGCCCCACCAGCCCCACCCGCTCCCCGGGCCGGATATGCAGGTCGAGGTCGTGCAGCACCCCGCGCGCGGTGCCATAGCCGAAGCGCACCGCCTCGAACCTTATCTCGCCCTTCGAAACCTCCAGCTCCTTGGCCCCTGGCGCATCCGGCATCTGGCGCGGCACGGCGATCGACCGCATCCCCTCCTGCACCACGCCCACGTTCTCGAAGATCATGGTCACGTTGTCGCCCACCCAGCCGGCCATGTTGCTGATCTGCCAGGCCAGCGGCAGCGCCATCGCCACCGTCCCCACGCTCACCTCGCCCATGCGCCACAGCCACACCGCCATCGCCCCGGTGCCCACGATCAGGCAGGCATTGATCAGGTTCAGCGTCAGGATGTAGCGCGTGGTCATGCGCAGCTGGCGGCGGAAGGTGGTGGTGTGCTCGTCGATCGCCTCGCGCACGAAATCATCCTCGTCGCGCGCGCGGGCGAACAGTTTCACCGTCAGGATATTGGTGTAGCTGTCCACGATCCGGCCCGTGAGCGCGGAGCGCACCTCGCTCATCGCCCGGCTGCGGTCGCGCATGCGCGGCACGAAGTAGCGCAGCATCACGATATAGGCGCCGAACCACGCCAGCATCGGCAGCGCCAGCCGCCCGTCGATGCTGGCCAGCAGCACCACCGCGCTGGTGCCATACACGATGATGTACCACACCGCGTTGGTCGCACTCACCACGCTCTCGCGCAGGCTCGGCCCGGTCTGCATCACCCGGTTGGCGATGCGCCCGGCGAAGTCGTTCTGGAAGAAGCTCCAGCTCTGCCGCACCACGTGCCAGTGGCTCTGCCAGCGCACCAGGTTGGTCATGCCGGCATTGATCGCCTGGTTGGTGATCAGCACCCGCAGCAGCAGCGCCGCGGGCCGCAGCACCAGCATCACGGCGGCCATGGCCAGCATCTCGTGCCAATGGTCGCGCAGGATCACCTCCGGCTCCGCCCGCCCCACCAGCTCCACCACCCGCCCGATCATCACCGGGATGGTCACGTCCATCAGCGCCACCAGCAGCCCGGCGCCGAACAGCGCCGCCAGCAGCCCGCGCACCTGGCGGATGAAATGCAGGTAGAACCGCACCAGCCCCTGGCGCCCGCCTTCGGTGGGCGGCACCTCGGGCGAGACCTCGGTCGGGCGCAGCAGGTTCTCAAAATACCGGAACATCCGCCCTGGGTACAAGCGCGGCCCGCTTGCGTCCACCGCCGCATGGCCGGGTTGCTTGGCACCGCCCCCACCCTCGGGCACCCTGCCCGGATGGATGATGACGACGACGAGGAAGGCCCGCCCCTCCCCCCGGGCACGAAAAACTACATGACCCCCGCCGGCCACGCCCGCCTGCGCGAGGAGCTGCACGCGCTCTGGGTGCTGGAACGCCCCAAGGTGGTGGAGATCGTCTCCTGGGCCGCCGGCAACGGCGACCGCTCCGAGAACGGCGACTACCAGTACGGCAAGAAGCGCCTGCGCGAGATCGACCGCCGCGTGCGCTTCCTGCAGAAGCGCCTGGCCATCGCGGAGGTGGTGGACCCCAGCCAACAGACCCAGCGCGACCGCATCTTCTTCGGCGCCACCGTCACCTTCGTGAACAGCCGCGACGAGGAACGCACCATCACCATCCTCGGCGTGGACGAGGCGGAGATCAGCCGCGGCGAAGTCAGCCTCCACGCCCCCATCGCCCGCGCCCTGATGCGCGCGAAGGTCGGCGAGGCGGTGCGGATGATGACGCCCTCCGGCTGGGAGGAGATCGAGATCCTCGACGTGCGCTATCCCGAGGGTGCGGGAGGATAAGGAAGCAAGGGAACCGCCAAGGCGCCAAGGGCACCAAGGATGCGCCAAGAGGAAATGCCCCCTTGGCGTTGCCTTGGCGTCCGTGGCGCCTTGGCGGTTCCCTGTCCTTCCCCCTACCCCAACCGCGCCTTCAACCCATCCGCCATCTTCTCGGCGATCATGATCACCGGCACATTCAGGTTCGCGCACGGAATGGTCGGCATCACCGAGGCATCGCACACGCTCAGCCCCTCCAGCCTCCGCACGCTCCCCGCCGCATCCACCACCGCCATGGGATCGTTCGCCGCGCCCATCTTGCAGGTCCCGCACGGGTGCCATACCCCACCGACCACCCGGCGCAGATACTCCTCCAGCCGGTCGTCCTCCGCCGCCAGATACTGCGGTGCCGGCGCGTTCTCGGTCGCCACCGCCAGCATCCGCCGCCGCAGCGCCGCACTCGCATCCATGATCGGCCCGGCAATCCCCATCACCAGCCCGTTCTGCGCCGTCGGCTTGGCCAGCGCCTTGATCCGGTCGGAATAGCCGCTCGGGAACACCTCCAGCGCCGCCCCGGCCGCCTTCACCCGCTCCAGCACCCGCACGCTCATGCGGAAGCTCTGCATCAGCCGCAGCAGGTCCCGCCGGTCGGACAGCATGCGGAAATCCACCTCCGGCACCGCCTCCACATCCGGCCCCAGCCGCACGCTGCCGCGCGAATAGCTCTTGTTCACCCAGCCATAGAACCCGCCGATCCGCCGCCCCACCGCATGCCAGGTGCTGCGGGTGGAGACCGCCCAGTGCATGTCCCCCTCCGGCGTGCCCTCCAACCCGGAGGACCAGCGCACCAGCGTCTGCAGGTGATACCGCTCGCCGCCCTGCCCCCGCGCGCCGGGCGCCAGGAACGCCGAGACGCCCGTGGCCGGATGCTCCTGCAAATTCTCCCCCACCCCCGGCAGGTCGGCCACCACCGCCACCCCGCGCGCCTGCAGGTGCCCGCCAGGCCCGATGCCGCTGCGCATCAGCAACGCCGGCGAGCCGATCGCCCCGGCGCTCACCACCACCTGGCGCGCCTGGATCACCTGCTCCGCCCCATCCACCACCACGCGCAGCCCCACGGCCCGGCCGTTCTCCACCACCACCCGCCGCACCTGCGTCATCGGCAACAACGTCAGGTTGGGCCGCCGCCGCACCGCGTCGGTGAGATACGCCACCGCCGTGCTTGCCCGCTGGCCGCGCTCATCCACGTTGATCGAAGTCGGGATGATCCCGGTGCGCCAGGGCCCGTTCTGGTCCTCGGCGAAATCCAGCCCCTCCGGCTTCACCGCCTCGGCCACCGCCTTCGTGAACCCCGTCCACTGGCTGCGCGGAATATGCTGGATCGGCAGCGGCCCGTCCTTGCCGTGCAGTTCGCCCCCATGCACCAGCTCGCGCTCCAGCTTGCGGAAATAGGGCAGAACCTCGTCCCACCCCCAGCCGGCCGCGCCGTGGTCCACCCACTCCTCGTAATCCGCCGGCTGGCCGCGATTGGCGCCGATCCCGTTCACCGAACTCCCGCCGCCCAGCACCTTCGGCTGCTCATAGCCGCGCTTGGCCCCCGGCTGGTTCGACTTCAGCTCGCCGAACGTCGCCTTCAGCTCGGTCCAGAACCAATCGGGATTGAACTGCGCCCGCCCGGCATACTGGCTCGCCAGCACCGGCGGCACATTCGCCGGATCAATCCCCGGCCCCGCCTCCACCAGGATCACCCGCAGCCCCGGCACCTCCGAAAGCCGCGCCGCCAGCACCGCCCCCGCCGAGCCACCGCCCGCGATCGCAACGTCGTACATGTCCACCTCCGTGAGGGATACTGGAACAAGGAAGTAAGGGAAGGAAGCGCCTTCTTTTTGTGAACAAAAAGAAGCAAAAAAACTTTGCCCGATGGCGCCCGTGCCAGAGACGGCGAATCCCGGGTGCGTCCGCGTGCAAACGGGGAAAGTCTTTTTGCTTCTTTTTCTTCAGAAAAAGAAGAATCCTTCCTCCCCTGTTGGCGCGCCCAAACACCCCCGGTATTCTCCGGCCAAACAGGAGCGCCAAGCCATGTCCGACCTGCCCCGCCACGTGGATATCCATGAGGAAGGCCCGCGCGAGGGCTTCCAGATCGAGCCCGGCCCGATCCCCACCGCCGACAAGATCAAGCTGATCGAGGCCCTTGCCGAAACCGGCCTGCACCACATCCAGGCCTGCTCCTTCGTCAACACCCGCCTCGTGCCCGGCTGGGCCGATGCGGAGGCCGTGGTGGAAGGCTTCAGGCCGAAGCCGGGCGTGGACTACACCGCGCTCTGGTTCAACGCGAACGGGCTGGAGCGCGCGCTCGCCTATCGCGAGAAGCTGACCATGACCGGCTCCATCTCGCTCACCGCCAGCGAGGGCTTCACCCGCAAGAACCTCAACCGCAGCCACGAGGAGAACGTGGCGGCGATGAAGAAGCAGACCGCCCTGCACCTCAGCCACGGCATCGCGGTGAAGCGCATCGGCGTCATGGCCGCCTTCGGCTGCAACTACCAGGGCGACATCTCGCCGGCCCAGGTGGTGAAGACCCTGGAAGACGGCATGGCCATCGCCGAGGAAGCCGGCGCGAAGATCGAGTTCTTCTCGCTGGCAGACACGATGGGCTGGGCCATCCCGCCGCGCATCGAGCGCGTGATCGGCACCGTGCGGGCGAAGTGGCCGGAAATGCGCATCGGCCTGCATCTGCACGACACGCGCGGCCAGGCGGTGGCCAATGCGCATGCCGCGCTCAAGATGGGTGTCACCCAGTTCGACAGCACCGTGGGCGGCCTCGGCGGCTGCCCCTTCGCCGGGCAGAAGGGTGCCGCGGGCAACATCTGCACGGAGGAGCTGGTGCTGCTCTGCGAGGAGATGGGCATCGAGACCGGCGTCGACCTCGACGCGCTGATCGAGGTCGGCCGCATGGCCGAGGAGATCGTCGGCCATCAGCTGCCCAGCGAGTTGATCCACGCCGGCTCGCTCGGCGCCTTCCGGCGGGCCGCCGCCTGATGCCGCTCACTGCCGCCCCGCTCGCGGGGCTACGGGTGCTGGAGTTCAGCCACACCATCATGGGCCCCACGGCCGGGCTGGTGCTGGCCGATCTCGGCGCCGACGTGGTGAAGGTGGAGCCGGCCCCGAAAGGGGACCACACCCGCGGCCTCGGCGGCTTCGCGGCCGGGTTCTTCGCCGCCTTCAACCGCAACAAGCGCGGCATCGCGGTGGACCTCAAGCAGGCCGAGGGCCAGGCCACGATCCATCGCCTGGCGGAGCGCGCCGACATCGTGCTGGAGAATTACGGCCCCGGCACGATGGAGAAGCTCGGCTGCGGCTACGAGGCGCTGGCCGCCCGCAACCCGCGCCTGATCTACCTGGCGCTGAAGGGCTACCTCGCCGGCCCCTACGCCCACCGCCCGGCTCTGGATGAGGTGGTGCAGTTCCATGTGGGGCTGGCGCACATGACCGGCCCCTACGGCCGCCCGCTGCGCGCCGGTGCCTCCGTCATCGACATCCTCGGCGCCGTGTTCGGCGTGGTCGCGGTGCAGGCCGCGCTGCGGGAGCGGGATGCGACGGGCAAGGGGCAGCGGGTCAGTTCCGCGCTGTTCGAAAGTGCGGCCTTCCTGATGGCCAGCCACATGGCCGGCATCGCCATCACCGGCGAGGACATGCCGCCGATGCCGGAGCGGCGCGGCGCCTGGGCGATCTACGAGGTGTTCCCCACCAGCGACGGCCAGCTCTTCATCGGCGTCACCAGCGACCAGCAATGGGCCCGCTTCACCGAGGAGTTCGGCCTGCAGGCACTGGCCGCCGACCCGCGCCTGGCCACCAACGTGATGCGCGTCACGGAACGCGGCTGGCTGGTGCCGGAGCTGAAGAAGGTCGTGGCCCTGCTGCCGACCGCGGAGGTCGCCGCGCGGCTGGAACGCTGCGGCGTCTCCTGGGCCCCGGTGGGCAAGCCCGGCGACCTGTTCGAGGATGCGCACCTGCTCGCCACCGGCGGGCTGCTGGATGTCTTCGTCAGCCGCATCGGCGGCGAGAGCGGCGTGAAGGCCGGCATTCCCGCCCTGCCGCTGGAGTTCGGGGCGGAGCGGGCGCGGGGCACCTTGCAGCGCCAGCCGCCGCGCGTGG
>CANHCJ010000014.1 GCA_947458025.1 Rhodospirillales bacterium | reverse complement strand
GCACCCCCCTTGCCACCGGCAACAAACGGATGGGGTCTGGGGCCTAAGGCCCCAGCGGGGTCCAGGGGCAGAGCCCCTGGCCTTCCTGTTGCCCTGCCTTCCGTCTAGCCTCCGGCCCGCAAGTCCGGAGCCTGTTCGATGGTTGAGATCCGCCGCGATTCCTGGGGCGTGCCCCATGTCTTCGCGGACAGCGTGCGGGGCGTCTATCGCGGCTACGGCTTCGCGGTGGCGGAGGATCGGCTGTTCCAGATGGACATGTCGCGCCGCAGCTTCACCGGCCGCGTCGCGGAAGTGCTGGGCCCAGACTACATCGCTTTCGACCGCATGGTGCGGAGCAACTACACGCCGTCCTCCATTGCCGCCCAGCTTGCGGCGCTGGGGCAGGCGGACCGCGACATCTTCGAGGGCTATGCCGAGGGCTACAACCAGCGCCTGGCCGAGGTGCTGGCGAACCCCGGGGCGTCGATGCCGCGCGAGTTCCTCGATTTCGGCTTCCAGCCCACGGCGATCACGCCGGAGGACGTGGCGATGGTCTGGGTCGGCTCCCTCGCCAACCGCTTCTCCGATACGGCGTCGGAGATCACCAACCTGCTGCTGCTCGGCGAGTGCATCGAGCAGCACGGCGCGGAGAAGGGCAGGGCGGTGTTCGATGCGCTGCGCTGGCGCAACGACCCCGCCGCGCCCACCACGGTGCCGCGGGCGGACCACGACGGCCCCTCGCCGCAGCATTGGCCGCGCACCGATCCGGTGCCGCTGTCGAAATCCGCAGCGCGGGAGTGGATGGAGCTGGAACGCCTCCGCCTCGGCGCCTTCGCGGCGGATCTGGAACCCAGGGCGAGCAATGTGTGGCTGGTCCGCCCGCAGCGCGTGGCGGAGGGCAGGACGGTGCTGGTGAACGGCCCCCAGTTCGGCTGGTTCAACCCCTCCTACTGCTTCGCCATCGGCCTGCACGGGCCGGGCTTCGACATCGTGGGCAACACGCCCTTCGCCTACCCGATGATCCTGTTCGCCAGCAACGGCCACATCGCCTGGGGCTCCACCGCCGGCGCCGGCAAGTGCGTGGACATCTTCCAGGAGCACCTGAACCCCGCCAACCCGCGCCAGTACTGGCACCACGGCGCCTGGCACGCGATGCAGTCACGCCGCGAGACCATCGCGGTGCGCGGCCAGGCCAGCGTGGAGGTCGAGGTGCTCTCCACCGTCCACGGCCTGGTGGCGCTGACCGACCACGCGCACCACACCGCCTACGCAAAAAAGCGCAGCTGGGATGGCAAGGAAATCGAATCCCTCCTCGGCTGGATCGGTTCCATGCACGCGAAGGACCACGCGGCGTTTCGCGCCCAGATCGCCCGCATGGCCAGCATGGTGAACACCTACTTCGCCGACCGGCACGGCACCATCGCCTACGCCCTGGCCGGCCACTACCCCGATCGCGCCCCCACGCACGACCCGCGCCTGCCCGCCGATGGGCGCGGCGGCATGGAATGGCGCGGCACCAAGCCCTTCGCCACCAACCCCCAGGTGGTGAACCCCGCCCAGGGCTACCTCGCCAACTGGAACAACAAGCCCGCGGTGGACCACGACAACACCTGCACCTTCCTCTGGTCCGCCGCCGACCGCCTCAGCGAGATCGAGCTCCGCCTGCCCGCCACCGCCACGGTGGAGCAGCTCTGGGGCCTGGTCGAGCACACCTCGCTGATCGACCTGAACGCCCGCCTCCTGGTCCCGCGCATCCTCGCCGCCACCGCTGCGCTGCCCGCCGACAGCACCCTGCGCCGCGCCGCGGAGGCGATGCGGGGATGGGAGGGAAGCCTTGCGTCCGCCGGCGGCGACTACATCTCTCCCGGCGTGCCGATCCTGCATGCCCTGCTCCCCGCCCTGCTGCGCCGCGTGCTGGCCGATGTGCCGCCGCGCGAATTCGCCGCCGGGCTCGCCGCCCTGTTCCCCGATCCCGCCATTCCGCAATCGTTCAGCTACAACATCCCGCCCTTGGCCAAGCTGCTGGATCGCGTGCTGCGCGGCGAGGCCACCGAACACGACTTCCTCGCCGGCCGCGACGCCGATGCCCTGATCCGCGACTCACTCGCCCAAGCCGTCGCCACGCTCACCGCCGAACAGGGCCCCGATCCCGCGCAGTGGCGCGCCCGGGCCAGCACCACGCTGTTCCGCACGCAGAACTTCATGGGCATCCCCCAGGCCCGCAACGCCGACAGCATGGCGCTGCCGGCGCTGATGAACCGCGGAACCGAGAACAACATGGCCGTGCTGGGTGCAGACGGCGTGGAGCTCTACGACATCATGCCCCCGGGGCAGTCCGGCTTCGTGGCGCCCGACGGCACGCCCAGCCCGCACCGCAACGACCAGCTCGCCCTCTACGGCGCCTATGGCCGCAAGCGCCTATGGCTCACCCGCGACGAAGCGCTTGCCAACACCGAACGGGCCCACACCCCATGACCCTGCCGCGCCCCCATGCAGCCGTGATCCTCGACATGGACGGCACCCTTCTGGACACCGAGAGCATCTACATCCGCACCTTCCTGGAGACCTCCACCGCACTCGGCTACCCCCTGCCGGAGACCTTCCTGCACGGCCTGGTCGGCCTCCCCGGCAGCGAGTTCCAGGCCCGCCTGCGCGCCCACCTGGGCGAGGACTTCCCCTACGCGCGGCACCGCGAGATGTACCTCGCCCGCCGCACGGAACTGCTGGACCAGGGCGTGCCGATCAAGCCCGGCGCGCTGGAGCTGATCGCCCACCTGGAGCAAACCCGCACGCCCATGGCCATCGCCACCGCGGCCACGCGGGTGAACGCGGAAGACAACCTGCGCCGCACCGGATTGTGGGACCGCTTCGCGGTGATCCGCACGCGCGACGACGTGGAACACCCGAAGCCGAAGCCCGATCTGTTCCTGCGCGCCGCCGCCGATCTCGGCATCGACCCCGCCCTGTGCGTGGCGGTGGAAGACAGCCACAACGGCGTCCGCTCCGCCCATGCCGCCGGCATGATGACGGTGATGGTGCCCGACATCATCCGCGCCACCGACGAGATCCGCGCCATGTGCGTGGCCGTGGTGGACTCGCTGCACGACGTGCGCAGGCTGGTGGGCGGCTAATCCCCCGCCTTCGCCCGGAACGCCGCCAGCCAGGCCAGCCCCGCCACCAGCGCGGCCACGCACACGCCGAAGGCCACCGCATAGCCCTGCGGCGCATAGCCGCCGGCGGCCGTACGCGGCCACAGGTCCAGGATCACGCCGATGCCCCACTGGAACAGGAACACCGTGCTGAACATCAGGAAGTTGAGGCAGGTCGTAACGCGCCCGGAAAGCTCCAGCGCGAAGGCCTGTGTCAGCACCGGGTAGTACACGATCACATAGGTGCCCAGGAACGCGAAGGCGCACCACCACACCAGCGGCCCCAGCGGCAGCGCGGCGCCGAACAGCGCCAGGCCCGCCATCACCAGGGTGAACAGCCCGATCGCCCCGGTGGAGGTGGCGAAATGCGAAACCCCGCGCTTCGCAAGCGCGCCGGCCACGATGCCGGAGGAGAGGAAGCCCGCCGTCATCGCCACGGCGGCCAGCAGCATCGATGTGCTGCGCGTGGCCGCATCCTCGCCGCCCACGTCGCGCAGCCAGGGGCCGATCCACAGCGTCTGGATGCCGATGAAGCTGGCCTGCTGCACCGAGGCGATCGGCGCCAGGCGCCAGAAATAGCGGCTGCGCAGGATCGCGCCGACGGCGGCCATCTGTTCGCCCAGCGTGCCCGTGGCGCGCGTGCCCTCGCGCTCCGGCACCACGGTGAAGATGAACGCGGAGACGGCAAGGGTCGCCGCCGATAGCCAGAAGAACAGCGCGTGCCAGCTCATCACCCCCAGCGCCGCCTGCGCCGGCGCGGTGGCCACCAGCGAGCCCAGCCCGCCCGCGGCCATCAGCACGCCGTTCATCAGCGGCCAGTGCTCGGCGCGGAACCACAGGTTGATCACCTTCAGCGCCCCCATCAGCCCGGCGGCGACGCCCAGGCCGATCAGCACCCGCCCGGCCACCAGCTCCGGCAGCGAGGTGCCGAAGCCGAACATCGCGGCCCCCGCGGCGGCGAACAGCAGCAGCGTCGCCTGCACCCGGCGCGGGCCGTAGCGGTCCAAGGCGAGGCCCAGCGGCAGCTGGATGCCGGCGAACATGATGAAATAGGCGCTGGTGAGCAGCCCGAGGTCGCCGGCGGTGAGGTTCAGCTCGGCCGCGATCACCGGGCCGACCACGGCGTTCACCGTGCGGTAGAGGTAGGAGAGGAAATAGGCCGCTGCGAAGGGCAGGTACACCCGCGCCAGCAAGGCCGGCAGGCGCAGCGTGGCGCCCTGCAGTGTGCTGGCACTCATGTCCGAATCCTCCCGAGCATCGCGGCGAAACTAGCTGTCCGCGGCTGGCGCGCAAACTCGCCGCGTTGACTTCGCTCGAAGCGGATGCACACGATCGCGCCGCCATGAAGCACTCTCCTGGTCGCGAGGATCCGGACAACGATGGCCATCGAGAACGACCTCGTTCGGTACGCACGCGAAGCCGTGCGCCGTGATGTCGAGACGAAGGTTTCCGTTCATGCCAAGGCAGCCGCTGCCGACTTTGTCGCGCTTGGCGGGCCGCCGTGGCCAGTGGGTGCTGCATTGGCGGGATTGCCTGGGCTCATGCCCCTTAAGGCCAAGGCAAAGGCCGCCAACGGCACCATGCGCATCGGATTTCCGGTTGTGGTGCGCCAACACAAGGCGTGGTCCTTTCTCGAACCGCTGTTGCTGTTTCCCTTTCCGGGGCCGGGCGGGGTGCTTGGGGACATACGGGTCAACCGCCTTGCGGTGGAGACACTCGCAGGTCCCGGTGGCGCGGACGGTCTGGAGGAGGAGATTCGCGCCAAGCTGGGCCTTGATGATCCGCAGGGAGATGACTTGCCCGCCGTGCCCGCCACACTTCTTGATGCTCTGCGGGCGTATTTCCCGACTTGGCCGTGGCAGGTTCCGCCAAGGCCATTGGGCCCCACTTCCGTGCCCGGGATATGGGGTTCTTCGGCCGTCTTCCTCGACCGCTCACCAGACTACACCGCTGGCCTTGTCGCTGAGCTCCAGGACATGGCGAAGCTGCCCGAAGCTGCGTTCCAAGGCAGTGCCCTGTCGGCATGGGCACGCCGGACCCTGCCACCAGCCGGTCCGGACCTGGATGTGCTTGAGGTCGTCCCGCTCAACGCGGAGCAGCGTGAAGCGGTGTGCGCCGGGCTGTCGCAGCCGCTGACGGTGATCAGCGGCCCGCCCGGGACCGGCAAGTCGCAGGTCGTAACGGCGCTGGTGGCCAATGCCGTCTGGCATGGTCAGTCCGTTCTTCTTGCCAGCAGCAACAACAAGGCAGTGGACGTTGGAGAGTCCCGCGTGGCTGCCCTGTCAGACGATCCGGTTATCGTCCGGATTGGGACGGGGAAAAGATATCTCGCTTCCGTGGTTGAAATGGTGGGAAAGGCCCTTGCTGGTTTCGCGACGCCGAATCTCAACGCCGCATGGTCGGACGCCAAGCGCAGTTCGGAACAGGCCTGCGCAACGCTCCAGGTTCTGCATGCGCGATACTTGACCCTCGCGGCATCCCGCGATGCGGCCGTGGCTGCAACGGAGCGCGAGGCCGCGATGCGGGCGCTTCTCGAATCACGCCGTCTCGTTGGCAAGACGCGGTTGGCGCGCCTGCTTCAGCACTTGACCGGGATTCTGCGGTCTGCCGTTCTCTACGCCGCCCTTGGGTGGCGCTGGGTCCAGCGGCGCGGGCGCGAGGCGCGGCTGCTCACCTTGGCGGACGGCACCGCACTCCTCGACCAGATGGAGGCAGCCGTACATCGGTGCCACGAAGCCGACCTGACCGTGTGGAAACTCGCAATGCAGAAGCGCATAGCGGCCCTGTCGCCGGCGGACCGAGCCGCGCTCGCCAATGTGGGCGTCAAGCTGAAGTTCGCCACCGATGGCGGCAATGGTGAGCCGGGTTGGGCTGCGATCCTCGAAACCCTGAAGCCGGTAGTGTCGGCTTGGGCGGTTACGTCGCTGTCGGCGAAGGGCAAGGTTCCGCTTGAGTCCGGGCTCTTCGACCTGCTGATCATGGACGAAGCAAGCCAATGCGACATCAGCTCCGTGTTGCCGCTGCTGTTCCGGGCCAAGCGGGTGGTGGTGCTGGGCGACAAGATGCAGTTGCCGTTCATCACGCAGCTTTCCGTCGGCGCGGATGCCGCGCTTCTGGCGCAGCACGGGCTGGATCAGACGCACCAATCCTGGGCGCATTCGGCGGCATCGTTGTACGATCTGGCGCTGGCGCAGGGCGCGCGGATGGTGACGCTGAGAGAACATCACCGCTCCCATCCCGCCATCATCGGCTACTCGAATACACAGTTTTACACGGGAGCGCTGCGGGTCGGCACACCAATCGGCAAGCTCCTGCCGCCAAAGGCACTGAAGCAGTTGGTGACCTGGGTGCACCAGGGCGGCTCAATTGTCGAAGACCCGCAAGGCGGCGTACTGCAGGAGGCGGTCGCCCAGCGAACGGTGGAAGGCTTGCGTCGGCTGCTCCTGGACCAAGCCTATACCGGCACGGTGGGTGTTGTGACCCCGTTCAGGGCGCAGATGCGCCGGATACGCGACCTCGTGGCCGATGACGCCCAGCTATCTGCTGCGGGCCTCGGTGCCAACCTGCTGATAGATGCGGCGCACGGATTCCAGGGCGATGAGCGCGACACCATGGTGTTCTCATTGGTGGCGGGGCCGGACCTTCCGGCCGGCGCGCACTGGTTCCTCAGAACCTCCGGCAATCTCTTCAATGTGGCCGTGACCCGCGCGCGCGGAGCCTTGATCGTCGTGGGCGACAGGGACGGCGCCGCCGATCTCGGGATCCCGCATCTGTCGGCCTTTGTAGATCATGTGGGCAAGATTGAAGCGCAGGCGGACACAGCTGCGGAGCCCGTGGATCATGGGCCCGAGTTTCCCTCGTTGCCGCAGGGCGGCCCGGCCGTGTCGGAGGAGGAGAAGAGCCTGTATCGGGCCCTTCACCGCCTGGGCCTTCAGCCGCAGCCGCAATTTCGGGTGGAGCAGTACTCGATCGACCTTGCGCTGCTGGGCGAGTGGCGGAAGCTGGCGGTGGAGGTCGACGGGCTTCAGCACAAATGGGACGCTGATATCCGTTGGCGCGACGCGCAGCGCCAGAAGCGGCTTACGGAACTCGGCTGGACGGTAAAGCGCCTCTGGGCCTTCGAGGTGCGCCGCAACCCGAGCGCTTGCGCCGCCCGGGTGCGGGGTTGGTTCGATCAGGCCCAGGGTGGACGATAGCCGACCTCAGCTGCGGTAGCTGGCATCCACGCTATCAAGCACATCCAGCAACCCAGGCCAGGAAAGCTCTCCGCGATCCAGCGAGAAATCCTTCTCGCTCAGCAGCGAGCCGAACCAGGCCGAGGTCTTGGCCGTCACCGGATACAGCGGCGAGCCCCCGGCCAGGGCGGCGATCTGCGCCTGGCAGGCGCGTTCCAGCGTGTGCATCAGCCAGAACGCCTCGCCCACGGTGCGCCCGCAGGTGAGCAGGCCGTGGTTGCGCATGATCAGCGCGCGGTGCTGCCCCATGTCCCGCGCCAGCGCCGCGCGGCCGCCGATCTCCTCGGCCATCGCGTCGATGTCGTGGTAGCCGATGTTGCCGGTGAAGAAGCAGGCATGCTGGCTGGCCGGCAGCAGGCCCTGCGCCTGCATGGAAACGCCCATGCCCGCGGTGGTGTGCGTGTGCATCACGCAGGCCGCATCGGGGCGCGCCATGTGGATGGCGGAATGGATGATGAAGCCGGCCGGGTTCACCCGGAACGGGCTTTCCATCACCTTGTTGCCCTCGCTGTCGATCTTCACCAGCGAGGAGGCCGTCACCCGCTCGAACAGCACGCCGTGCGGGTTGATCAGGAAGTGCTTGTTGTCGCTGCCCGGCACCGAGAGCGAGGTGTGGGTGCCGGTGAGGTCGGCCATGTTGTAGCGCGCCAGCAGGCGGTAGCAGGCGGCGAGGTCGATGCGCGCCTGCCACTCCTCGGCCGAGACCTTGCTGCGCACGCTGGCGGTGATGGCGCTGTCGTTGGGCATGGTGGTGGCTCCCTTCTCAGGTGCGGCGGATGTTCCAGGGGATGCAGTTGGTGGCCGCGATCCGGTCCACGATGTTGCTCCGATGCGCGGTGGTGGGGAAGTACTGGCCCAGCGGCACGAAGGGCAGGGTGGCCCAGGCCTCCTGCTGGATCCCGTCGAAGATGCGGCTCTTCTCCGCATCGGTGGTGGCGCGGGTCCATTCGTCGGTGAGCGCCTCGATGCGGGCGTTCTCGTACCAGCCGAACCAGCCGGCCGCCCCCTGGCCGCGCAGGAAGTAGTTCAGCGCGGGGTTGGAGATGGAGACGCTGGTCGTCCAGGTGTGGAAGATGTTCCACCCGCCCTGTTCCACCGGCACCCGGCTGGTGCGGCGCTGGCCCAGCGTGCCCCAGTCCATCGACTGCAGGTCCACGTTGAGGCCGAGCCGCTTCAGCAGGTCGGCAGTGACATCGCCGAGCGGGGCGATGGAGGGGAAGTCGGCCGGGTTCATCAGCACCACCCGCTCGCCATTGTAGCCGGAGGCGCGCACCGCCTCGCGCGCCTTCGCGAGGTCGCGCGGGGAGTTGAGGATGGAGGCGCCCAGCTCCGGCGAGAACGGGATGCCGCAGGGGAACATGGAGGCGCAGCGCTGCCACTTCACGTTGTCGCCGTTCACCGCGCGCATGTAGTCGGCCTGGTCCAGCGCCAGCAGGATGGCCTGGCGCAGCTTCACGTTGTTGAACGGCGGCACCAGGTGGTTGAAGCGCAGGATGGAGATGAAGCCCATCGTGTCCACCTGGCTCACCGTCACGCCGCTGGCGCGTGCCAGGGCGGGGTTGAGGTCGGCCAGGGTGAACTCCCACCAGTCCACCTCGCCGCTCTGCAGGGCGGCCGCGGCGGTGCTGGCATCGGGGATGATGTGCCATTCCATCCGATCGAAATTCACGCGCTTGCCGCCGGAGAGGTAGTCGGCGGGCTCGTTGCGCGGCACGTAGGCCTCGTTGCGCGCATAGACCACGCGGCTGCCGGCCACGAACTCGTCGCGCACGAAGCGCATCGGGCCGGAGCCGACCATCTCCGACACCTGGGTCATCGCATCGGTCTTGGCCAGACGCTCCGGCATGATGAAGGCCACCATGCTGGCCGGCTTGGCGATCGCATCCAGCAGCGGGGCGAAGGGCTTGTTGAGGCGGATGCGGATGGTGCGGTCGTCCGCCGCCTCCCACGCCTCCACGAAGCGCGCCAGGGTCTGGCCGAAGCTGTCGCGGCGGGACCAGCGCATCAGGCTCGCCACGCAGTCGCGCGCCAGCACCGGCTCGCCGTCGTGGAAGCGCAGGCCGGGGCGCAGCTTGATGGTCCAGGTCAGCTGGTCGGCCGAAACCTCATGGCCCTCGGCCATTTGCGGGCGCGGGCGCAGCTGGCTGTCGAGCGAATAGAGCACGTCGAAGATGGCATAGCCGTGCCCGGTGGTGACGGAAGCGGTGGTCCAGATCGGATCCAGCGCGGTGAGGTTGGCCTGCGGGATCACCCGCAGCGTGCGCGCGCGCGCCGGCTGCGCGATGGCGGGCAGCGCCAGCGCCGCCCCCGATGCCGCAAGGAAGCCACGCCGATTGAGCCTGCCGTTCATTGAAGCCCCCGAAAGTTTCAAGTTGCGGCCGATGTGCTTGGCGGCCGCGTGCGGGAGGGGACGCTAGACAGGAATCGGCGCGGGGCCAAGCACGATCAACCCAGGTGGTTCACCTTCGGCAGGGCATACACCGGCGTGGGGATGCCCTCCATCCGCGCCTTCAGCTGCAGCGCGAGGTAGCGGGAGTAGTGCCGCGCCTGGGCCAGGTTGCCGCCATGGAACCACAGCCCGGGCTGCTGGGTGGGCTTCCACATGTTGCGCAGCTCGCCTTCCCACGGGCCGGGGTCGTAGGTGGTGTTGCTGCCCAGGCCCCAGCACTTGCCCACGCGGTCGGCCACCTCCTGGCTGATCAGCCGGGCCGCCCAGCCGTTCATGCTGCCATAGCCGGTGGCGAACACCACGAGATCGGCCGGCAGCGTCTCGCCGGTGCCGAGCGTCACGCCCCCGGCGCCGAAGCCGGCCACTTCCGTGCCGGAACGCAGGCCGATCCGCCCATCGGCCACCAGCGCGCTGCCGCCGACATCGATGTAGTAGCCGGAGCCGCGGCGCAGATACTTCTGCGACAGCCCCGAGCCGTCCTCGCCGAAATCCAGCTTGAAGCCCACGCGGCGCAGCGCGTCGTAGTACTCGCGGTCGGTTTCCTGCAGCCTGTCGGCAACCGGCTTCTGCACCCGCGGCTGCACGGCATAGGGCACGGAGGCGACCATCAGGTCCGCCTGGTCGGTGGAAAGCCCGCGCTGCGCGGCGGCTTCGGAATACGGCCCCTTGTCGCCATTGGCGCGCAGCGTCTCGGCGCGCGCGACCATGGTGGAGGAGCGCTGGATCATGGTCACGCTCGCCGCCTCGTGCTCCCACAGATCCACCGCGATGTCGTGGGCGGAATTGTTGGCGCCGACCACCACGCAGTGCTTGCCCTCCCAGCCCGGCCCGCCGGGGTGGTTGGAGGAGTGGTAGATGTCGCCCGCATAGCCCTCCATCCCCGGCAGGCGCGGCATGTTGGGCACGCCGGACATGCCGGTGGCGAGCACCAGGTGCTTCGGCCGCAGGATGTGCGGGATGCCGTTGCGCAGCACCTGCACCTCCCACTCGCCCACCGCCGCGTCGTAGCGGCTGGCGACGCATTCGGTGCCGCCCCAGAAGTTCAGCTGCATGATGTTGGTATACATCTCCAGCCAGTCGCCGATCTGGTCCTTCGGCGTGTACACCGGCCAGTGCCCGGGGAAGGGCAGGTAGGGCAGGTGGTCGTACCACACCGCATCATGCAGGCAGAGCGACTTGTAGCGGCTGCGCCAGGCATCGCCGGGGCGCGGCAGCTTGTCGATCACGATGGTGGGCACCTCCAGCCGCCGCAGCCGTGCGGCGAGCGCGATGCCGCCCTGGCCGCCGCCGACGATCAGCACATAGGGCTGCACGGTGTGGCCCAGCTCCGCCACCTCGCGCTCGCGCGCTTCCTTCCAGGTGATGCGGCCCTTGCGCGCGCCCCATTCCACGCCCTCCGGCCGTGTGTAGCCCTGCTTCTCCTCGAAGCCCTTCAGCTCCTGCAGCGCGGTGAGCAGGCTGAAGCCGCGGCCGTCCACCAGCTTCACATGGCCGCGGCCGCGCCCCGTGGCGGTCTCGAAGGTGAACCAGCCTTCCTCGCCGCCATCGGCGGTGGCGCCGGCGGTCTCCAGCTTGAACCCGCCGGGCCGGCCAGTGCTGGCGGTGAGCATGGCCGCGATCGCCTCGCGCCCCTCGGCGGTGTGGATGTTCCAGGTCAGCGCCGCGAGGTCGCGCCAGTAGCATTCGGTGGCGGAGAACAGCGCGGCTGCCTGCTGCGCCTCGCCGCGCGCCAGCGCGCCTTCGAGCGCTGATAGGAAGTTGCCAACCCGCGTGGCTGCCTGTGCGTCGCCCATCGTCCGTTCCCCGTCGCGCCCGGGGCGAATCATAGGGCGCGCTTGCGGGCGTGCCTACCCGGGGGTAGAGAGCGAAGGCACGGCAAGGAAGGATGTTCTTTTTTGAAAAAAAGAACCAAAAAACTTTCCCCCGCTTGCGCGCGCGCGGGCCGGGGTGCGAACGGATGAAGTCTTTTTTGCTTCTTTTTTCTTCAGAAAAAAGAAGACTCCTGCTTGCTTCCCTGTCGACGGTGCGCCGCGCCTGGATCCCCCTGCTGCTGGTCTACTTCGCCTACGGCGCCCTGGGCCTGATCGACATCAGCCGCGACTTCTGGGTGAAGGAGAGCCTGCACCTCTCCCCGGCCGACCTCGCCGCGCTCGGCGTCTGGCTCGGCCTGCCCTGGACGATCAAGATGGTGTTCGGCCAGCTGGTGGACAGCCTGCCGTTGCTGGGCTCGCAGCGCCGCTCCTACCTGGTGCTCGGCGCCGGCTTGATGGCGACGGGTCTGGTGGTGCTGGCCGGCGCGGCCGGCGGCTGGCTCGGCTTCCTGCCGCCGGCGGGGCTCTATGTGCTGGGCAACCTGCTGCTGGTGCTCGGCACCGTGCTGCAGGACGTGGTGGCCGATGCCATGACCACGGAGGTGGTGGACCGCACGGAGCCCGACGGCACGCCGCGCGACGAAACCGTGGTGAAGGCGGAGCTGGGCATGGTGCAACTGCTCGGCCGCATGGCGCTCTCGCTCGGCATCCTGTCGGTGGCCGGGCTGTCCGGCTGGCTGGCGATGTTCCTGCCGCGCGACACGGTGTTCCTGATCGGCCTGGTGATCCCCGCCATCACGCTGCTGGCCGCGCTGGCGGCGCGCGACGAGGCGCGGGCGGTGCAGGCACCGGACTGGCGCATCCTGGGCGGGGGCCTGGCCTTCGGAGCGGCGGTGGTAACGCTGGCCCTGGTGCAGGTGCCCTTCGCGCAGGAGGTGGTGTTCGCGCTGTCGATGGCGGTGATCATCCGCATGCTGGTGCTGGTCACGCGCGGGCTCGATGCCGCCACGCGCCATGCCATCCTGGGCACCTCCATCATCATCTTCGCCTTCCGCGCCACGCCCTCGGCCGGCGATGGCGCCTTCTGGTTCACGCTGGATGAGCTGGGCTTCGACGAGGCCTTCCTGGGCCATCTTCGCCAGACCGCGGCGATCCTGGCCATCGTGGGGCTGTGGCTGCTGCGCCACCAGTTGACGAAGCATTCCGTGGCCCGCGTGCTGTTCTGGCTCACCCTGGCCGGCGGCGTGCTGAGCCTGCCGACGATCGGCCTCTACTACGGCATCCACCACTGGACCGAGGCGCATCTGGGCTTCGGCGCGCGCACCATCGCATTGGTGGATTCCGCCGCCGGCGGCCCGTTCGCGCAGCTCGGCATGGTGCCGCTGCTGACGCTGGTGGCCTTCTACGCCCCGCCGGCGGCGCGCGCGACCTGGTTCGCGCTGATGGCCTCGCTGATGAACCTCGCCCTGGTGGCGGGCAGCTTGCAGACCAAGTATCTCAACATGATCTTCACCGTGGGCCGCGGCGACTACGGCGAGCTGGGCGCGTTGCTCATCACGGCCACGCTGATCGGGGTGGCCCTGCCGCTGCTGGCGCTGGCGATCTTCCGCCCGCGCGCCTGACCACACCGGAGCTTCCATGGCCCACCGCCCCGCGACCACGCATGCCGATCTCGGCCCCGAGTTCTACGACGAGGTGGCGGCGGCCGATTTTCCGCAACACATCCTGCGCCACCGCAACCAGCCCTGGGCGACGCGGGTGGGTCTTGATGGCCTGACCGACGCGGACTGGATCGCCCATTTCGGGCGCTTCGAGCCCTTGCCCGGCAGCTTCGAGAAGCCGCTCGCCCTGCGCTACCACGGCCACCAGTTCCGCAGCTACAACCCCGATCTCGGCGACGGCCGCGGCTTCCTGTTCGCCCAGCTGCACGACCTGCTCGATGGCCGCCTGCTCGATCTCGGCACCAAGGGCAGCGGGCGCACGCCCTGGTCGCGCGGCGCCGATGGCCGCCTCACGCTGAAGGGCGGCGTGCGCGAGGTGCTGGCCACCGCCATGCTGGAGGCGCAGGGGGTCTACACCTCCAAGAGCTTCTCGCTCATCGAAACCGGCGAGGAGCTGCAGCGCCACGACGAGCCCTCGCCCACCCGCGCCGCCGTGCTGGTGCGCCTCTCCCACTCCCATATCCGCTTCGGCACCTTCCAGCGCCGCGCCTACCACAAGGACGCCGACGGGCTGCAAAGGCTGGTCGACCACGCCATCCGCCACTACATGCCCGACCTGTGGCAGAACGACGCCGCCGAGCGCGGGGCGGCGTTCTACGCCCGGGTGATGGCCAACGTCGCCCGCCTCGGCGCGCAATGGATGGCCGCCGGCTTCGTGCACGGCGTGCTGAACACCGACAACATCAACATCACCGGCGAGAGTTTCGACTACGGGCCCTGGCGCTGGCTGCCCACCTACCAGCCCGGCTTCACCGCCGCCTATTTCGACGATTCCGGGCTCTACGCCTATGGCCGCCAGCCGGAGGCGCTGCTGTGGAACCTCGCCCAGCTCGGCTCCGCCCTGCTGCCGGTGGTGCCGAAGCAGGCGCTGATCAACGTGCTGGATGGCTACGAGGACGCGGTGCACGCCGAATACGCCACCGCCACGCTGCGCCGCCTGGGCCTGGCCCCGCGCGGGGCGGAGGCCGATGCCGCGCTCGCCCGCGCCTTCGCGCAGTTCCTGGAAGCCAGCCAGGTGCCGTTCGAGCAGGCCTGGTTCGACTGGCACGGCGGCCTCGCGCGCGAAGCGCATGCCATGCAGGGCCCGGCGGCGGCGTTCTACCGCCACGAAAGCTTCGCCGAATTCCGCGCCGCGCTGCACGGCTACGCACCGGCGGCGGGCGCGCGGCCGGACCACGCCTATTTCACCCGTGCCTCCCCCTGCACCATCCTGATCGACGAGGTGGAAGCCATCTGGGCCCCGATCGCCGAGCGCGACGACTGGTCGCTGCTGGCCGCCAAGCTGGCCGATATCGCCCAGATGGCCGAGGCCTACGGCACCGCGCCGGCGATGCCCTAGGCCCGCGGGATCATTCGCGCGTGATGGTCAGCGTGAAGGTGGCCACCGTGCCGCGGCGGGCCACGGCGCGTTCGGTGAACGGCACGATCACATAGGTGGTGGCCCGCGCCGGCTTCACCGCGACGATGTTGCCCTCCACGGACCCGCGATGCACCGCCTCCTCCGGGGTGGCCGTGTCCACCAGGTTGAAGGTGGCGGCATGGACCGGGCTGCGGAACACCACCGTCAGCGTCTGCCCGGCCGCCACCGGCACGACATAGGCCGGCGCCGCATCGCCCCGGATGCGGCTGGTGAGGGAGCGGGTGCCGCGCAGGCTGAACTCCAGCACCTGCAGCGGCACGGCGGCCATCGCCGCGGCCCGGGCCGCTTGCATGTCCACCGTGGGCAGGGCTCCGGGCGCGACGGCTGCTGCTTCCGGGGCGGCCGGCGGCGCTTCGCAGGCGGCAACGCCCAGGGCAAGGCCGAGCGCGGCCGCCGCGCGCAGCAGTTGGGTGCGAATCATCAGGCGTTCCTTTCTGTCGAGCGCCATCCAACCCGCATCCGCGCGCAGGCGAAAGCCGTCTTGCGGCGCTACGCCACCCGATGCGCGCGGCAGAACGCCTCGTCGAACGCCAGCCCCAGCCCCGGCCGGTCCCACAGCTGCATCTCGCCGTCCACCACAGGCGGCGTGTCCTCGAACAGCGCCAGCGTCCAGGGCATGTATTCCACCGTGAGCCCATTGGGCGCGGCGGCGACGAGGTGGCAGTGCAGTTCCGGCGCCAGGTGGCTCACCACCGGCAGGTTGAAGGCTTCGGCCAGCGCCGCGACCTTCATCCACGCGGTGATCCCGCCCACGCGCACCAGGTCCACCATCGGGATATCCACGCTGCGCGCCTCGATCATGTGGCGGAAGGGCGCGATGCCCCACACGTATTCGCCGCCGGCGATCGGCGTGGAAAGGGCGGCGTTCACGCGGGCCATGCCCTGGTAGTCCTCGTGGTTCACCACGTCCTCCAGCCAGAACAGGCCGAACTCCTCGCAGCGCCGGCCGATGTCGATCGCCTGTTCCGGCCGCCAGCGCTGGTTGATGTCGCACATCAGCTTGATGTCCGGCCCGATCGCCTCGCGCACCACGCGCATGCGGCGCACCTCGTCCGACGGCGCGGGGTTCCCGGGCAGGGCCATCTGGGTCTTCATCTCACGGAAGCCCTTCGCCACCAACCGGTGCGCCGCGGTCTGCGCCTGGTCGTCCGTGAGCCCCCGGCGCAGCGAGCCGCTGGCGTAGCACGGCACCCGGTTGCGATAGCCCCCGAGCAGCTTCCACAACGGCAGGCCGAGCGCCTTTCCCTTGATGTCCCACAACGCGATGTCGATCGCCGAGGCGGCCAGCGTGAAGATGCCGCCCGGCCCGCAATGCGCCCCCACCGCGTTCAGCAGCTTGCGGCCGATGCGCTCGATGTCCAGCGGGTCCTCGCCGAGGCACAGCGCGCCGAGTTCATCCACCGCCGTGCGCAGCGATCCGCTCATCGCGTCGCCATAGAGCGTGAAGGCGATGCCCTCGATCCCCTGGTCCGTGCGCACCTTGAGCGTGACAAAGGGCCGAAGCCGGTTGCCGTCCTCCGGCATGTCCGCCAGCGGGTCCCCTTCCGGGATGCGCAGGATCGCCGTCTCGATGCCCGTTATCTTCAGAGGGGGGATTTTCATGCGGCTTCCTCCAGCAGGTCCGGCCCGTTGTTGCGGACGTTATTGACCTTCGTGGACACGCGCCAGACCCGGAACGACGCGGCCGAGGGGCGCAGCAGCTCGCCGTACGGCCCTTCCTCCTCGCCCAGCCACAGCGCCCAGTCCGGCGGCTCCAGCACCACGGGCATGCGCTCGTGCAGGTGCGCCAGGGCCTGGCATGCGGCGGTGGTCAGCACGGTGAAGGTCCGCAGCACCGTGCCCTCCGGCCCGCGCCAGCCCTCCCAGATCCCGGCCAGCGCCATCGGCGCGCCATCCGCGCGGGCGATGGCGTGCGGGATCTTGCCGCCCTCGGTCACCTGCCATTCGTAGAAGGCGTCGATCGGCACGATGCAGCGCCGGCGGGCGAAGGCGTCGCGGAACAACGGCATGGTGGCCGCCGTCTCGCTGCGCGCGTTGATCGGCTTGCGCTCCGCCTTCGGGTCCTTGGCCCAGTGCGGCACCAGGCCCCAGGCCAGCAGGTCCAGGTGCCGCGTGCCGTCGCCGGGATGGCGGCGCACCACCGGGGCCAGCTGGGTGGGCGCCATGTTCCAGGTGGCGTCGAAATTCGGCGGCGCGTTCACGGTGGCGAACAGGCGCCTGATCTCGTCCACCGACCGATGAGCCGCATAGCGCCCGCACATGAAGCGATCCTCCTGCTTGCCGCCCCTCGTTTCAAGCCGCGCCTGCCATGGTAGCCTCCCGGTGCAACCCCGGGAGTCCCCTGATGCGCCTGCTCGCCCTGCTGGCCATGCTCGTGCTCGCCCTGCCCGCCGCCGCGCAGCAGCGTGTGGTCAACGTTTACAACTGGACCGACTACATCGATCCCTACGCGATCCAGCAGTTCCAGGCCGAGACCGGCATCAGGGTGCGCTACGACCTGTATGACAGCCTGGAGACGCTGGAGGCCAAGCTGCTCGCCGGCCGCTCCGGCTACGACGTGGTGGTGCCCACCAGCGAGCCCACCTTCTCCCGCCTGGTCCGCGCCGGCGCGCTGCAGAAGCTGGACACCGCGAAGCTGCCCAGCCTCGCCGGGCTCGACCCCGCGCTGGTGGCGCGCGTGCAATCCTCCGACCCCGGCAACGCGCATGGCGCGATCTACCTCTGGGGCACCATCGGGCTGGCGGTGAACCCGGTGAAGCTGAAGCAGTTCGCCCCCAATGCGCCCACCGATTCCTGGGACCTGCTGCTGAAGCCCGAGCACGCAAGCCGCATGGCCCGCTGCGGCATCGCCATGCTGGACAGCGCGATCGACGTGATCCCGAGCGTGCTGAAATACCTCGGCAAGTCCCCCGACAGCACCAGCGCCGACGACCTCGCCGCCGTGGAGCGCACGCTGCGCGCGATCCGCCCGCATATCCGCACCTTCTCCAGCGCCGGCATGATCGAAACGCTGGCCAGCGGCGAGACCTGCCTGGCCATCACCTATTCCGGCGACGCCATCCAGGCCGCCGGCCGCGCGGCGGAGGCCAAGCGCGGCGTGGAGGTGCAGTACATCGCGCCGAGGGAAGGCGCCCAGCTCTGGTTCGACCTGCTCGCCATCCCGGCCGATGCGCCGAACGCGGCCGAGGCGCATGAATTCATCAACTTCATGCTGCGCCCGCAGGTGATCGCCGGCATCACCAACCACGTGAACTACCCCAACGCCGTGCCCGCCAGCCGCGCGCTGGTGGCCCGCGAGATCCTGGAGGACCCCGGCGTCTACCCCCCGCCCGCCGTGCAGGCCGGGTTCTTCACCATCGGCCCCGTTCCGCAGGATGCCGCGCGCGCGCGCAGCCGGATGTGGACGCGCTTCAAGACCAATCGCTGAGAATCGGAACCTTCATGTCCCAGCCGCTGCTTTTCACGCCGCTCGCCATCCGCGGCACCACCTTGAAGAACCGCATCGTGGTCGCCCCGATGCACCAGTATGCCGGGGTGCAGGGCCATGTCACCGACTGGCACCTGATGAACTACGGCCGCTTCGCCGCCGGCGGCGCCGGGCTGGTGTTCATCGAATCCACCAAGGTGGAGCGCCGCGGCTGCGGCACGGTGGGCGACCTCGGCCTGTGGGACGATGCCTTCATCCCCGGCATGAAGCGCATCGCCGATTTCATCCGCGCCCAGGGCAGCGTGCCCGGCATCCAGCTCGGCCATTCCGGCCGCAAGGCGCGCGCCTTCCGCCCCTGGGAAGGCGGCAAGCCGCTCACCCGCGAGGCCGCCGAGGCGCAGGGGATCACCGATTGGGAGGCGTGGGAGCTGGTCGCCCCCTCGGCCATCCCCGCCGGGGACACCGAGCCCACCCCGCGCGCGCTCGACCGGTCCGAGATCCCCGAGGTGATCCAGCACTGGGTGGATGCCGCCCGCCGCGCGCACGAGGCCGGGATCGAGGTGCTGGAGCTGCACGGCGCGCACGGCTTCCTGCTGCACGAATTCCTCTCCCCCATCGCCAACCAGCGCACCGACGAGTACGGCGGCAGCGAGGCGAAGCGCATGCGCCTCGTCGTCGAGGTGGTGGAGGCGGTGCGCGGCGTGTGGCCCGCCGAGAAGCCCCTGTTCCTGCGCCTCTCGGCCCAGGACGATGCCGGCTGGGGCCTGGAGCAGAGCGCGGCGCTGTCCCGCATCGTCGGCCCCAAGGGCGTGGACGTGATCGACTGCTCCGGCGGCGGCATGACCGGCGCGCGGCCCAACTCCGCCCCGCTCGGCTACGGCTACCAGGTGCCCTCGTCCGAGTTCGTCCGGCGCGAGGGGCACATCAAGACCATGGCCGTCGGCTTCATCGTCCATGCCGACCAGGCCGAGGCGATCCTGCAGGAGGGCCGGGCGGACCTCGCGGCGCTCGCGCGCGAGGTGCTCTACAACCCCAACTGGCCACTCGATGCCGCGCGCAAGCTGGGCGCGGAGATCGGCTTCGATGCCATCCCGCCCGCCGGCGGCTGGTGGCTCGGCAAGCGCGCCCAGGCGGCCCGGGAGGTGGTGCCCTCCACCTACGGTGCGGGGTTGCCGGTATGAGCGCCGCGATCCGCTTCGCCGAGCTGCCGCAGTCGTGCTGGCCCAACGGCGCCGGCCGCAAGGCCGACCTCGCCGCCGGCCCGATCGGGGAGGACGGCAAGCCGGACTGGCTGCTCTCCTACGCCTGGCTGGAGGGCGATGCGGCCTTCTCCGACTACACCGGCCACGACCGCACCATCACGCTGATCTCCGGCATCGGCTTCGTGCTGGAGTTCGGCGAGGGGGCCGCCCCGCTGGTGGTGCAGGCGCCGTTCCAGCCGCGCAGCTTCGATGGCGGCATGCCCGCCCACTGCCGCCTGCCGGCCGGCAACTGCCTGGTGCTGAACGCCATGAGCCGGCGCGGGCGCTGGCGCCACCGCGTCACCACCGCCAGCACGCGCGTGAAGCTGCCGGCGGTGGAGGGCGAGCGCTTCCTGGTGGTGCTGCGCGGCCGCTGCTCGCTGGAAGGCACGCTGCTCGCCCCGCGCGATGCGGTGCGCACCACGGAGGCGGTGCAGCTCGCCGCCGCCTCCGACTGCCTGCTGGCGGTGGCGCAGTTCGAGCGTGTGGCCGGCCCCGGGACCATCTGAACGTGGCCGGCCCGCCCCTGCCCGCGATCGCCGCGGGGCTGCTGGCGTCGTTCGTCGGCTTCGCCAGCTCGTTCGCCGTGGTGCTGCGCGGCCTGACGGAGGCCGGCGCCACCCCGGCGCAGGCCGCCTCCGGGCTGATGGCGGTCTCCATCGCCATGGGCATCGGCGGCATCTGGCTCTCCTGGCGCAGCCGCATGCCGATCAGCGTGGCCTGGTCCACCCCGGGGGCGGCGCTGCTGGCCAGCACCGGCGTGCCGGAGGGCGGCTTCCCGGTTGCCGTCGGCGCCTTCCTGGCCGCGGGCGTGCTGATCGTGGCGGCCGGGCAGATCCGCCCGCTCGGCCGCGCCGTGGCCGCCATTCCGGCGCCGCTGGCCAATGCCATGCTGGCCGGCGTGCTGCTGCCGCTGTGCCTCGCCCCGGTGCGCGCCGTGGCCTTCGACCCCCTGCTGGGCCTTGCCATCGTCGGCACCTGGGTGGTGGTGGCGCGGCTGAACCGCCTGCTCGCCGTGCCCGCCGCGGTGGTGGTGACGGCGGTGGTGGTGGCCGCCACCACCCCCCTGCCGTTCGACGGTCTCGGCGCCCTGCTGCCGGTGCCGCAGCTGGTGATGCCCAGCTTCGCGCCTTCCGCCCTGCTCGGCATCGCGCTGCCGCTGTTCCTGGTGACGATGGCCTCGCAGAACATCCCCGGCATCGCGGTGCTGAACGCCAACGGCTTCCGCCCTGATCCCGGCCCGCTGTTCACCCGCACCGGGCTGCTGACGCTGCTCGCCGCGCCGCTGGGCAGCCACGCGGTGAACCTCGCGGCCATCACGGCGGCGATCTGCGCCGGGCCCGATGCGGGGCCCGATCCCACGCGGCGCTGGTGGGCGGCGGTGGTGGCGGGGTGCGGCTACATCCTGTTCGGCCTGCTGGCCGGCGGTGCCACGGTGCTGATCGCCGCCGCCCCCCCGGTGCTGATCGAGGCGGCGGCGGGTCTGGCGCTGCTGGGGGCCTTCGGTGCCGCGCTGATGGGCGCGGTGGCCGACCCGGCGCGGCGCGAGGCGGCGCTGGTCACCTTCCTGGTCTCGGCCTCCGGCCTCGCGTTCTGGGGCATTGGCGGCGCCTTCTGGGGCCTTCTGGCCGGCGGCGCGATGCTGGCGCTGGGGCGGATCGGCAAGTAGGCCCGCATCCTTCCGCGGGCCGCGCGATTGCGCTCCGCCCCGCCCTGCGGCACCGTGGCGGCACCGACGCGGGAGGATGCGCAATGAAGCTGGTGTATTTCAACGACTATCGCCTGGGCGTGCTGAAGGGCGACGCGGTGGTGGATGTCTCCGCCGCCGTGGCCGACATTCCGCACACCGGCCCCGGCGACCTGATGAGCGGGCTGATCGCCCGCTTCGACAGCTACAAGGGCAAACTCCAGGCCGCCGCCGATGCCGCCGCCGGGGTTCCGCTGGCCTCCGTCTCGCTGCGCGCGCCGCTGCCCAAGCCGGGCAACATCGTGTGCATGGCGGTGAACTACATGGAGAACGGCACGCTGAAGGAAGCCGCACCCATCAACGCCTTCCACAAGGCGCCGACGGCCATCATCGGCCCGGGCGACGCCATGGTGCTGCCCGACGTGCCCGCCAGCATCTTCGAGGGCGAGGCCGAGATGGCCCTGGTGATCGGCAAGCGCGCCAAGAACGTGGCCGCCGCCGACGCCTTCAAGCACATCTTCGGCTACATCAACTTCATCGACGGCTCGGCCCGGGGCCTGGCGCCGCAGAGCTTCTTCCACATGAAGTCGCGCGACACCTTCGCCCCGATCGGCCCCTGGCTGGTGACGGCGGACGAGATCGCCGACCCGCAGAAGCTGGGCGTGAAGCTGTGGGTGAACGGCACGCTGAAGCAGGACTTCAACACCGATGACATGGCGCACAAGATCGCCCGCTGCATCGAGTGGGTGAGCCACTGCCACACGCTGGAGCCCGGCGACATCCTGGCCACCGGCACCAACCACCGCGGCCTGTCCAGCTTCCAGGACGGCGACACGGTGGAGCTGGAAACCGAGGGCCTCGGCCGCCTGAGCTTCAAGGTGCGCGACGACCTCAAGCGCACCTGGGCGCGCGACACCCGCCTGGAGCGCGCCGAGAAGGGCCTGTCGGCCACCGCGCCGCAGCTGACCGGCAAGTACGCCCAGCCGCAGTAGCGCGTTTTCCCTTTGGGCTGAGCGAGGGCGTTGGCATATTCTGCCAACGCCCTTTTGCTTGGAAGTGAGCCATGCCCACCCGCAATGTCGTCATCACCGACCACCAGGCCGAGCTGATCGACCGCCTCGTCGCCTCCGGCCGCTACCAGAACGCCAGCGAAGTGCTGCGCGCGGGGCTGCGGCTGCTCGAACGCGACGACGCGGATCACGACGCGAAACTGGCCGCCCTGCGCGCTGCGGTAAACGTGGCGACGAATGACATCGAGGCGGGCCGCTACCGGGACTTCGATTCCATGGACGACGCTGTCGATCACCTGGAGGAGGTGGCCCAGGCCGCGATCCGCCGGGCCCGGTCCTAGACCGCGTGTCGTGGTCTGTCCGGCTCGCGGCAGAGGCCGATGCAGATATCGCCGACATTGTCGCCTGGACCACGGACCGGTTCGGGCCGAAGCAGGCCGAGGACTACGTGCTGACGTTACTGGGCGGGCTGCGCTCCCTCCGTGAGGGGCCGAACGCCCTGGGCACGCGCGGTCTGGCCAGCGTGGCGCCGCATCTGCGGCTCTTTCGTGTGCCGCGAACCCGCCATGTGCTGATCTTCCGGGCCAGCCCCGCGGCGCAGCGGATCGAGATCCTGCGCATCCTGCACGCCTCCATGGACCCTGCGCTCCACCTCCCGCCCGAGGCCTGACCTTCCCCTCCGCCCCACCGCCGGGCACACTCGCGCCGAAGCCGGAGGAACCACGCCATGCGCATCCACAACATCTATGTCGACGACAAGGGCGAGACCCATTGGCGCGATGTCCATGTGGAATGGACGCGCGAGGGGCCGGGCGGGAAGCTGTCCGACACCATTGCCGCCAAGGGCATCATCTTCCGCCAGACGCCGGGCACCTACGACTACGACTGGCATCCGGCGCCGCGGCGGCAGTACATCATCAACCTCGATGCCGGCGTGCGTGTGACCGCCAGCGACGGCGAGGTGCGCGAGATCGGGGCGGGGGAGATCCTTCTCGTCGAGGATACCCACGGCAAGGGCCATATCTCCCAGGCGATCGGCGGGCAGATGCGGCATTCGGTGTTCATCACGCTGGAGTAGGGAAGAAAGGAAGCGCGTTCTTTTTTGAAAAAAAGAACCAAAAAACTTTTCCGACCTTGCGCCCGTGCCGGCAGGCTGGCGCGGGTGCAAGCGGATGAAGTTTTTTTGCTTCTTTTTGTTCACAAAAAGAAGAATCCTTCCTTCGCACCCCAGCCCCGCGCGCTTTGCTGTGGTGCAGCATAACCCGCGGCGCTATGCGGCATCTTCCCGCCCAGCGTCCCGCCGGCGGATGCGACCGGAATTCCCTGATGCCCTTCCCCGTCCTGAATGCCGCGCTGGAGCGTGCGCTCGCCGCGCGCGGCTATGCCGAGCCCACTGCGGTGCAGGAGGCCGTGCTGGCCGCCGAGCCCGGCCGCGACCTGCTGGTCTCCGCGCGCACCGGCTCCGGCAAGACGGTGGCCTTCGGCCTGGCGATGGCGCCGGAGCTGCTGGGCGAGGCCGAGCGGGCGGAGCGCGGCGGTGCCCCGCTGGCGCTGGTGATCGCGCCCACGCGGGAACTCGCGCTGCAGGTGCAGGGCGAGCTGGAATGGCTCTATGCCGAGGCCGGCGCTCGCGTGGTGGCCTGCGTCGGCGGCATGGATGCGCGGCGCGAGGCCCGCGCGCTCTCCCATGGCTGCCACATCGTGGTCGGCACGCCCGGCCGGCTGCGCGACCATATCGAGCGCACCCAGCTCGATCTCTCCTCCCTGCGCGTGGCGGTGCTGGACGAGGCGGACGAGATGCTCGACCTCGGCTTCCGCGAGGACATGGAGTTCATCCTGAACGCCGCGCCGGAAGGCCGCCGCACCCTGCTGTTCAGCGCCACCTTCGCGCGCGAGATCGTGGGCTTGGCGCGCGAATTCCAGCGCGATTCCATCCGCATCGACACGGTGGACCGCTCCCGCCCGCATGAGGACATCGAGTACCGCGCCGTCCGCGCCGTGCCGGGCGAGGATTTCGGCGCGCTGGTGAACGTGCTGCGCGCCGCGGACAGCCGGGCGCTGGTGTTCTGCGCCACGCGCGAGGGCGTGAAGACGCTGCACCAGCGGCTGCTGGACAAGGGTTTCACGGCGGTGGCGCTTTCGGGCGAGCTGACCCAGGCGGAGCGCACCGCGGCGCTGTCGGCGCTGCGGGACAGCCGGGCCGAGGTGTGCGTGGCCACCGACGTGGCGGCCCGCGGGCTGGACCTGCCGGAGCTGGACCTTGTGGTGCACTACGACCTTCCCAACGGGCCGGAGGCGCTGCTGCACCGTTCCGGCCGCACCGGGCGGGCGGGGCGCAAGGGCGTGTGCGCGCTGATCGTGCAGCAGCGCGCCCGCCGGCGGGCGGAGCAGCTGCTGATGGCGGCCAAGGTGAAGGCGAACTGGGTGGCCCCGCCGGCCGCCGAGGAGATCCGCGCCGCCGATCG
>CANHCJ010000013.1 GCA_947458025.1 Rhodospirillales bacterium | reverse complement strand
GGCATTTCACCCTGGAGGCGGCGGTGGAGGCGGGGCTGGCGATGCGCGCGGCCGGCGCCGACCTGGTGGATATCGGCGGCGAGAGCACCCGGCCCGGCGCCGCGCCGGTGACGCCGGAGCAGGAGCAGGCGCGCATCCTGCCGGTGATCGAGGCGCTGGCGCGCGAGGGCGTGGCCGTCTCGGTGGATACGCGCCATGCCGCCACGATGCAGGCCGCGCTGGCGGCCGGGGCGCGCGTGGTGAACGACGTGACGGCGCTGGCGCATGATCCGCAGGCCGCCGGCGTGGTGGCGGCGGCGGGGGCGCCGGTGGTGCTGATGCACATGCGCGGCACGCCGCAGACGATGATGCAGCACGCCGCCTATGCTGATGTGGCCTCCGAGGTGGCGGGCGAGCTGGCCGCGCGCGTGGCGGCGGCGGCTGCGGCCGGGATCGCGCGGGCGGGGATTGCGGTGGATCCCGGGATCGGCTTCGCCAAGGACCACGCGCAGAACGCCGAGTTGCTCGACCGGCTGGCGGTGCTGCTGGGGCTCGGCTGCCACGTGCTGGCCGGCGTGTCGCGCAAGCGCTTCATCGGGCACCTCACCGGCGAGGATGTGGCCGCGCGGCGCGGCCCGGGTTCGCTGGCCGCTTCGCTGGCGGCGCTGGACCGCGGTGCCACGATCCTGCGCGTGCACGACGTGGCCGAGACGGTGCAGGCGGTGCGCGTGTGGCGCGGGGTGCGGGAGCGTTAAGGCTTGCCGGATACCATTTCCCGCCCGGGTGCGGTACATCCGGGCGGAACCCGAGGGGAGCGCGCGCCCGCATGGACATGACCCGACGCCTGTTCGGCACCGACGGCATCCGCGGCACCGCCAATGCCGAGCCCATGACGGCCGAGACCGTGCTGCGCCTGGGCCAGGCGGCCGGGCTGCTGTTCACCCGCGGGGCGCACCGGCACCGCGTGGTGATCGGCAAGGACACGCGGCTTTCCGGCTACATGCTGGAGCCGGCGCTGGTGGCCGGGTTCATTGGTGCTGGGATGGACGTGGTGCTGGTGGGCCCGCTGCCCACGCCCGCGATCGCGATGCTGACGCGCAGCCTGCGGGCGGATCTCGGCGTGATGATTTCCGCCAGCCACAACACCTTCGAGGACAACGGCATCAAGCTGTTCGGGCCCGACGGGTTCAAGCTGTCGGACGCGACCGAGGCGGAGATCGAGCAGCTGATGGCCTCCGACCTCGCCAAGCGCATGGCGCCCTCCACCCGGCTGGGGCGGGCGAGCCGGATGGAGGATGCCGGCGGGCGCTACATCGAGTTCGCCAAGAACACCTTCCCGCGCGGGCTGCGGCTGGATGGGCTCAAGATCGTCGTCGATTGCGCCAACGGGGCGGCCTACAAGGTGGCGCCGACGGTGCTGTGGGAGCTGGGGGCGGAGGTGATCCGCGTCGGCGTGGCGCCGGACGGGTTCAACATCAACCGCGACTGCGGCTCGACCGTGCCGAACTTCCTCACCGGCGAGGTGCGGCGGCATGGGGCGGACCTCGGCATGGCGCTGGATGGCGATGCGGACCGGGTGATCCTTTCCGATGAGCGCGGGCAGATCATCGATGGCGACCAGATCCTGGCGCTGATGGCCCGCTCCTGGCAGCAATCCGGACGGCTGCGCGGGGACGGGATCGTGGCCACCGTGATGTCCAACCTGGGGCTGGAGCGGTTCCTGGGCGGGCAGGGGCTGGTGCTGCACCGCACCCAGGTGGGCGACCGCTACGTGATGGAGAAGATGCGGGCGGACGGGCTGAACATGGGCGGCGAGCAGTCCGGCCACATGATCCTGTCCGACTATGCCACCACCGGGGATGGGCTGCTGGCGGCGCTGCAGGTGCTGGCGGTGCTGGTGGAGCAGGGGCGGCCGGCCAGCGAGGTGTGCCGGGTGTTCCAGCGCCTGCCACAGAAGCTGCGCAGCGTGCGCTTCACCGGCGAATCGCCGCTGGAGGCGCCGGACGTGCAGCGCGCGGTGGTCGCGGCCGAGGCGCGGCTGGCCGGGCAGGGGCGGCTGCTGATCCGCAAGAGCGGCACCGAGCCGGTGATCCGGGTGATGGCCGAGGCGGAGGACGAGGCGGTGGTGGAGCAGGTGGTGGACGAGCTGTGCGGCGTGATCGGCCAGGCGGTGCGGCTGGCGGCGCAGGGGGCGACATGAAGGGACGCGTTCTCATCATCGCCGGCTCCGATTCCGGCGGCGGGGCGGGCATCCAGGCCGACATCAAGGCCGTCACGGCGCTCGACGGGTTCGCGATGACGGCGATCACGGCGCTGACGGCGCAGAACACGCTGGGGGTGCAGGGCGTGTTCCCGGTGCCGCTCGACTTCCTGCGGCTGCAGATCGACAGCGTGGTGGATGATCTCGGCGTGGATGTGGTGAAGACCGGGATGCTGGGCGATGCCGCCACGATCGACGTGGTGGCCGCGGCACTGGACCGGCTGGCCGGCGTGCCGGTGGTGGTCGATCCCGTGATGGTGGCCAAGGGCGGGCACAAGCTGCTGGTGGACGAGGCGGTGGCGCATCTGCGCCGGGTGATGCTGCCGCGCGCCACGGTGCTGACGCCGAACCTGCCGGAGGCGGAGCTGCTGGCCGGCATGGCGATCACGAGCGAGGCGGAGATGCGGCATGCGGCGCAACTGCTGCTGAGCTTCGGCACGCCCGCGGTGCTGCTGAAGGGCGGGCACCTCGAGAGTGCGGACGTGGTGGACATGCTGGTGACGGCCGAGGGCGTGCGGGAATTCCGCTCCGCCCGGCTGCACACGCGGCACACGCACGGGACAGGGTGCACCCTTGCGAGTGCGATCGCGGCCGGGCTGGTGCAGGGGATGGCGCTGGCCGATGCGGTGGATCGGGCGCGGCGCTACGTGCATCGCGCCATCGCCACCGCGCCGGGCTATGGCGGCGGGCATGGGCCGCTCGACCATGCCAACACGGTGGACCTCGCCCGCCTCGACGGCTGATGTTGCACCGCAGCACGTGATGCGCTAGCACGGGGGTGGGCCACGCCCCCCCACCGGGGCGCTTCTGTTCTGAAAGGGACAGCATCATGGATGCTTCCGCTGCCGCGGCACCGCCGCGCGCGCCTGCCGCTCGTCCGGCAAATCCCGATTTCTCCTCCGGCCCCTGCGCCAAGCGACCAGGCTTCTCGCTGGCTGCGCTGGACGGCGCGCTGCTGGGCCGCAGCCATCGCGCCAAGGCACCGAAGGCCAGGCTCGCCGAGGTGATCGACCGCTCGAAGGCGATCCTCGGCATGCCCGCCGATTGGCGCCTGGGCATCGTCCCGGCCAGCGATACCGGGGCGGTGGAGATGGCGCTGTGGTCCCTGCTCGGGCCGCGCCCGGTGGATATCCTCGCCTTCGAGAGCTTCTCCGAGACCTGGGCCGACGACGTGGTGAAGCAGCTGCGCCTGGCCGATGCGCGGGTGCTGAAGGCCGGCTACGGCGCGCTGCCGGACCTCGCGCAGGTGAACCCGGCGCATGACCTGGTGTTCGCCTGGAACGGCACGACCTCCGGCGTGCGGGTGCCGAATGCCGATTTCATCGCCGCCGATCGCGAGGGGCTCGTGATCTGCGACGCGACTTCGGCCGCCTTCGCCATGCGGCTGGCGTGGGAAAAACTCGATGTCGTCACCTGGTCCTGGCAGAAGGTGCTGGGCGGGGAGGGGGCGCATGGCATGCTGGCGCTCTCGCCGCGGGCGGTGGCGCGGCTGGAAAGCCATACGCCGTCCTGGCCGATGCCGAAGATCTTCCGTCTGACCTCCAAGGGGAAGCTCGCCGAGGGCATCTTCAAGGGTGAGACGATCAACACGCCCTCCATGCTGTGCGTGGAGGATGCGCTGGACGGGCTGCGCTGGGCCGAGGGCGCCGGCGGGCTCGATGGGCTGGTGGCGCGCAGCGAGGCGAACCTTGCCGCCGTGCGCGACTGGGTGGCGGCGAGCGACTGGGCGGCGTTCCTGGCCGAGGACCCCGCGACGACCTCCTGCACCTCGATCTGCCTGAAGATCACCTCGCCCTGGTTCCTGGCGCTGGCGCCGGACGCGCAGGCGGAGGCGGCGAAGCGGATCGCGGCGCTGCTGGAGAAGGAAGGCGTCGCCTACGACATCGGCGCCTATCGCGACGCACCGCCGGGGTTGCGGATCTGGGGCGGGGCGACGGTGGAGACGAGCGACATCAGGGCGCTGCTGCCGTGGCTGGACTGGGCGTATGCGACGGTGAAGGGGGCTTGAGTTCGATGCCGAAGGTTCTGATTTCCGACAAGCTTTCCCCCGCGGCCGTTGCGATCTTCCGCAGCCGCGGGATCGAGGCGGATGTGAAGACCGGGCTTTCGCCCGCCGAGCTGCGCGCCATCATCGGCGAGTACGACGGGCTGGCGATCCGGTCGGCCACCAAGGTGACGCGCGAGCTGCTGGAGGTGGCGCCGAAGCTGAAGGTGGTGGGCCGCGCCGGCATCGGCGTGGACAATGTGGACGTGAAATCCGCCACCGCCGCCGGGGTGGTGGTGATGAACACGCCCTATGGCAACGCCATCACCACGGCCGAGCACGCGATTGCCATGATGTTCGCGCTGGCCCGTCAGATCCCGGAGGCGAGCGCCTCCACCAAGGGGGGCAAGTGGGAGAAGAACCGCTTCATGGGCGTGGAGCTCACGGGCAAGACGCTGGGGCTGATCGGCTGCGGCAATATCGGCTCGATCGTGGCCGACCGGGCGATCGGGCTGCGCATGCGGGTGATCGCCTACGACCCGTACCTCACGGAGAAGCGGGCGCTCGACCTCGGGGTGGAGAAGGTGGAGCTGGATGAGTTGCTCTCCCGCGCCGAGATCATCACGCTGCACACGCCGCTGACGGAATCGACGCGCAACATCCTCTCGCGGGAGGCGCTGGCCAAGGCGAAGAAGGGCGTGCGGATCATCAACTGCGCCCGCGGCGGGCTGCTGGACGAGGCGGCGCTGGCCGAGGCGCTGCAATCGGGCCACGTGGCCGGGGCGGCGCTGGACGTGTTCGAGACCGAGCCGGCGACGCAGAGCCCGCTGTTCGGGCTGGAGAACGTGGTCTGCACCCCGCATCTGGGCGCGGCCACGGCCGAGGCGCAGGAGAACGTGGCGCTGCAGGTGGCCGAGCAGATGAGCGACTTCCTCACCAGCGGGGCGGTGGCCAACGCGATCAACATGCCGAGCGTCTCGGCCGAGGATGCGCCGCGGCTCAAGCCCTACATGGAGCTGTGCCGCCAGCTTGGCGCCTTCGCCGGGCAGATGACGCAGGCGCGCGACGGCGTGCTGCGGCGGGTGACGATCGAGTATGAGGGCCTGGCCGCGCAGCTGAACCAGCGCCCGCTTTCGGCCGCGGTGCTGGCCGGGCTGCTCGGGCCGATGATGGCCGGGGCCAACATGGTGAACGCCCCGCTGCTGGCGCGCGAGCGCGGCATCGACGTGGCCGAGACGGTGCACGACCGGCCGAGCGAGTACCAGACCCTGGTGCGCGTGACCGTCACCACCGACGACAGCACCCGCACCGTGGCCGGCACGCTGTTCGCCGGATCGAAGCCGCGTATCGTGGAGATCAAGGGCATCCGGGTGGAGGCCGATTTCGGCCGGCACATGCTGTACGTGACCAACCACGACAAGCCGGGCTTCATCGGCCGCTTCGGCGCCACGCTGGCCGGGGCGGGGATCAACATCGCCACCTTCCATCTCGGCCGCGCCGAGCAGGGCGGGGACGCGATCTGCCTGGTCTCCGTGGACGAGAAGGTGCCGGACGACGTGCTGGCGATGGTGCGCACGCTGCCGCTGGTGGTGCAGGCGACGTCGTTGGAGTTCTGATGCCGGCTTGCCGGCATCGCGCGCCGGGCTGGCCGGCGGCGGCGCGCAAAGCAAAGAGTCCCATTCTCGACAGGCGTCCCGGTGCATGGGAAACCGGGGTGCCTGATCGAGGAGACGCGCCATGAGCCCCGATGGAACCGCCGCACGGAACGCCTTCGGCCAGCCGATGCGGCGCAAGGAGGATGTGCGGCTGCTGCTGGGGCAGGGGCGGTTCACCGCCGACCTGCTGCGGCCGGGCATGGCCCATGCCGTGATGATCCGCAGCCCGCATGCCCATGCCGTGGTCACGGGCATCGACGCCGCGGCGGCGCGGGCGATGCCGGGCGTGCTCGCGGTGCTGACCGGGGCGGACTATGCCGCCGACGGGCTGGGCGGGATCACGCCGGGCGGCCCGCTGATCAGGCTGCCGGGCACGCCGGGCGACCAGGGCTTCCTGTTCCGCCCGGAGCATCCGGCGCTGGCGCAGGGGCGGGTTCGCCATGTCGGCGAGACGGTGGGCCTGGTGGTGGCCGAATCCGAGGCGCAGGCGCGCGATGCCGCCGAGGCCGTGCTGGTGGCATACGAGCCGCTGCCGGCGGTGACGGGCACGGCCGAGGCGGTGGCACCGGGCGCGCCTTCGGTGTGGGACGAGGCGCCGGACAATGCCTGCTTCCGCTGGCAGGCAGGCGATGCGGCGGCGGTGGACGCGGCCTTCGCGAAGGCGGCGCACACCGTGAAGCTCGATACGCTCAACAACCGCATCCATGTCGCCTCCCTGGAAACGCGCGGGGCGATCGGTGAGTTCGCCGACGGGCGCTACACGCTGGCCACCGGCACGCAGATGCCGCACGGGCTGAAGGAGGCGCTGGCCGACGAGGTGTTCCGCATCCCGCGCGAGCAGGTGCGGGTGACGGTGGCCGATGTCGGCGGCAGCTTCGGCATCAAGAACGCGCTGTATCCGGAGCAGATCCTGGTGCTCTGGGCGGCACGCCGGGTGGGCCGCCCGGTGGCCTGGATCGGCGAGCGCAGCGACGGGTTCCTCACCGACTACCACGCGCGTGACAACGTCTATACCGCCGAGCTGGCGCTGGATGCGGAGTACCGCTTCCTGGGGCTGCGGGTGCGCTCGGTGGCGGCGATCGGGGCCTACCTGGCGCCGAAGGGGCAGCTTTCGCCGACGGCCAACACGCCGGCGCTGGCCGGGGTGTACCGGCTGCCGGCGATCCATGTGCAGGTGACGGGCGCGTTCACCCATACCTCGCCGACCGAGGTGTATCGCGGGGCAGGGCGACCGGAATCGGTCTATCTGCTGGAGCGCACGGTGGACCATGCGGCGCAGGTGCTGGGGATCGACCGGCTGGAGCTGCGCCGGCGCAACATGCTGCGGCCGGAGGAGTATCCGTACCGCACCGCGCTCGGCCTCAACTACGACAGCGGCGATTTTCCCCGGATGATCGACACCGCGCTGGAGCGGGCGGACCATGCGGGATTCCCGGCCCGGCGCGCGGCGGCGGCGGCGCGCGGGATGCTGCGCGGGATCGGCTGGGCGCATTACTGCGAGCGCGTGGCGGGCAGCTGGGGCGAGAATGCCTGGCTGGAGCTGCGGCCGGATGGGCGGGTGACAGCGCTGCTCGGCTCCATGTCCAACGGGCAGGGGCATGAGACCGCCTATGCCCAGCTGATCGCCGACCAGCTTGGCGTGGATTTCGACGATATCGACGTGGTCCAAGGAGATACGGATCGCATTCCCTCCGGGCACGGTACGGGTGGTTCGGCTTCGATCCCGATTTCCAGCGTGGCGTTGCGCGAGGCTTCCAACGATTTGATTGCGAAGGCGCTGCCGTTGGCGGCGGATGCGCTGGAGGTGGCGCCGGTGGATGTGGCGTTCGAGGACGGGGCGTTCCGCATCGTCGGCACCGACCGGCGGGTGACGCTGTCGGCCGTGGCGGGGCGGCTGCCGGCGGATGCGATGCTGGGCGGCACCGGGGCGTGGACGCCGTCTGGCCCGACCTTTCCGAACGGGTGCCACGTGGCGGAGGTGGAGATCGACCCGGAGACCGGCGCCTGGACGCTGGAGCGCTACACCATGCTGCATGATTTCGGCCGGGTGCTGAACCCGATGCTGCTGGAAGGCCAGCTGCAGGGCGGCGTGGCGCAGGGGATCGGGCAGGCGGCGATGGAGCGCGTGGTGTACGACCCCGAGAGCGGGCAGATGCTCAGCGGCTCCATGATGGACTACCAGATCCCGCGCGCCGACGAACTGCCGCCGATGACGCTGGAAACGCTGCCGACCAATGCGCCCACCCATCCGCTGGGCATCAAGGGCTGCGGCGAGGCGGGTGCTGCGGGCGGGGCGCCGGCGGTGATGAACGCGCTGATGGACGCGATCACGCGCGCCGGCGGCGGGCTGCTGGACATGCCGGCCACGCCCGAGCGCGTGTGGCGGGCGCTGCGCGGCGGTTGACACGGAAAGATCACGCGGCGCCGTCCTGATGGGGCTGGCGCCGCGAGCCGGGCTGCGGTTGCCTTTCTGTTGCGAGAACAGGAGGTGAACATGATCGGCGATTTCGTCTGGCACGAGCAGATGACGACCGATGCCGCCGCCGCGACCACGTTCTACGCCGGCGTGGTCGGCTGGTCGGCGCGGGATTTCGGGATGCCTGCGTGGACGACACCATAGCGCCAACCCAGGCGGTTCAGCAGGACCTCAGGGCACCGAAGCCATTGTGCCGGACAATGGTTCGGTCAAGCGCAGGAACCGCACCATCAAGGACGCCACCGCCGCCTCCACCAAGACAGCCATAACCAGCTGCAGCAGCATCTCGGCCAGTTCATCGACACCTACAGCTTCGCCAAGCGACTGAAGACAATCGAGGGCCTCACACACCGCGAGTTCATCTGCAAAACCTGGACCGAACAACCAGAACGGTTCTCTCTCAAGCTGCACCACCAGATGCAGCGACTAATGACCTCTCTCGAATAGGACAAGCTTTACACATTTCGTCCATTGACATTAGCCTGGCTCTTTGGTCTGGCAGATCAATGTGCTACGAATGCATGCGGTAGAATGCTCCAAAGTTGGAATCGCCATGCATGACGTTAAGGTTGTCCGGGAGTTTTTCGAGAAAGAGGCCATGTCGTGGGAACGCGAACATGGACCGGACTCGGAGCGCAAGGACGGCTTTCAGGCTGTATATTCCGTTCTACGTAGCATAGTGGAAAGCTTCCCGCAGCCGCCAAAGTTGTTGGATATGGGTTGCGGCACTGGTGCACATTTGCGGCTCCTAAGCCCAATAGTGAGGAGCGCAGTCGGACTAGATTTAGCAGAGGGTATGATCAATGAAGCAAAAGCTCTTGCAGAGAGACAGATTGGTCCAAACTCAAATTTGACATTCATTAGGTTCGATGCGAGTGACATCGAAAATATTGGAAATCTCCGCAACGACATGCGGGATTTTGATATGGTAATGATTGTTGGCGCGCTAGAGCACATGTTGGAGCGTGAAAAATTATTGCGCACGCTCCATGATATATGCACACCTGATTGCCAGCTGGTTGTTGTATCGCCGAGTAAGTTTTCTATCCCTTTCTTGATTGAAAGAGTCAGAAATTTCGGAAATCCGCCGCGACTGTGCCCTTCAGACACGCACTTCTCGTTGGGGAAATTGAAGAAGGTCGCCCTACAGTGCGGGTGGTCATTTCAATTCGCTCGACCAATTGTAGCTCCGCCCTCGCATTATGCTGGCGGCCCTACCAAGCTTATGTATCAGCTGGACAAGGGGCGGGCTGCCTTGCCGATACTGCGCTTTTTCGGCACGTACTGTGGCGTTTTTACACCTACACGTGGTGCAGTTTAAGAGAGGCCCACACCGGGCAGTTCGATGTGCAAATCTGTATTCTCTCCGCGGGGGAGGTGATGGTCGCCGGGCTGATGGCCCAGACGCCGGAGGCCGCCGGCACGCCGCCGGGGTGGATGGGCTATGTGCAGGTGGCGGAGGTGGATGCCAGCGCGGCGCAGGCGGGCGCGCTGGGCGGTTCCGTGAGCATGGCGCCGCACGACCTTCCCGGCGTGGGGCGCTTCGCGGTGATCGCCGACCCGCAGGGGGCGATGTTCGCGCCGGTGGGCCCTAGGGCGAAGTAAGAAAGCGGTTCTTTTTGAAAAAAGAACCAAAAAACGTTTGTCCATTTGCCGGCTCGGATACCCGGGCCTCCGTGGCCGGCAAAGGGGAAAAGTCTTTTTGCTTCTTTTTCTTCAGAAAAAGAAGAGCGTTACTTAAGAACTTCCTTGTTGTGCTCCCCCAACCCAGGCGCACCTGCTTCGTAGGCCGGCCGCGCGCCGTCGAAGCTCACCGGCAGGCCGATGGTGCGCAGCGTGCCGTCCGGGCTGGTTTGCAGGATGCCCAGCGCCTCGGTTTGCGGGTGGGCAACCACCTGGTCCAGCGTCTGCACCGGGCCGCAGGGCACGCCGACGGCTTCCAGCTTCGCCTGCCAGGCCGCGCGGGTGTCCTGGGCCAGCGCGGCGGAGAGGATGCCCACGATCGCCTCACGGTTTTCCACGCGCCCGGCGTTGCGGGCGAAGCGCGGGTCGTCGGCCAGGTCCGGCTGGCCGATCACGGCGCAGACCTTGCGGAACAGGTTGTCGTTGCCGCTGGCGACCATGAGGTGGCCGTCGCTGCACGGGAAGGCCTGGTAGGGCACGATCATGCCCACGCCGGAGCCGGTGCGCCTGGGCAGCACCTGGCTGGCGATGTAGTCCGCCAGCGGAATCGCCATCCAGGCGCAGGAGGTTTCGTAGAGCGAGGTATCGACGATGCCGCCCTTTCCGGTGCGGGCGCGCTCGGCATGGGCGGCGAGGATGCCGATCACGGTCCACATGCCGGTGGCGAGGTCCATGATCGAGACGGGCACGCGCACGGGCGGGCGGCCATCCTCGCCGAGCATGGACATCAGGCCGCCGAAGGCCTGCATCAACGGGTCGTAGCCGGGCAGCTGGCTGAGCGGGCCGGTGCGGCCGAAGGCGCCGATGTTGCAGAAGATGAGGGAGGGTTTCTCGGCCAGCAGCCCCTCGGCGCCCAGGCCGAGCTTGTCGAGCGCGCCGGGCTTGAGGTTGTGCAGCACCACGTCCATCTCGCCGAGGATCAGGCGGCGCACCTTCGCGCGGGTGTCGGAATCCGCCAGGTCGGCGGCGATGCCGCGCTTGTGGCGGTTCATGCTGTGGAAGACGGTGGAGACGCCTTCGACGAAGGGCGGGCCCCAGCCGCGGGCGTAGTCTCCGGCGCCGGGGTTCTCGAGCTTGATGACGTCGGCGCCGAGTTCGGCGAGCACCATGCCGGCATAGGGGGCGGCGATGGAGTGGCCGATTTCCAGCACCTTCATGCCGGCGAGCGGCTTGGTCGACGACATCTGCGTTTCCTCCGAGTCCGGGGCGCGAGGCTAGGCAGGCGCGAAAGGGGGGTCAACGCGTTGACCCCGTGCTGACCGCGCCATATGCCAGGGTGACGACGAGGGAGACGACCATGGACGCCGAACAGCCCGACCTCACGATGGTGCCGGCCGGCCGCGACTATCCGGAGCTGCGCGAGGGCATCCAGCGCATCTGCGCGAAGTATCCCGGCGAATACTGGCGCGGGCTGGAGGAGCGCGAGGCGTATCCGACGGAATTCATCAAGGAGCTGACCGAGGCGGGGTATCTCGCCGCACTCATCCCGGAGGAATACGGCGGCACCGGCCTGCCGCTGCGCGCGGCCGCGGTGATCCTGGAGGAGATCAACGCCTCCGGCTGCACCGCCAGCCAGGGCCACGCCCAGATGTACATCATGGGCACGCTCCTGCGGCACGGCTCGGAGGCGCAGAAGCGCAAGTATCTTCCCAAGATCGCCACCGGCGAGTTGCGCCTGCAGGCCTTCGGCGTGACCGAGCCGACCAGCGGCACGGACACGACCAGCCTGCGCACACGCGCCGTGCGGGATGGCGACAGCTACGTGGTGAACGGCCAGAAGGTGTGGACCAGCCGGGCGGCGCATTCCGACCTGCTGCTGCTGCTGGCGCGCACCACGCCGCTGGAGCACGTGACGAAGAAGTCCGACGGGATCAGCGTGTTCCTGGTGGACATGCGCGCGGCGGTGGGCAACGGGCTCACCATCCGCCCGATCAAGGCGATGATCAACCACAACACCACGGAGCTGTTCTTCGACAATCTGCGTATCCCGGCCGACAGCCTGATCGGGCAGGAGGGCAGGGGGTTCCGCTACATCCTGGATGGCATGAACGCCGAGCGCATCCTGGTGGCCAGCGAGTGCGTGGGCGACGGCCGCTGGTTCGTGAAGAAATCCGTGGAATACGCCAACAGCCGCGAGGTGTTCGGCCGCCCGATCGGGCAGAACCAGGGCGTGCAGTTCCCCATCGCGCGCGCCTGGGCGGAGCTGGAGGCGGCGGACATGATCTGCCGCCGCGCCGCCGCCCTGTTCGAGGCCGGGAAGGATTGCGGCGCAGACGCCAACATCGCCAAGATGCTGGCCAGCGAGGCCACCTGGAAGGCCGCCGAGGCGGCGATGCAGACCCATGGCGGCTTCAGCTACGCGCGCGAATACGACATCGAGCGCAAGTGGCGCGAGGCGCGGCTGTACCAGATCGCGCCGATCTCGACGAACCTGGTGCTCAGCTACGTGGGCCAGCACGTGCTCGGCATGGCGCGCAGCTTCTGACGAGTTTCCTTGCACTCCCGCACCCGTCTGCGCTGCACTGGCGTCGGCGGGTCGGGAGGGCAGGGCATGCGGCGGCGCACGGTTCTGGCGGCGGGTCGGGAGGGCAGGGCATGCGGCGGCGCACGGTTCTGGCGGCGGGTGGGGTGCTGGCACTGGGCGCGCGCCCGGCCCGCGCCGATGGCGAGGTGGACCTGGCCCTGGTGCTGGCCGTGGATGTCTCCCGCTCCATCGACGAGGAGGAGGCGCGGCTGCAGCGCGAGGGCTATCGCGAGGCGATGGCCCATCCGCAGGTGGTGGCCGCCATCACCGGCGGGCCCAGCGCCTGCATCGCGGTGGCCTACCTGGAATGGGCTGGCATCCAGTACCAGCGCCTGGTGATCCCCTGGACGCGGCTGGCCAGCGCCGCGGACTGCGACGCCTGGGCCGACCGGCTGGCGGCGGCCTCGCGTGACAGCATGTCCTGGACCAGCCTCTCTGGCGCGCTGATCCACAGCCGCCGCGTGCTGGCGGACTGCCCCTATGCCGCGCCGCGCCGGGTGATCGACGTCTCCGGCGACGGGGTGAACAATTCCGGCCCGCCGCCGGAGGACATCCGTGACCAACTGGTGGCCGAGGGCGTGGTGATCAACGGCCTGCCGATCGTGAACGACCGCCCGAATTTCGGCCGCCCACCGGAGCAGGGGCTGGAGCAGCATTACCGCGACCGGGTGATCGGCGGCGAGGGCGCCTTCCTGGTGGTGGCGGAGGATTTCGAGAATTTCGGCGCCGCGATCCGCCGCAAGCTGGTGACGGAGATCGCCCACAAAGGTGTTACGTGGAAAGCTTAGATACTCGAGATAGAGTTGAAGATCGCTGGCCATTAACAACAATATCAATCAGTTCGTCGATTCGAACTCGAGTGTCCCATTCATGTTTATGGACCAATTGTAAAAGCTTCTTCACAGAACGAGTTGCTTGTTTTCGTGTATTGTGAACAAAATTATTTATATAAATCTCGGCATGATCAAATGAAACAATATCAACAGAAAAGAATGAATGAGTACGGTTTTGGATATCGATTCTTGTTGATATTACGGGTGAGAGGTTTCCGTCGATATCGTGGTTCCAAAGATTAGCTCTTACAAAAATTACCCGATGAAAAAATATATAGCGCAATAGATATGCGTTGTAGAAGAAATTAATAGAGTCAATGACTTCATTCAAGTTCCGTAATTTTATATCATTGCTTTGTCCAACCAAATCTATTGGTCGATTCTGGCACATCGCGTTGTGATCGTCTGTCTGTGATCTTAGGATCATGATCGTATTCCAAATTACGGAAGAGCTTCCCTCTCTTTCGTTCCCAATATTAGTTTCACGAAAAGAGGAAGAAACGCAGTTGGCGTCTGGTAGGTATATGCGAGGATAGCGATCCGCTGGATGGTCTTCGTACGCGCGTTTGTACAGAAAATCACGTAGCTTTTTCCTATGATTTCGGTCAGTAATTTCCAGCTCATCGCAAACATATCTTGTGAAACGGGCTATTTCGATTTCACTTCCACACCAGTGCATGTCTAACCAGTGCTTCTTTTCTAATTTCGGATCATGATGGAATAAGATGTGAAATCCGGATAATGATTTGCATTCGCAGGCCACATAAACATTATGAAGTGGTGCCCCGATTGCAGAGTTCGTGGTTTTGAAAGTATCACTTGAAAGAACATCGCATTCTCTCCATTTTTTTGTCTCTTGATCTGAATAATGAAATCCTAATTTGGTATCCCAGCCATTCGTGCGAAACAATTCTTGGATTTTAATTTCCATTGCTAAGGAACTGGCGGTATCGGAGCGGGCCAGTTTCTCTTGCAGAGGCTTGATCCCTTGATCGCTAGCCGCTTCCCTGGATCTCACGTCACATTACCCACTTTATTTCCGCTTTAATTGGCCCAGAGCGGGGCGAGTTCTGCCACGCTGCCAGCCCGCTCGATGGAGTCGAGCGCATCGCCGAGCGCCTGCGCGCGGGCGGGGCCGAGGCTGGCCGCGGCTAGGCCGTCGAACTTGGCGCGGATCCGCGTGCCCTGGTGCGCAACGCTGGCGGCCGGGATGCCGGCGTCATGCTCGGCGCTCAGCGTGGTCTGGTCCACCAGGCGGATGTCCATCGCGGCGTGGGTCACGCCGAAGCCCGGCTGCAGCTCCACGCTCACCTTGTTGCGCAGCGCCATGATGCGCGGATCGGCTGCGACCTCGGCGGTGAAGCTGTCCAGCCGGCTGGTCTCCAGCCCCGCCAGCGCCATCGCGGCGGTGAGCCGGTGGGAGAACTTCGCCTCCAGCCCGGTGCGCGGGGCGGCGATGTTGCACACGCGGTCGGTGGTCTCGTCCACGCGCAGGGTGATGGCGGCGATGCGCTCGGCGGTGACGCCGGGCTTCTCGCGCAGCATGCGCGCGGCCTCGATGCCGGCATGGGTGAGGTAGCAGGCGGCGTGGTACTTGAAGAGGTTGGCGCGGATGTGCCAGCCGCCCGCGGGCTCGGCCAGCGCCGCTTCCGGGTGGAAATCGGGCGAATGGGTGCGCGCGAAGCCCTGCACGCATTCCAGGCTGTCCGGCCTGGCGGTGAAGCCGCGCGCGGCGAGCTTGGCGGCCAGCAGCCCGTTCTGCGCGGCCTTGCCGGCATGCAGCGGCTTGCACATGGTGCCGAACATGGATTTCAGCCCGGCGGCCTGGGTGGCGGCGATGCCCAGCGCGTGCAGCGTCTGCTCCTCGTCCAGCCCCAGCAGGTGCGCGCAGCCGGCCGCCGCGCCGAAGGTGCCCACCGTGCCGGTGGCGTGGAAGCCCACCTGCTCATAGTGCGAAGGCGCCATCACCGGCCCGACGCGGCAGGCGGTTTCGTAGCCGACGACGAAGGCGGCCATCACCTCCGCGCCCGAGGCCCCGCGCGCCTCGCCCAGCGCCATCACCGCCGGCAGGATCGCCACGGTGGGGTGGCCGGGCATGGCCAGGTTCACGTCGTCGTAGTCGAGCGCGTGGGCCATGGTGCCGTTCAGCAGCGCGGCGGCGCCGGCCGGCAGGCGCAGCGCGCTGCCCCACACCCCGGCCTGCGGCGTGCCGCCGGCTTCCTCCAGCTCCGCGCGCAGGATGCGCACCAGCTCGTCATCCGTGGCGGCCAGCGAGACGGCGATGGCGTCCTGCATGCACTGCACCGCCAGCGACCGGACCTCATCGGGCAGCGCGGCGAGGGTGAGCGTGCGGGTGCGGCGGACGATGCTGCGGGTGAGGTCGATCATGGCGCGTTTCCTGTCCGGCGGGCGGCTGGTGGCCCGCATTCGGCTTCGGCGCGCAGTATGCTCGACCCGGGCGCGGCCGGGAACCTCCCGCGCCGGGCTCAGCCCTTGACGGTCTTCGGCCCCTGCTTGGTCGCCACCGGCATCGGCCGCGGCGGTGCCGGCGGCGGCTGGATGGTGGTCTTCTTGTCGGCCTTCGGCTTCTTGGCCTCGCGGCCGCCCTTGTCCCTGCCCTTGGCCATGGCCGAATCCCCTTGTTGGCGTGTGCGTGCCGATGGCGGCAACCGCCCGGTCATGCGCCGGCCGGGCGGTGGATGCCAGCGAAATCTGGCTGCGGCCCGGGCCTTACCTGCCCTTGAACACCGGCTTGCGCTTCTCGTTGAACGCGGCCACGCCCTCGCGCCGGTCTTCCGTGGGGGGCAGGCGGTTATAGGCCTCGATCTCGAACATCAGCGCGCTGGCCAGGTCCATCTGCATGCCGGTGTTCACCGAATGCTTGATCTGCCGCGTCGAAAGCGGCGCGTTGCCGGCGATGCGCGCGGCGGTGGCGATGGTTTCGGCCTGCAGGCTCGCGGGTTCGCACACCGTGTTCACCATGCCCCACTCCAGCGCCTGCTGGGCGGTGAAGGGCAGGCCGGTCAGCAGGATCTCCTTGGCGCGCTTGATGCCCACGGCGCGCGGCATGTTCTGGGTGCCGCCGGCGCCGGGCATGATGCCCAGCGTCACCTCCGTCAGCGCGAAGCGGGCGGTGGTGCTGGCATAGGCGAAGTCGCAGGCCAGCGCGAACTCGCAACCGCCGCCATAGGCCGCGCCGTTGATCGCGCCGATGATCGGGATCGGGCATTCCTTCATCGCCCGCACCCCGCGCTCGAAGATCAAATGCTGGGCCTGCCACTGCGCATCCGTCATGCCGTTGCGCTGCTTGAGGTCGCCGCCGGCGCAGAACGCCTTCTCGCCCGCGCCCGTCAGGATCACGCAGCGATACAGCGAGGGGTCGTTGCACAGCGCATCCCACAGATCGAGGATATCGAGCCCCATCTGTGTGTTCATCGCGTTCGAAACTTCGGGCCGGTTCAGCGTGATGCGCAGCACGTGCTCGGCGGGTTCGTCGAGCGCGAGGGTCTCGTAGGTCTTGGCGAGTTTCATCCGGGCCTGTCCGTCGGGTGGGGCCAGACGGTATCGGCGGCCCGGAGGCGGGTCAAACGCGGCGGCGCGTGGCGGCGAGCCCGATCAGCCCGACGACGAGCACCCAGGCGGCCGGCGGGGCGGGCGTGGCAACGGTGCTGGCGAAGCTGATGCGCGCGATCAGCGGGTCATGGTCGGACACGTCGCCGCCGAACTCGGCGTTGATGTGCACGGCATCGAAGCTGGTGCGGTTGCGCAGGTTGTTGCTGATCAAGATGTGGTCGAGCGCCTGGCTGTTGCCCTCGAACACGTAGGAATAGCGCTCGGCCTCCGGCAGGGTGCGGTGGAGATTGTAGAGTCCGGCATCCTCCAGGATCAGCAGCGGGTCGTAGAACCAGAACTCGTTCATGTCGCCGAGAACGATGAAGCGGCCATCCGGGTCGGCGGCGAACAGGCCGTCCACATAGTCCGCAACCTCCTGGGCCTGGGCGATGCGGTCGGCCAGCCCGCCATTGGCCGGCGGCTGGGTGGTGCCGAACAGCGGGTCGCTGCCGCCCTTGGAGCTGAGGTGGTTGTTGATCAGGGTGAAGCGCTCGTTGCCGGCCTCGAACGTGGCGACCAGCGGCAGGCGCGAGCTGAAGAATGGGTTGGCCAGGTTGGTCTGCTGGTCGAGCGGGTTGGTGACCGTGTCGATCGAGTTGGTCACCAGCGTCACGCGCGCGGGGTTGTAGAGATAGGCGGTGCGGATATTGCCGCCGGGGGCGCCGCCGTTGGTGTCGTCGCCGATGAAGGGGTTGTCGAGCACCAGGTAGGTCGGCCCGCCGGCCGCTGCGATCGCGTTGGCCAGCTGCTGCAGCGTCAGCGAGGCCGAGGTGATGGCGGAGTTGGTCTGGCCGTCATTGTCCTGGATTTCCTGCAGCGCCAGGATGTCGGGGCTGCGCAGATTGGTCACGATCTGCTGCGCCAGGGCATCGAACCGCGCGCCGTCGCCGGGGTCCAGGTTCTCCACGTTGAAGCTGGCCACCGTGATCGCGCCGGTGTCGCCCACCAGGGTGGTGATCTCCGGCGTGAGGCCGCCGCTGGTCGCCACGATCGGGGCCAGCGGGCGAATGGCATAGTCGTCGAAGCTGAAATCCACCACGCCGGTGACATCGCCGAGCAGGTCGCCGGTGACGGTGGCCGGGTTGGTGTTGTTCGCCAGGTTGCGGTCGATCTGGATGCGCTCGGGGTTGAGGTCGGCGCGCAGCGGGTTGTCGGCGCTGGCATCCGCCCCGACGGTGATGCCGCCGCGGCTGTTCATGCCGGTGGCGCCGCTGCCCTGGTTGGCGACGGCGTAGATCTCGCCGAACTGGTTCGGTGCGTCCAGGGCCTTGGCGTCCTTGAGCGTGACCAGCATGCCCTCCAGGCTTTCGTAGAAGTCGCGGCCGTGCTGGGCCGGATTGAAGCTGGCGCTGCCGGCATCGTCCACGATGCGCGTGGGCGGGGTGAGGCCGCCGGCGCCGATGACGGTCGGCGCGATGGTGCCGGAGCCGGTCCGGGTGATGGCGGTCGGGCTGGCGAGCTGGGTCTGGTTGAAGAACTCGCCCACCGTGCCCTGCAGCGTCACCGCATCCCCGGCGGCGACGGTGGGGGCGGTGCTGGTGAACACGAAGATGCCGTCGGATGAGGCGGCGTTGCCGTCGCCGGTGGCGTCCTGGAGGTAGAAGCCGTTGGCGGCCAGCGCGGTGACCACGCCGGAGGTGCTGACGGTCTGGCCGACGAGCGCCGAGGTGTGGCCGGCGCCCTGGATCTGCATGATGGTGGCGGTGGCGGGCGGCGGCGGGGGCGGGGTGCCGCCATCGGGGTAGGTGCCGAGGCCGCCGAACGTGTCCACCGCAAGGCCGGTCCATTGCGTGGCGGGCGTGAACGCATCGTTGATGACAGTGTCGCCAACGGTGACGGAGGTGAGGCGGCGCAGCGTGTTGTCGGCGGTGCTGGCAAGGCCGGTGCCCCACTCGCTGCCGGGGTCGACGCCCACCTGCCCGATCGAGTCGACCACGCTGCCACCGGTGCCGCCCTTGCGCAGCACGATCGCATCGTCGCCGTTGAACCAGGCGGAGCCGAAGGTCTGGTTGGCAACACCCAGGATCGTGGTGTTGGCGTTCGTGGGGGCGAGCACGAAGGTGCCGCCGGCGGCAACCGTGCCGGAGAGGGAGGCGTTGAAGCTGGTGGTGGTGTTGCCGTTGAAATAGATCTGCAGCACGTACTGGCCGGACGACAGGTCGATGGCGGCGCCGGTGCCGTTGTAGAATTCCAGCGCCTTGTTGTTCGACGACCCCTCGACGTATTCCGAGATCAGCAGGTCCACATACTGCGCCCATGCCTGCTGGACAGGCAGTGGCAGGACGGCGACGATCGCAGTTGCCGCCAAGAGGAGTTGTCGACGCATGTGCCTGCCCCGCTCCGGATCGCGCGCCGTTCTGGCGCCCCCTGCGTCAGTAGTCCGGCACGGTTCCTGGCGTCGTGGTCACTCCGGCGACAGCTTGATGAAATCCTGCCGCGCCCGGGGAATTCACTGATGCTTCACCGCCGCGACTTCGAACCCCAGGCCACCCCGCCGCTCCATGGCCTGCGCGTGGTGGACCTCTCCCGCCTCGTCGCCGGCAACATGGTCAGCCTCCAGCTCGCCGACCACGGCGCCGAGGTGATCAAGATCGAGGATCCGGCAAAGGGCGACCCGCTGCGCGCCTGGCGCACCGACGGGCACTCGCTGCACTGGAAGGTCTATGCCCGCAACAAGAAGTCCCTCGCACTCGACCTGCGCCACAAGGACGCGCTGGCGATCCTGGCCGACCTCATCGCCGCCTCCGACGTGCTGATCGAGAATTTCCGGCCGGGCACGCTGGAGGCGATGGGCCTCGCGCCGGCCACGCTGCACGTGCGCAACCCAAAGCTGATCATCGTCCGCGTCTCCGGCTTCGGCCAGGACGGGCCCTATCGCGAGCGCCCGGGCTTCGGCACGCTGGTGGAGGGCATGAGCGGCTTCGCGGCGATGAACGGCTTCGCCGACCGCGAACCCGTGCTGCCCCCCCTGGCCCTGGCCGACATGGTCGCCGGCCTCTACGGCGCCTTCGCGGTGATGATCGCGCGCCGCGAGGTCGAAGCCGGCCGCCCCGGCCAGGTGATCGACCTGCCGCTGCTCGATCCCATGGTCTCCATCCTCGGCCCGCAGGCGGCGATGTTCCAGGTGAGTGGCGAGATCCCGCCGCGCACCGGCAGCCGCAGCAACACCACCTCGCCGCGCAACGTGTTCCGCACGAAGGATGGCCGCTACATCGCCATCTCCGCCTCCATCCAGGCCATGGCCGAGCGCCTGCTGCGCACCATCGGGCGGGAGGACATGATCGCGGACCCCCGCTTCGCCAACAACACCGCCCGCGTGGCCAACGCCGCCGAATGCGAGGCCCCCATCGCCGCCTTCATCGCCGCGCGCGACAGTGCCGAGGTGCTGGCGATCTTCGAGAAGGCCGAGATCACCGCCGCCCCGGTGTATGACATCGACCAGCTGATCGCCGACCCGCACGTGGCCGAACGCGAGATCCTGGTGGAACTGCCGGATGCGGATCTGGGCCACGTCGCCCACCACGCGGTGGTGCCGCGCCTCGGCGCCACCCCCGGCGCCATCCGCACCCCGGCGCCGCGCCTGGGCGAGCACACCGCCGAGGTGCTGCGCGCCCTGGGCCGGAGCGAGGCCGCAATCGCCGCGCTGGCCGCCTCCGGCGCGGTGAAGCTGGCTCAGTAGCGCCCGTTCTCGCGCACCATCAGCGGCACGAAGCCGAACACGCCGGGGCTGTCCGCGTCCACCAGCACCTTCACCGCATGTACCTGGGCGGCGCCGAACACCTCCAGCCGCACCACGTTCGGGATCGGCTTCAGCTTCGAATCCTTCAGCACGCCGATCTGGAACTCGTGCTCGTCGCCATGGATCACCAGCACCGGGCCCGGGAACTCGCGCGCCCCGCGCGCCACCGCCTCCACCGTGTCGATGAAGCCGGAGGCCGGCGGCATCACGCCATAGGGCGTGGTCACGTCCAGCGTCTGCGCCTGCCAGGAGAGCACCACCGCCTTGCTGCCGGCGGCGCGGGCGCGGGCGAAGGTGTCGTCGATCCAGGCGATATTGGCCGCGTTGCGCGCGAGATACTCCTGCGCCGCCCCCGGGCGCGGCTCGAAATTGTTGTTGGAGCCGACCACGTGCACGGTGGCGAACATCACCCCGTTATGGCTCCAGCGCTGGTTCTCCACGAAGGTGGCGAACCGGTCGGCCATGGCGCGCGACTGGCTCTCCACCGCCAGCTTCGCCCGCCCCAGCGAGGCGGTGGGGTCGGGGAAGAACATCGCGCGCAGCCGGGCCAGCCGCTCCAGCGGGTCCATCGCGCCATTGTTGCGGCGGTGGCAGTCGGTCCAATCGTTGTCGCCCGGCGTGTAGAGCAGCGGCTGCTCGAAGGTGGCGAACTGGTCCAGCACCTTCTGGAAGATCTCGTCGGAGCACAGCGTGGAGCCGGACTTGATGTCGCCGATATGCACCGAGAAGGCCGGCCTGGTGGCATTGATCGCCGCGATCAGCCGGTCGAACTTCGCGTAGTCGCCGGGCAGGGTGTACGGCATGTCGCCGAGGGCGACGAAGTGGAACGGCTGCGCGGCCGCCGGCTGGGCTGCCGCCAGGGCGAGGGAAACGGCAAGGGCAAGGCGCTTGAGCATGTCGGCCTCCGGGGCGTGGGGCCTCCCACTTTGCCCAGGTGGCGCCTGTGCTCAAGCGTTCCGCGATGGTTTCATGGAAATGTCGCAATCAAGGGAAGGGAAGTGGTTCTTTTTTGAAAAAAAGAACCAAAAAACTTTTCCCCGTCCGCAGCGTCACCGCCGGGGAAGAACATCCCGGGCGACGAAGCTGCGGAGGGGAAAGTCTTTTTGCTTCTTTTTCTTCAGAAAAAGAAGAATCCTTCCTTCAAGCCACCGCCGCCTTGACCCGATCGGCAAACACCTTGCGGAACTTCATCACCTTCGGCGCCACCACCGCCCGGCAATACCCGCTCCACGGGTTGCGCGCGAAGTAGTTGTGGTGCTCCTCCTCCGCCGGCCAGAACTTATCCAGGGCCACGATCTCGGTCACGATCGTCCCCTCCCAGATCCCGGCCTGGGTGATCTCGGCGATCATCTTCTCGGCGGCGTCGCGCTGGGCGTCGTCGTGGGTGAGGATGATGGATCGGTATTGCGGCCCCACGTCGTGCCCCTGCCGGTCCTTGGTGGTCGGGTCGTGGATGGTGAAGAACACCCGCAGCAGGTCCTCGAAGCTGACCTCGGCGTCGTCGTAGGTGATCTGCACCACCTCGGCATGCCCGGTGCGCTTGGCGCAGACCTCCTCGTAGCTCGGGTTCTCCACGTGCCCGCCGGCATAGCCGCTCATCACCGCGCTCACGCCGCGCAGGCCCAGATACACCGCCTCCAGGCACCAGAAGCACCCGCCACCCAGCGTCGCCAGCTTTTGTGCCATCGCATCCTCCTCTAGATCATCCCTAAGGTTGGCACGCCGCCAACGCTTGTCCAGCCGGAAGGAAGACGCCGAATGGCGCAGATCGTGACATCGTTCGAAGACCGGCCCGAAGGCCGCATCGCCCGCGTGGTGATCGACAACGCCGCCAAGCTCAACGTGCTGAACTCCGCCCTGTCGGCGGAGCTGGAGGCCGCCTTCCGCGCCCTGGCCGGCGAACCCAACCTGCGCGCTGCCGTGCTCTCGGGCGCCGGTGAGCGGGCGATGATCGGCGGGGCCGACATCCGCGAGATGGCCGGCCTCACCCCCGCCACGGCGCGCAGCTTCATCACCCAGCTGCACAATGTCTGCCACGCCATCCGCGCCCTGCCGGTGCCGGTGATCGCGCGCATGCGGGGCTACACCCTGGGCGGCGGGCTGGAGGTGGCGGCGGCCTGCGACATGCGCATCGCCAGCGACGACGCGGTGATGGGCATGCCGGAGGTGCGCGTGGGCATCCCCAGCGTGATCGAGGCCGCCCTGCTGCCGCAGCTCATCGGCTGGGGCCGCACCCGCCGCATCCTGCTCACCGGCGAGAATTTCGACGCGCGCAAGGCCCTGGAATGGGGCATGGTGGAGGAGGTGGTGCCGGCGGCGGAGCTGGATGCCGCCATCGACCGCGTGCTGGCGGACGTGCTGGCCGGCGCGCCCCATGCGCTGGCCCTGCAGAAGCGCCTGATTCTGGAATGGGAGGAGCGCGGCATGGCCGGCGCCATCTCGGCCGGGATCGACGCCTTCGCCGAGGCCTGGACCACGCCGGAGCCCGCCGCGCGCATGCGCCACTTCCTGGAAAGCAAGCGCCGCGCATGAGCCGCCCCCCGACAACCGAACCGCCGCCCTTCCCGCCGAATGGCTGGCCGCGCATGGCCGACGTGGCATCGATGGCCTTCACCCTGATGCTGCTCTTCGTCTGGCTGCTGGTCATGGCCGTGGCCTGGCAGAACTGGACCACGCGCACCCACCTGGAATCGGGCGTGCTGCTGGTGCTCGCCGCCGGCGTGCTGGGCATGGTCGTGAGCTTCGTGCGCGCCGTCTTCCGCCACCGCCGCCGCTGGGAGGCGCTGGTGGAGCGCGGCGAGTGGCGCCAGGCCACGGTGATCGACATCGGCCGCGGCTTCGACCCGCGCGGCATCGATGTCGGCGTGCCCTATCGCTGGATCATCACCGCCACCGCCGAGGCGCCGGATGGCAGCGAGCTGCGCTTCCAGTCCGCCCCCGTGCGCCGCCTGCGCGACGTGCACGACCTCATCGGCCGCCGCGTCTGGGTCCGCCTCGATCCCGCCGATCCCACCTGCCACGTGCTGCTGCCGGTTCCGGCCGCCTGACGAAAAACGCCCCGCCGGGCCATCCCGGCGGGGCGCTTCGCGGTTATCCCAGCCGGATCAGATCCGGTTGTTGGCCGAAAGCCGCGCCATGAAGGTGTCGAAGCTGCCCTCGGCCACGCGCGACCACAGCACCTGCTCGCGCCGGAACGCCATGTAGTGGTCCAGCACCCGCTTGAAGCGCGGGTTGGCCGCCGCGGTCTCGGTGTACAGCTCCTGCGCCGCGTTGAAGCAGGCCTCTAGCACCGGCTGCGGGAACGGCGCCAGGCGCGTGCCGGACGCCACCAGCTCGCGCAGCGCGCGCGGGTTCTGCGCGTCGTACTTGGCCACCGACCACGCCACCACCTCGCCCGCCGCCGCCTCGATGGCATTGCGGTAGACTTCCGGCAGCGCGTCGATCGCCTTCTGGTTCACGAACAGCGACAGCGCCGCCCCGCCTTCCCACCAGCCGGGGTAGTAGTAGAACGGCGCCACCTTGTTGAAGCCCAGCTTCTGGTCGTCGTACGGCCCCACCCACTCGGCGGCGTCGATCGTGCCCTTCTCCAGCGCCGAGTAGATGTCGCCGCCGGCGATCTGCTGCGGCACCACGCCCAGCTTGGTCAGCACCTGGCCGGCGAACCCGCCGATGCGCATCTTGAGGCCCTTGAGATCATCCAGGTTGCGGATCTCCTTGCGGTACCATCCGCCCATCTGCGCGCCGGTGTGCGACAGCAGGTAGGCGGTCACGTCGTACGCCTTGTAGAACTCGCGCATCAGCTCCAGCCCGCCGCCATGGTACACCCAGGCATTGTGCTGGCGGGTGTTGAGCCCGAACGGCACCGCGGTGTCGAAGGCGAAGGTGGGGTCCTTGCCGACGTAGTAGTAGGAAGCGGTGTGGCTGCACTCCACCGTGCCGTTCTGCGTGGCATCCAGCGCCTGCAGCGCGGGCACGATCTCGCCGGCGGCGAACAGGCGGATCTGGAACTTGTTGTCGGTCAGCTGCGCCACGCGGCGCACGAAGTGCTCGCCGGCGCCATAGAGCGTGTCGAGGCTCTTGGGGAAGCTGGAGGTCATGCGCCAGCGCACCTCCGGCGCCCCCTGCGCGATGGCGGGTGCGGCAAGGGCGGTGGCGGCGACGGCCCCAAGGCCGGCGTTGCGGACGACGGAACGGCGGTTCATGCGCTTCCCCCGCAGCGTTCGCCGCGGGCCCTGTTGTTTGCTCTTCTTGCGAGAGCGGTTGACGGTGGGTGCGGGCGCGCCGGCGCAGACCCCGCATCGAATGGCCAGACGGCGCCTACATGGGCATGCACGGCCGCGCATCCAACCGCCCACCGCAACATACCTGCAATATGGCGTTGCGCCTCAGCCGCGCCCGAGCCCGGCCAGTGCCGCCGCCAGCACCTCCTCCGCCGGCTGGCCGCCATCAAGCCGCAGCACCGGGCATGGCAGGGCGGCCAGCCAGGCCTCGTGCCGCACCAGGCTGCGCTGGTCCGCGCCCGCGCTGTCGTAGCTGGCCGCCCAGGCGAGGAATTC
>CANHCJ010000012.1 GCA_947458025.1 Rhodospirillales bacterium | reverse complement strand
GTGCCGATCGGGTCGGGCACGTTGACATAGGTGCGCCCGACCAGCCCGGCCTGGAAGGTGCCATCGCGCTGCGCCTGCGGCACGATGCTGCCGGGCCCGGTGCGTATCTGCATGTCGATGCCGAGCTCGCGCAGCTGGGCCTGCATCGCCGCGGCCATGGGCGGCAGCTCCGGGCGATTGGCCAGCACCAGAATGGTGAAGCGTAACGGCGCGCCGTCCTTGTGCAGCACCCCGCCCTCGCCAGGCTTCCAGCCCGCCTCGGCAAGCAGCGTCCGGGCGCGGGCGACATCGCGAGCATAAGGCTGCAGCGCCGGGTTGTGCCAATCCGCCAGGATCGGCGGGAGCAACTGCGTCGCGGCACTCGGCGGGTGGCGCAGCACGGCGGCGGCAATGCCCGCACGGTCGATTCCGAGGTTGATCGCCTGGCGCACCCGCAGGTCGGCGAAGATCGGTAGCCCGACATTCAGCGGCATCACCCGCGCCCGCGGAATGGTGATGCTTTGCACCTTCGCCCGGCTGCCCGCGTTGATGCGCGGCACCGCGGCCGGAAGCAGCGTATAGGCGACATCCGCATCGCCGGCCTCGACCATCGAGGCCCGAGTCTCACCCTGGGGCACCGCGTGATAGCGCGCGCGGCGCACAGCCGGCATCGCGCCACCACGGTCGAAGGCGGCCACGTCCACGCTGCGGTCACCATCGATGGCAGTAACGCGATACGGGCCGGTGCCGATCCAGGCGGCGATCTTGCCGTCGGCCCCGCGCGCCGAGGGGGCCAGCACGATGGCGGCGTAGTCGGTCAGGAAGGCGGGCAAGGGGGCGAACGGCGTCGTCGTCTTCAACACCATCGTCGAGCCCTCGGCGCTGATCGAGGCGATCGGCACCGCCCCCAGCGTCTCGCCGCTGGCCCGCGCCCGCTCGATCGCCGCGATCATGTCCGCCGGCGTCACCGGAGTGCCATCATGAAAGCGCAGCCCGGCGCGCACGGGGAAGCGCCACGTCAGGCGGTCGTCGTCCAGGGTCCAGCCGGAGGCAACCAGCCCGACCAGCTTGCCGTCGGGCTCCACGCCCACGATCGTCTCGGCGATCCCCATCCGGGCGGCGATGTACCCGGTATCCGACGGATCGAGCGAGGTGACCTGCCAGGGGGCGACAACATTGAGCACCCGATCGTCAGCGCGGGCCGGCGCAGCGGCAAGCCCTGCTCCAGCCAATGCTGCGGCAGCCAGGGATGTGAAGGAACGGCGGAACATGGAACCTCCTGGGACAGGGCTTGCTCGATATACGTTATAGTATAACATAACAACCCATCAATCGGAAGGAAACCAGACGTGGACATGGGTGCCGGTTCCAAGGAGGTGCCACCCGCAGCCGCAGCCATCGCAGACGCGGGATGGACCTGCAGCAGCGCCCGGTCTTCGAGCCTCGGGGGCGCGCATCTGCAATGCCTTGGCCCCGGCGCAATGGCGCGCATCCATGATCGCGGGATCGGCCTTGCGGTATGGGATCGTCGGCCGCGCCTCCCGCCCGCGCACGAACTTGCCGCGATGGTGCCGGCGCCACCGGTCTGCCTGGTGGCCAGCGGTGCACCCGGCGAAGCTGCGCGTGCGCTGAGGGTGCAACTGTCGCGCCGGGCCGGCGCCCTCGGCGCGGATATCGCGGCCTTGGCTCACATCTTCGCCACCGTGGCAGGCACCCGAACGGTCCGTCTACGGCTCGAACACCTCAACGACGATGCCTGCCGCCTGTTCCATGTCGACGCCGTTCGCCTGCGCCTGCTCTGCACCTATGCCGGCCCCGGCACCCAGTGGCAGGACGCTCAGGGTCGGCTGCACCGGATGGCGCGCCTCCAAGTCGGCCTGTTCAAGGGCAGCCGCCATCCCACCTGGGCCCCGGGGATTCTGCACCGCTCCCCGCCGGTCAGCCATCTGCCACCCAGCCGCCGTGCTCGGCTCCTTCTTTGCATTGATGAACCTGGGATCTTCGAATGACCGCCGCCAGAACGCTTCTGCCCGTGACCGTCCTGTCCGGCTTCCTCGGCGCCGGCAAGACCACCCTGCTCAACCACGTGCTCGCCAATCGCGAGGGCAAGCGCGTGGCGGTCATCGTCAACGACATGAGCGAGGTGAACATCGATGCCGCTCTGGTGGGCAATGCCGGCCAGCTTTCGCGCACCGAGGAGAAGCTGGTCGAGATGTCGAACGGCTGCATTTGCTGCACCCTGCGCGAGGACCTGATGCAGGAGGTGGCGCGGCTGGCCGCCGAAGGGCGGTTCGACTACCTGCTGATCGAGAGCACCGGCATCAGCGAGCCGATGCCGGTGGCGGCCACCTTCGACTTCCGCACCGAGGAGGGGTTCAGCCTCGCCGACAGCGCCCGGCTCGACACCATGGTGACTGTGGTCGATGCAGCCGCCTTCCTACGCGACTATGCCAGCCACGACAGCTTGGAGCAGCGCGGCGAGACCGCGGGCGAGGACGATGGGCGGATGCTGGTCGATCTGCTGGTGGAGCAGGTGGAGTTCGCCGACGTGATCGTGGTGAACAAGGCCGACCTGCTCGGCGAGGCGGAACTGAAGCGCCTTGAGGGCATCCTCGCCACCTTCAACCCGGGAGCCGAGATCGTTCGTGCCACGCAAGGGCAGGTGCCGCTGGACCGCGTGATGGGCACCGGCCGCTTCGACTTTGCCCGCGCCCAGCAACAGGCCGGCTGGGCCCAGGCGCTGGCCGGCGAACACCTGCCGGAAAGCGAGGAGTTCGGCATCACCAGCTTCGTCTACCGCGCGCGCCGCCCTTTCCACCCCGCGCGGTTCCACCGCTTCCTCGGCGACGATCTGGCGGGCGTGATCCGCGCCAAGGGCTTCTTCTGGCTCGCCACCCGCATGCGCTGGGCCGGCTCCTGGCAGTTGGCGGGCGCCGTGGGCCGCCACGAGGCGGCCGGCTACTGGTGGGCCGCCGTCCCGCCGCAGCATCGGCCGCAGGATCCGCAATGGCAGGAGACGATCCGCAAGACCTGGCACCCGATGTATGGCGACCGGCGGCAGGAGATCGTGTTCATCGGCATCGGCATGGACGAGGCTAGGTTACACGCCGCCCTCGATGCCTGCCTGCTGACCGACAATGAGATGCGCCCGGGCGCGAAGGCCTGGGCCAACATTCCTGATCCCTTCCCGCCCTGGCGCGGCGAGACATAGTCGGTCGCCAGTCAAGCCGGGCTCCCCCTCGCCCCGGCTGCCAGCCATTACCGCTTCTGCTGCAATCGAGGTTCGGCGTATGACCGGCACACCGACGATACCGACCTGGTACAAGGACCCAACCGCCGATGAGGCGATGGCGGACGGCCACACGGCCATTTGGCGACACATGATCGGCCTGATGCCGGAGATCGACCTGTCCGGCCGGGACGTCCTTGACTACGGGTGCAACCAGGGTGGCTTCCTGCGTCTCCTGTATGCGGTGCGACCGTTCCGACGGGGACTCGGCATCGACATCGCCGAGGCTTCGGTGGCGCGGGCCGAGGCGCTGTCCAGCACCATGCCGCTGCACTTTCGCGTCGGCAGCGGAATCGCGGGGCTGCAGGCACAGTTCGACCTCGCGTTCAGCCATGAGGTGATCTACCTGCTGCCCGACATCGCCACCCATGCCCGTGAGATGTTCGCAGCGTTGCGACCGGGCAGCGTATACTACGCCGTCACCGGCTGCCACACCGGCAATGCACTCTGGCCGCAATGGCGCGAGCTGGTTGCCGAGCGGACCAACACCGTGGTGCAGGACCGGTCCGTCACGGAGTATGCGACAGCATTCGCTGCGGCAGGCTTCGCCGTCTCCGGGCGCAAGCTGGGCTTCGACGGCTTCGTCCCGTTTAAGCCCGGCGGCTGGATGCCACGCTTCGAAGACGCACTCGATTACGTCACGCCAACGAAGGTGCTGTTCCGTCTGGTCCGGTGACTGCCGGCTGCAACACGATCAATGTCGGGGAAGGAGTGACGATCGTCTCGGCGCCGGAGAGGGGTTTGCCCAGCGAATGTTGGTTTCCGGCGTCGACTGCTGCTCCAATGACCACCACCCCACCTTTGTCTCCAGGCGGACAGGCCGCGCAGAACCCCAGGATATTTGGGTGGTTTTCGCGTGGGTGGGGGGTGGCTTGGGCGCCTGAACCTCGTTTCCTCTCGGCGATGGCGACGGTGGTGAGGTGGGTGTTGGCGCGGGGGACTTCGGGCATGATGGAGGCGTCGATGACGCGCTGGCCGCCGGCGCCGAGGACGCGGCAGTTGGGGTCGACGACGGTGCGCGGGTCGGCGGGGGTGCCCATGCGGCAGGTGCCGCTGGCGTGGTGGGCGTCGCTGCATCCGTTGAAGAGCCAGTCGTCGCGTTCGGCGTTTGCCATCAGGATCTTGCCAAGGGCGCCGTGCCCGCTCGAGCGCCGCAGACTGGCCACCACGTCTCGCGCCAGCACCGGCGATCCGTCATGGAAGCGCAAACCTTCGTGCTGCGTGATGGTCCACACACCGAACCGGTGCTTCGCGTTGCGGGAGGCTGGGTTGCTCGCTGCCGTTGAAGCAGCAGTCGCAATTGCCGGGGGTCGCGCCCACGATGCTTCGGTCCACCAGCACCAAAGCGGCCAATAGTATTGGCCCGCACAGCAGGCAGCCCATTCTTTGTCGATCGCTACTCCTGTTGTTCTCCGCTGATCCGATTCAGGCTGTCACGCAGCCGGTCCAGCAGCCGGAACAACGTTACACACTCCTCTGTGGTGAACCCGGTCAGCGCGGTGCCGTAATATGCCCCGATGCTCTCGAGCATCGATGACCAGGTGGCGTGCCCTGTCTCGGTCAGCCGCACATGGCGCAGCCGCCCATCACCGCCGCCAGTCCGCACCCGCTCCACCAGCCCGCCCGCCTCCACCCGGTCCAGCACGGCGGTGAGGTTCTGCCGGCTGACCATCAGGAACGCCATCAGGTCCTTCACGGTCATGCCCTGCTCGCGCACCCGCGGGCGCGACAGTGCGCCCATCACCGCCCATTGCTGCGTGGTGGCGCCGAAGCCCGCCACCGCGCGCGTGCCGGTTTTGTGCATCAGGTTGGAGGCCTGGTACAGCCGCAGGAACAGCCGGTTGGCGATGTCGAACCGAGCCGCGGCATCGTCTGAAGCGGGTGCCAGAGAGATATTCATCAAGGTATTGCCATTTGCTCTAAAATGCATCATACCCTTGATGCATTAGCGCGGCCAAGCGAAATCCGGCAGGCCGCCGCGGAGGGAACCATGCGCGGGCTGGACGGAAAGACGGTGATCGTGACTGGCGGAGGCGGCGGGATCGGGGGTGCTACGTGCCGTCGCTTCGCCGAGGCTGGCGCCCGGGTGGCGGTGTTCGACCGCGACGGCGCCGCCGCCGAGCGCGTGGCCGGCGCCATCACCGGCCAGGGCGGCAAGGCCCAGGCCTTCACCTGCGACATCACCGACCATGCGGGCGTTGCCGCCGCGGTGGCCGCCGCCGAGGCCGCGCTCGGCCCCGTCGGCGCCCTGGTGAACAATGCGGGGTGGGACGTGTTCCGGCTGTTCAAGGACAGCACGCCCGAGGAATGGCAGAAGCTGATCGCCATCAACCTTGTCGGCGCGCTCAACATGCACCACGCCGTGCTGCCGGGCATGCTGGCGCGCAAGCACGGCCGCATCATCAACATCGCGTCGGACGCCGCCCGCGTCGGTTCCACCGGCGAGGCGGTCTATGCCGCCTGCAAGGCCGGGCTGCTCGGCTTCTCCAAGACACTCGCCCGCGAGCACGCCCGCCACGGCATCACCGTGAACGTGGTCTGCCCCGGCCCCACCCAGACGGCGCTGTTCGCCGGCTACAAGGAAGGCGCGGGGAACCCCGAGAAGCTGGACGAGGCCTTCCGCCGCGCCGTGCCCATGGGGCGCATCGGCGACCCGGAGGACCTGCCCGGCGCCATCCTGTTCTTCGCCAGCGACGACGCGGCCTACATCACCGGCCAGGTGTTGAGCGTGTCCGGCGGCCTGACCATGGCCGGTTGAGGAGACCCAGCATGCAATACGAAGACATCCTCTATGCCGTGGCCGACGGCGTGGCCACCATCACCATCAACCGCCCGCAGGTGATGAACGCCTTCCGCGGCAAGACCTGCGAGGAGTTGATCCACGCCTTCAACCGCGCCGGCTGGGACAAGTCGATCGGTGCGATCGTGCTGACCGGCGCCGGGGACCGGGCCTTCTGCACCGGCGGCGACCAGTCGGCGCATGACGGCAACTACGACGGGCGCGGCATCATCGGCCTGCCGGTGGAGGAGTTGCAGTCGATCATCCGCGAGGTGCCCAAGCCGGTGATCGCCCGCGTGCAGGGCTATGCCATCGGCGGCGGCAACGTGTTGGCCACGCTGTGCGACTTCACCATCGCCTCCGAGAAGGCCCAGTTTGGCCAGGTCGGCCCCAAGGTCGGCTCGGTCGATCCCGGCTTCGGCACCGCCTATCTCGCCCGTGTGGTGGGCGAGAAGAAGGCGCGCGAGATCTGGTATCTGTGCCGCCGCTACACCGCCGCCGAGGCCGAGCGCATGGGGCTGGTGAATGCCGTGGTGCCGCACGACCAGCTCGATGCCGAGGTGGCGAAGTGGTGCGCCGAGATCATGGAGCGCAGCCCGACGGCCCTGGCCATCGCCAAGCGTTCCTTCAACGCCGACACCGACAGCATCCGCGGCATCGGCGGCATGGGGATGCAGGCGCTGTCGATGTACTACGCCAGCGACGAATCGAAGGAAGGCGTGCGCGCCTTCAACGAGAAGCGCAAGCCCGACTTCCGCAAGTTCCAGAAATGACCTCCGCCCTGTCCGACGACCAGCGCGCCTTCCAGGAGGCCGCGCAGCGCTTCGCCCGCGAGCGCATCGCGCCAGGCTATATGGCACGCGAGAAGGCGGCGCGGGTGGACCGCGCGCTGCTCCGCGAGATGGGGGCCCTGGGGCTGATCGGCGCCGACCTGCCGGAGCGCTTCGGCGGCCTGGGCGCGCCCAGCGTGACCGCCGGGATCGCCATCGAGGCGATCAGCCATGCCGACATCAATGTTGGCTACATCCCGCTGCTCGCCTCGCTCAACGGCCAGATCATCGCGCGCCATGCCGCCCCCGATCTGGCCGCGCACTGGATCGGCCGCATCGTGGCCGGCGAGGCGCTGTTCTGCATCGGGCTCACGGAGCCGCGCGGCGGGTCGGATGCGGCGAACCTGCAGCTTTCCGCACGGCGCGACGGCGACCACTACGTGCTGAACGGCGAGAAGTCGTCGATCTCCATGGCCGACCAGGCCGATGCCGCGGTGATCTTCGCCCGCACCGGCCCGGCCGGGGCCGGTGCACGCGGCGTCTCGGCCTTCCTGGTGCCGATGGACGCGAAGGGCGTTTCGACCACCCGCTTCACCGATCTCGGCAGCCATGCCATCGGCCGCGGCTCGATCTTCTTCGACGACGTGCGCATCCCCGCCAGCCACCGCCTTGCCGAGGAAGGCCAGGGCTTCGTGCAGGTGATGCAGGGCTTCGATTACAGCCGCGCGCTGATCGGCCTGCAGTGCTGCGCCGCCGCCCAGGCCTCGCTCGACGAAAGCTGGACCTATGTCGGCCAGCGGGAGGCCTTCGGCGCGCCGATCGCGCAGTACCAGGGCGTGACCTTTCCGCTTGCGGAAGGGGAGGGGCTGGTCGCCGCCGTGCGCCAGCTCTGCTACCACACGTTGCGCCTGCGCGACGACGGCGCGCCGCACACCGCCGAGGCCGCGATGTGCAAGTGGCTCGGCCCCAAGACGGCGGTGGACGTGATCCACCAGTGCCTGCTCACCCATGGCCATTACGGCTGGTCGATGGACCTGCCGCACCAGCAGCGCCTGCGGGATGTGATGGGCCTCGAGATCGGCGACGGCACCGCGCAGATCATGAAGCTGATCGTCGCGCGCGAACGGGCCGGCAAGGTGGCGGTGCAATACGCCAGGCGCTGAGGCGCCGCGCGCAGGGAGGACAACGATGACCCCACAGCAGCAACGCCTCGCCGCCCGCGGGCCGGCGGCCCGCGCCGCGGGCCATTGGGGCGACGCAACCTTGCGGGACCACCTGGCCCGCGCGGTGGCGGCCACGCCTGAGCGCACCGCCATCGTCGCCCGCCGCAGCGAGAACGGCGAGGAGCGGCGCATCAGCTATCGGGAGCTGGATGCGCTGGCCACGCGGGTCGCGCTGTCGTTGCGCGAGCGCGGGGTGGGGCCGGGCGATGTGGTCTCGTTCCAGCTGCCGAACTGGTGGGAGTTCTCGGTGCTGCATCTCGCCTGCCTCAAGCTGGGGGCGGTGAGCAATCCGCTGATGGTGATCTTCCGGCAGCGCGAGTTGCGCTTCATGCTGGGGTTGGCGGAATCCAAGGTGCTGGTGGTGCCGCACCGGTTCCGCGGCTTCGACTATCCGGCCATGGCCGCCGAGGTGCAGGCCGAGGTGCCGACGCTGCGCCACGTGTTCGTGGCGGGCGGTGCGGGGGCGCAGGCCTTCGACCGCCTGCTGGAGCCCGCGGGCGACCCGGTGGCGTTCGCACAGGCGCCGCTATCGGCCGACGACATCATCCAGTTGCTCTACACCAGCGGCACCACGGGCGAGCCGAAGGGGGTGATGCACACCTCCAACACCATGCTGTCGAATCTCGGCCCGTTCGCCGCGCGGCTGGGGCTGGGCGGGGACGATGTGATCCACATGCCCTCGCCGCTCGCGCACCAGCTGGGCTTCATGTACGGCATCGTGCTGCCGGTGATGCTGGGCGGCACGGCGGTGCTGCAGGACATCTTCACCGCCCCCGAGATGGCGCGCCAGGTGCGCGAGGAGCGGGCGAGCTTCACCATGGGGGCCACGCCGTTCCTGAACGACCTCACCGAGCATGTGGCGCAGACCGGCGAAGCCACGCCCAGCCTGCGCGTGTTCGTCTCGGCCGGTGCGCCCATTCCGCGCGCGTTGGTGGCCAAGGCACGGCAGGTGCTGGGGTCGGCGATCATCTCCGCCTGGGGCATGTCGGAGAACGGCGCGGTCACCACCACGCGCATCGAGGACGACGAGGAGCGGGCAACCACCACCGATGGCTGCCCGCTGCCGGGGATGGAGTTGCGCATCCTGGGTGCCAGCGGCGAGGTGCTTCCGCCGGGTGCGGAGGGCAGCCTGCAGGTGCGCGGCTGCTCCAACTTCGCCGGCTACCTCAAGCGGCCGGAGCTGGACCCGACCGACCCCGACGGCTGGTTCGACACCGGGGACCTCGCGCGCATGGATGCGCAGGGCTACATCCGCATCGCCGGCCGGTCGAAGGACATCATCATCCGCGGCGGGGAGAACATCCCGGTGGTGGAGGTGGAAGGGCTGCTCTACCGCCACCCGGCGGTGGCCGAGGTGGCCGTGGTGGGCTTTCCCGACCCGCGGCTTGGCGAGCGGGCCTGCGCCTATGTGCGGCTTCGCGAGGGGGCAACGCTGGGCATGGCCGAGATGGTGACGTACCTGGAAGCGCAGAAGATGGCGCGGCAGTACATGCCCGAGCGGCTGGAGATCGTGGCCGAGCTCCCGCGCACACCGAGCGGCAAGATCCAGAAGTTCCGCCTGCGCGAGATGGCGCGGGAGTCGGCGCCGCCGGGATAGACGAGGCGCGCGGTTGGGGGACGGGTGTTCTCAACCGATGACGGAAGGGTGGCGCGCCAGCGGCGTTACCTGCATGTGCATGAAGGGGAACAGCGGCAGGGTGCTGAGGATGGCGTGCAGCTCGTCGTGGTCGGCCACGTCGAAGATGCTGACGTTCGCGTAGGCCCCGGCGATGCGCCACAGGTGGCGCCACTTGCCCTGGCGCTGCAGCTCCTCGGCACGCACCTTCTCGGCGGCCTTCAGGGCATCGAACTCGGCCGCCGGCATGTCGCGCGGCGGATGGACGTCCATGCGGACATGGTAGAGCACTCCTGCCTCCTTCAGCCGCGCGCGTAGTGGCGCAGGCGATCGCGGTCGAGCGTGACGCCGAGGCCGGGGCCTTCCGGCAGGTGCACGCAGAAATCGGCGAAGCGCAGCGGCTCCACCACCAGGTCGCCGGTGAGGATCTGCGGGCCGAAATGCTCGCAGCCCCAGGCCAGCTCGCGCAGCGTGGCGAAGCCGTGCAGGTGGGCTGCGGCGCCGATGGAGCTTTCCAGCAGGCAGCCGCCATAGAGGCCGATGCCCGCGGCCTCCGCGATGCCGGCCACGCGCTTCAGGTTCGGCAGCGAGCCGTGCTTCACCAGCTTCAGAGACACCACGTCGGCCGCCGCCTGGCGCGCCACCTCCAGCATGTCGTGCGCAGAGAACACGCACTCGTCCGCCATGATCGGCACGCCGGGCCGGCTGCGCAGGCGGGCGAGGCCGGCGATGTTCCAGGCCGGCAGCGGCTGTTCCACCAGCGCCACGCCGAGATCGGCCAGCGCCGGCAGGCAGCGCGCGGCCGTGGTTTCGTCCCAGGCCTGGTTGGCATCCACGATCAGCCGTGCGCGGCCGCCGAGGGCGCCGGCGAGGCGGGCTAGCCGGGCGAGGTCCGCCGCCGGCGCCTGGGCGCCGATCTTCACCTTGAAGGTGTCGTGCAGGCGGGCGGCGAGCTTGGCCTCGGCTTCCTCGATCTCCTGGCCGGGATCACCGGAGGCCAGGGTCCAGAGCACCGGGAAGCTGTCGCGCACCGTGCCGCCGAGCAGCTGCGCGACGGGGATGCCCAGCGTGCGGCCGACGGCATCATGCAGCGCGGTGTCGATCGCGGCCTTGGCGGCGTTGTTGCGCCTGGCCGCGCCATCCACCAGCGCGGAGGCGGATTCGAACCTATGGGCCGGCTGGCCGATGAGGGCGGGGGCCAGGTGCGCGTCGATATTGGCCTTGATGGCTTCCACGCTCTCCTCGCTCCAGCGTGGTCCGCCCAGCGTTGCGGCCTCGCCGATGCCGGTGGCGCCGTTGGCCAGCGTGACTTCCACGATCACGTAGCTCTGCGCGGTGACGGAGAGGGAGGAGAGCTTGTGCCGGCGCACCGTCGGCACGTCCACGATGGTGCTGCGGATGCTGTGGATGGAAAGGTCGTTCCGCAGGTCCGCGGGAACGAGGGCGAGGCTGTCGGGCATGCGCGCTCCTGCGGGCGTGCGGCGCGCGCCCGTTCATGGCGGGGGAGATTCGAGGGAAGGCGCCTCCCCCGCCCGGGCCGGGAAGGGGGCGGGGGAGGCTGGCGGCGTCAGCCCGCCGGGGCGTGCTCGCGGTTCACCACCGTGTTGGGCGCGGCGGCGGCCTCGGCATGCAGCACGAAATCGAAGGTGATCTCGGCATAGGGGGCGTTCAGGCCCTTGGCGCGGACCTTCTCCGCATCCTCGATGCGGCGCACTTCGGGGATCAGCCCGTCGCGCGTGGCGAAGGCGAAGTCGTCGTGCAGGTACTCGTCGCCGTCGATGTTGATCTGCGTGGTCAGCTTGCGGAAGCCGGGGGCGGTGACGAAGAAGTGCACATGCGCCGGGCGGTGGCCGTGGCGGTTCAGCGCATCCAGCAGCTGCTGCGTCACGCCATCCGGCGGGCAGGCATAGCCGGCGGGCAGGATGGAGCGGAAGCGGTAGCGGCCCTCGGCGTCGGTCTCGATCCGGCGGCGCAGGTTGTACTTGGCCTGGGACGGATCGAAGAAGGAATAGCCGCCCTTGGTGTTGGCGTGCCACACGTCCACGATCGCGCCGGCCACCGGCTTGCCTTCCATGTCTCGCACCTGGCCTTCCATGAACAGCACCTCGCCCTGCTCCGTGCCGTCGTCCAGCCGCGCCTCGCCCTTCGACAGCGGCGCGCCGGCGATCCAGAGCGGGCCTTCGATGGTGCGCGGCGTGCCGCCTTCCAGGCCGGCCTTGCGCTCGGCCTGGTCCATCCGCAGGTCGAGGAAGGTCTCAAGCCCGAGGCCCGGCACCAGCAGGCCGAACTCGTTCGCCTGGCCGAGGCGGGTCAGGTAGGACATCGCCGACCAGAACTCGTCCGGCTGGATGTCGAAATCCTCGATGGTGCGCATCGCGTCGGACACCACGCGGTGGATGATGCGCTTCAGGCGCACATCGCCGGTGCCATCGCCGAGGTTGCTCACCTTCATCAGGAGGTCCTTGACCTCCTTCGTGTCCATCAGGCTGTCGCTCATGTCGCGTCTCCTCGGTGGGGATCGGTTGGGGGGTGTTGGTTCAGCCGAGGTCCCCGCCCGCCACGGGCAGGGTGACCCCGGTGACGTACGAGGCCTCGTCGGAGGCCAGGAACAGGATCGCCGCGGCCTGTTCGGCCGTGGTGCCGTAGCGGTGCATCAGGCTGGAGGCCTTGGTCTGCGCCACCACCTGCTGCATCCACATGGTTTCCTGCGCGGTGGGCTCGGCGGCGTTGCGCGGGATGCGGCGCGGCGGCGCCTCTGTGCCGCCGGGGGCCACGCCCACCACGCGGATCCCATGCTCGGCGTATTCCATCGCCAGGCACGCGGTGATGGCATTCACCCCACCCTTTGCGGCGGCATAGGGCACGCGGTTGATGCCGCGCGTGGCCACCGAGGAGAGGTTGACGATCACGCCGCCGCCCGCCTGCAGCATCGCGGGCAACACGGCATGGCAGCACCACAGCGTGGGGAACAGGGAACGCCGGATCTCCGCCTCGATCTGCGCTTCCCCGTATTCGGCATAGGGCCGCATCCAGATCGTGCCGCCGACATTGTTGATCAGGATGTCCACGCCGCCGAAGGCCTCGCGGGCATGCCGCACGGCCGCGGTGGCGCCTTCATGGGTTTCAAGATCGGCAACGACGGCGATGGCGTGCTCGCCAGCCTCCTGCCGCACCTCCTCCACCAGCGCCGAGCGGTCCACCAGCGCCACGCGTGCGCCTTCGCGCACCAGGCGCAGCGCCACCTCGCGCCCGATGCCCTGGGCCGCGCCGGTGACGATGGCGCTACGGCCGGCGAAGCGGTGGGGGAAGCTGTTCATGCCGCCCGCCGCGCGGGTTCGGCCGGCGCGCTGGGGGTGAACTTCTCGTAGTGGAAGGCCGCAGGCGAGATGCCCTGCGCGCCGAGCCAACTGCGCACCGCCTCCACCATCGGCGGCGGGCCGCACAGGTAGAGGTCCGCCGCGCCGCCGTGCAGCCAGTCCGCCGCCACGTGGTCGGTCACATAGCCCTTGCGCGGATGCGGGCTGTCCGCCCTCGCCACGGTGGTGATGCAGGCGAAATCCGGCAGGCGCGCGCCAAGCGCCTCGATCTCGGCGAGGCCCACCAGGTCCTCATCGTTGGTCACGCCATAGACGAGGCGCACCGGCTGGGGGCAGCCCGCCTCGGCCAGTGCGCCGAGCATGGCCAGGAAGGGGGCGAGGCCCGTGCCGCCCGCCAGCAGCAGCAGCGGCCGGGCCGGCGGGCGCAGGTAGAAGCTGCCGGCCGGGCCGGTGAACTCCATCCGCGCGCCCGGCTGGGCGGCGCGCAGCCACCCGCTCATCAGCCCATCGGGGATGTCGCGCACCAGGAAGGACAGCGCCTCGGCCCCCGGGGCGGAGCTGAAGGAATAGGCGCGCTGCTGGTCGGTTCCGGGCACGCGCAGGTTCACGTATTGCCCCGGCAGGAAGGCGAACCCAGCAGGCCGCTCCAGCGTGAAGGCCAGCGTGGTGGGCGACAGCCGCTGCACGCCGCGCAGCGTGGTTTCGAAGCCCTGCGGCCGCGTCTTGCACGCAGTGGAAGCGGCCGGGATGGCCACCACCAGGTCGGAGCGGGGCCGTGCCTGGCATGCCAGGGCGAGGCCCGAGGCGGCTTCCTCCTCGCTCAGCGCGTCCTCGATGTAGGAGCCGCCGTCGTAGCTGCCGGAGTCCACGCGGCACTTGCAGGTGCCGCAGGCGCCGTCGCGGCAATCCAGCGGGATGTTGATGCCGAGGCGATAGGCGGCGTCGGCCACCGTCTCGCCCGGACGGGACTCCACGAAGCGCGTGACGCCGTCTTCGAAGGTGAGCGCAATGCTGTGGGTCATGGCGCGGCGCTCACACGTGGTACACGTCGATGACGTGGTGGATGTAGTCGTTCTTCAGCACCACCTTCTTGCTGCGGATCAGCGGCCGGTCGCCGGTGGTGTCGATGGTGTAGAACGAGGTGCCGAAATAGGTGTCGGTGGCCTTGTAGCGGAAGCTGTGCGTGGTCCAGTTGAAGCGCAGCTTCAACAGCCCGCCGGCCTGCTCCAGGATCTCCACATTGGCGATGTTGTGGCTGGTGCGCGGCTCCGGCAGGGAGGTGGCGCTGCTGCGCTCGGTGCGAATTCGGAACACTCGGTCTTCAAGCCCGCCGCGGTCGCCGTACCAGATCAGGGAGATCTCGGTCTGCGGATCCGCAACCAGCCTGTCGTCGTCGTCCCAGGACGGCATCCAGAACTCGGCATCGGCGGCGTAGCAGGCGAGCCAGGCATCCCAGTCCTTGTCGTCCAGCGCGCGGGCCTCGCGGTAGAGGAAGGCCTCGGCGTCGGCGCGGGTGAAGCTGCTTGCGGGGGCTTCGATCACGGTGGTCATAGCGGCGCTCCCTACCCTTCGGCTTCGCTGGCCAGGGCGCGCTGCATCGCCTCCTGCCAGTATTTGTGCTGCACGACGAAGAGGCCCTCATCCTCGGTCTTTACGCCGCTCATCAGCGGGTTGAGGCCGATCGCCTCGGCCGCCGCGTCGGGGCCCGGCAGCCAGTGGGCGGCGCCGCGCGTCATGTCGTTCCAGCGTGCGGCACGGGCATTCATGGAGAACTGGCAGGCGCGGAACTCCTCCAGGTCGTCCGGCGTGGCCATGCCGGAGGCGTTGAAGAAATCCTCGTACTGGCGGATGCGGCGCGGCCGGGCCTCCGCCGCTTCACCCTTGGGCGCGATGCAGTAGATCGTCACCTCGGTCTTATCCACCGCGATCGGCCGGTAGGTGCGGATCTGCGAGGAGAACTGATCCATCAGGTAGACATTGGGATAGAGGCAGAGGTTGCGGCTGCGCTGCACCATCCAGTCTGCGCGCGCCTGGCCGAACTGCGCGGCCAGCTCCTCGCGCCGGTCCCAGTTCGGCCGGTCCTGCGGGTTCGCCCAGTTGGTCCAGAGCAGCAGGTGGCCGTGTTCGAAGCTGTAGAAGCCGCCGCCCTGCTTGGCCCAGCCGCCGGCGCTCATCGCCCGCGTCTTGTCCTCGCGCGCTGCCTCCTGGCGGCGGCTGGTCGTGGCGGCGTAGTTCCAGTGCACGGCGGTGACGTGGTAGCCGTCCGCGCCGTTCTCGGTCTGCAGCTTCCAGTTGCCGTCATAAACGTAGGTGGAGGAACCGCGCAGAACCTCCAGCCCCTCTGGCGACTGGTCCACGATCAGGTCGATGATCTTCGCCGCCTCGCCCAGGTGCTCGGCCAGGGGCTTCACGTCGGCGTTCAGGCTGCCGAACAGGAAGCCGCGGTAGCTTTCGAAGCGCGCGACCTTCGTGAGGTCGTGGCTGCCGCCCTTGTTGAAGCTGTCGGGATAGCCCGCGCCGTCGGGGTCCTTCACCTTCAGCAGCTTGCCGTTGTTGTTGAAGGTCCAGCCATGGAACGGGCAGGTGTAGGTCGCCTTGTTGCCCTTCTTGTGCCGGCACAGCATGGCGCCGCGGTGGCTGCAGGCATTGACGAAGGCGTTCAGCTCGCCCTGCCGGTTGCGCGCGATGAAGATCGGCTGCCGGCCCATCCAGGTGGTGAAGTAGTCGTTGGCGTTCGGGATCTGGCTTTCATGCGCCAGGTAGATCCAGTTGCCTTCGAAGATGTGCTTCATCTCCAGCTCGAAGAGCGCGGGATCGGTGAAGATGTCGCGGGCCACGCGGAAGATGCCCTGGTCGGCATCGTCCTCAAGCGCGGCCGACACGGTGGTCTGCACGCTGTCGAGCATGGGCGGTGTCCTCCTGGTCTTGGCCGGCCTGGCTGCCGTGCCGCCCAGATGCCCCATTCCCCGATGAACATTCCAAGACTAAAAAGGTCGCACCGATACCTGGGAGGTATAGTGTGGAGTCACGCCAGCTCCGCTACTTCGTGGCCGTGGCGCGGGAGCGCAACTTCACCCGCGCGGCCGAGAAGCTGCACATCGCCCAGCCGCCGCTGAGCCGCGCCATCCAGCAACTGGAGGACGAGTTCGGCGTGGCGCTGATCGACCGCGCCAGCCGCCCGCTGGCGCTGACCGATGCCGGCCGCCTGCTGTTCGAGCAGGCGGTGCAGGTGCTGGAGCGCATGGACGAGATGAAGGCGATGGCCGCCCGCATGCGCACGGCGGAGCGTACGCTGCTGGGCGTGGGCTTCGTGGCCTCCACGCTCTACGGCTACCTGCCGGAGGTGATCCGCCGCTACCGCGCCGCGCGGCCGAAGGTGGAGCTGTCGCTGCTGGAGATGACCTCGATCGAGCAGGTGGCCGCGCTGAAGGAAGGCCGCATCGATGTCGGCTTCGGCCGCATCCCGTTCGACGACCCGCTGATCGACCGCCGGCTGCTGCGCAACGAGACGCTGTGCGTGGCGCTGCCGCTCACTCACCCGCTCTCATCGCGCACCGGCCTGCTGCGCCTGGAGGAGCTGGCTGGCAACGCGCTGGTGGTCTACCCGAAGGTGCCGCGGCCAAGCTTCGCCGACCAGGTGCTCGCGCTGTTCCGCGCCAGGGAGGTGAAGCCGGCTATCGTGCATGAGGTGCGCGAACTGCAGACGGCGCTGGGCCTGGTGGCTGCCGACAGCGGTGTGTGCATCGTGCCCGCCTCAGTTGAGCGACTGCGGCGTGACAATGTGGTCTACCGCCGGCTCGACGAGCCGAGTGCTGTCTCGCCCATCATCATGAGCACCCGCAAATCCGACCGCTCGTCCGAGCTCGGGCTGATCCTGCAGCTGGTGAAGGAGATGTACCGGAAGGAGGGGATCGCTTTCGGTGCCTAGCATTATCCAATTCAACCGCGGCCCTGCCGAGGGTGGAGCAAGGAGATTCGCGAAGTGACCAGATCCAACGCTGCCGCGCTGCCACTGGGCCTGCTGGCGGTTGGCGGCGCCGGGATGTTCATGTCCGGATCCATCGGTACCGGCCGGGCGCCCTTCCTGCTTGAGATGGCCGACGACCTCGCCGTGGACATCGTCGTGCTCTCGCACATGCTGGCGGGCTCGTCGGTGGCGGTCGGCGTGTCCTCGTTCTTCACGGGGCCCTTGGCCGAGCGGCTCGGGCGGCGCGGGCTGCTGGTGGGGTCGCTTGCCGTGATGGCGGCGATGATGGCCGGGTCGGCGGCGGCGTGGGCGTATTGGCAGGTGTTGCTGGCCGCGGTGCTGGGCGGGCTGGCGAGCGGCATCTACATGGGCAGCATCTACGGCGAGGTCGGCGACCGGGTGAGCGACAGCCAGCGCGGCCGGGCGATGGGCTGGCTGATCGGGGGGCAATCACTGGCCCTGCTGGTGGGCGTGCCGCTGGCGAGCTGGATCGGCGCCTTCATTGGCTGGCGCGGGGTGAGCCTGGTGATCGGCGGCGCCACGGCCCTGGTGGCCGGGGCAACGGTGGTGCTGGTGCAGGGCGGCGGCCGGGCAGCGGTGGCCGGCATGGCGCGGGGCAACCTGCGCGCGGCCCTTGGCCCGCATGTGTTGGCCCTGCTCGGGGCGAGCATCACCGAGCGCATCTGCTTCGGCATGCTGGCGACCTACTTCGCCAGCTACCTTCAGATTGCGCACCAGCTGACGCTGCTGCAGCTGCCCGTGCCCCTGATGCTGGTGGCCGGATGCAACTTCCTCGGCAACCTGCTGGGCGGGCGGATCACCGACCGGGTGGCGAACCGGCCCCTGCTGTATGCCGCGATGGCGGTGGGCACCGGAGCCGCGGCGGTGGCGCTGTTCGTGCCGCCATGGGGGCTGGGCGGGGCGGTGGGCGTGGCCTGCCTGTTCATGCTGGTGAACGGCGCGAGCCGGCCGCCGTTGTTCGCGCTGCTGGGCGGGGTGCCGGCCCCGGTTCGGGCGACGGTGCTGGGGATCAACATCTCCTGCGCTTCCGTGGGGTGGATGTCCGCGGCGCTGCTGGGCGGCGTGCTGGTGGCCGCGCAGGCCTGGACGGCGATGGGGTGGCTGGCCTGCGCGCTGAGCGTGGCCGGAGCGGCGCTGGCCTGGATGGGCCGGGCGCGGCCGCAGGGGACGGAAGCGGGCCGGTGACGACCGCGACAAGGCGGCCGCGGCGCCCGGATCAGCCCTTCACCCCGCCGATGGTCAGCCCGCGGATGAACTGGCGCTGCACCGCCAGCACCATCAGCACCACCGGCAGGGTGATGAGGGCGGAGGCGGCGTAGATGCCGCCGAGGTCCAGGTAGTCGAAGGTCATGAAGCTGTAGACCAGCACCGGCAGGGTCTTGGTGTTCACCCCGGCGAGGATCAGCGGGAAGAGGAAGCTGTTCCAGGAGAAGATCAGGGCGAGAATGCCGGCGGAGACCAGGCCCGGGCGCACCAGCGGCAGGGCAATGCGCAGGAACACGCCGGCGCGCGAGCAGCCGTCGATCCTGGCAGCCTCCTCCAGCTCGATCGGCACCTCCTCGAAGAAGCCGATCATGATCCAGACGATCAGCGGCACCGTGATCACGAGATGGGCGAGGATGAGGCCGACATAGCTGTCGAGCAGGCCCATCATGCGGAACACGATGAACCACGGCACCAGGAAGGCGATGCCCGGGATCATGCGGCAGGCGAGGACCCCGAAGGCGAAGCCGCGATGGCCGTAGCGCGCGATGGCGTAGGCGGCGGGCAGGCCGAGCACCATGCCCATCCCGACGGCGCCGAACGAGACGATGAAGCTGTTCCAGGTGTACTCGAAGAACTGCGCCTGCTGGAACACGTTGCGGTAATTGCCCAGCGTGGGTTCGAACCAGAACACGGGCGGGTATTCCGTGATCCTGTCGTGCGTCTTGAAGCTGTTCAGCACCATCCAGACGAAGGGGAAGATGAACACGCCCAGCACCATCACCAGGCCGAGATAGAAGCCGGCACGGCGCAGAAGGCGGCCCGCGCGGTTGCCGGAGACGCCCCTCATGCCTGCCCCCGGCGCATCGTGACCAGGAGCAGGTTGCCGGCCAGGATCACGAAGAACAGCACCACCAGCAGGGCACTGGCATAGCCGAAGTTGAGGTACTGGAAGGCCTGGTCGAAGACGTAGAGGTTGAGCGTCTGCGAGGCGATGCCGGGGCCGCCCTGGGTGGTGACGTAGATCTGGTCGAAGGTCTTGAGCGAATCCATCAGCCGCAGCATCGCCGCGGCCACGATGGTGGGGCGCACCAGCGGCAGGGTGATGCGCCAGAACACCTGCCAGGGGCTGGCGCCGTCGATCTGCGCGGCCTCGTAGAGGTCGGAGGGCAGCGAGACGAGGCCGGCCAGCGTGATCAGCATGATCAGCGGCGTCCATTGCCAGACATCGAACAGGATCAGGGAGGGGATCACCGTCACCACGTCGGCGATCCAGCGCTGCGGCGGCAGGTGCAGCAGCTCGGCGAACCAGAGGAAGATCCCGTAGGACGGGTTGTACATGTTGCGCCAGATCAGCGCGAAGGCCACCGGCGTGCCGGCGATGGGCAGGATCAGCAGGGTGCGCGCCAGGCCCTTGCCGATGAACTCGCGGTTGAGCATCTGCGCGAGGCCGACGCCCAGGATCACCTCGATCAGCACCGAGACGCCGGTGAAGTAGGCCGTGACCCACAGCGCGTTGCGGAAACCGGGATCGATGGCGAAGACATCGGCATAGTTCGACAGCCCGACCCAGGTGGCCGCCGCGGTCGCCGAGCCGGACCAGCGGTAGAAGCTGAGCACACCGGTGTAGAGCACCGGGAACACCACCACCGCCGCCAGGAACAGCCCGGCCGGCAGGATGAAGAACCAGGAGATGTGCCGGTCGACCCAGCGGCCGAGCCCGGGGGCGGGAGAGCGCCATGCCCCGCCCTGTGCGTGTCGTGCGCGCGCTGTCATTCCGCCCCTTCGATCCTACGCCGGCCCCGTGCAGCGGCGCCCCGTGCCGCGGGGCGCCGCCGGCATGGCACCGCTAGCGCTTCGGCTCGGTGCGCTCCAGCACCTCGGCCATCCTCCTGGCGGCGGCGTCGAGCTCGGTCTTGATGTCGCGGCCCGCCAGGGCGTTGTTGATGGCGATGCCGACGATGTCGGTGATCTCCGGCGAGGCGACGAAGGGCGGATGGCCGATCGGCCGCGCCGCCTGCACCTGGGTCATGGCCGCCTGATAGTAGCCCGGCTCCACCGCGCCCTTCCATTCCGCGTCGGTCCAGAGCGAGGTGCGCGGCATCGGGAAGCTGCGCATGTGCAGCGGGCGCTGCATCTCCTTGCTGGTGGCCCACTGCACGAACAGCCAGGCCGCCTTCTGCTTGTCGCTGAACGGCGAGACCGCAAGGCTCCAGGCCCAAAGCTCATAGGTGGCGCCGGCCGCGCCCGGCGGTGCCAGCGCGCCGGCCCACTTGCCGGCCACCCTGGAACGGGCGGGATCGTTGAACAGCCCGGCCCAGGACACGGCATCGAGGATCATCGCGGCGCGGCCCTGGAGGAACTGCGTCTGCACCTCGGCGGGGCCGTTGTCGGTGATGCCGGGGTCGCTGTAGCTGCGTAGCAGCCGGACATACTGCTCCGTCGCCGCGATCGCCGCCGGAGAGTTGATGCCGGGCTTGCCATCGGGCGTGATCCAGCTGCCGCCATTGGCGAACAGCCAGTGCGACCAGCTATAGGGCGCCTGGGTCCTGCGGCCGCGGGAGACGAAGCCATAGACGGCGGGCGGGTTGTGCAGCCGCTTGGCGGCCGCCTCCAGCTCCTCCAGCGTGCGCGGCGGCGCGAGGCCGGCGGCGTCGAACAGATCCTTGCGGTAGTAGAGCAGCTGCACGTTCGACTGGATCGGCACGGCCACCTGCCGGCCCTGGAACTGGTGGGCCTGCCAGACGGAGGCGATGAAGTCGTCCTTGTCCCAGCTGCGGGCGGTGAGGGTGGCGTCGTTAATGAAGGGGGTGAGGTCGGCGTACCAGCCGAGATTGGCGAACTGCCGTCCCTCGCGCATGGTGCCGGTGGTGAACACGTCCACGCTCTTGCTCTTGCCGGCCATCTCGACGGCGAGCTTCTGGCGGAACGGATCCTCCGGGTAGTCCTCGATCACCACCTTGATGCCGGTGAGCTTCTCGAACTCCGGCAGGTTGGCGCGCCAATGGTCGGCGAACCAGGCGCGCAGCGTGAGCAGCCGGATCTCGGTGCCCTGGGCCTGGCGCCAGTTGATGTCGTTGGCCGCCGCCGGGTTTGTGCCGGCCGCCAGCATCATGGATGCCAGGCCAAGCCCCAGGAATGTCGATCTGCGGATCCCGCGCATGTGTTTCCCCACTCGCATTTTTCGTTGTTCTGGTCGAAGCGAGTGCCGCCGCCACGGGGTTGACGCATCGTGGCGGGCGGCCTGTCAGAAAACGATACTTTGCGCCGCAGCCGGGAGTCGAGATGATTCCCGGCCGTGCCATCGAAGCTTCATCCGCCGCCGGGGCGGTGGCCGAAACGGTCGAGCAGGGATTGCAGACCGCCGAAGCGCACCACGCGGAACTGTTCGGCGGCCTGCAGGCCGAAGGGGGCGGCGGTGGCGCGGGCGCGCTCGCGCAGCAGGAACTCCACCAGCGGGCGCAGGTCGCCGCCCGTGGCCGCGGCATCGAGCATCGGCACCGCCCAGCCGCCGGTGCGCGCCTGCAGGCGCAGCTGGTTGGCGATGTTGCGCAGCGGGGTGGCGTGGTGGAGCGTGGCCGCGATCTTGCGCTCCAGCACTGGCGAGATGTCCACCACGTCGGTGACGCGCTGCACCGCGCGGCCGAAATACCAGCGCTCGAACACGCCGTGCGGCAGCAGGCCGGCGGCGAGGTGTTCCGGGTGGTGCAGGTCGAACTGGCTGGTCCAGACGCTTTCGTCCACCGCGGCGGCGAGCCGGATGTGGTCCTGGTTGTCCTCCCCGTACATCGCGTAGGGGTCGAAGGTGACCAGCGCGTAGGGGCGGTGGGTGCGCACCAGGCGGATGATCTTCTCGCGCAGTTGCACCAGGCTCACGTCGCCCAGCACGTCGGTGCAGTAGCCCAGCTCCACCGTCTCGGCGACCCCCAGGGCGCGGGCGGCGGCCTCGAACTCGCGTCGGTTGGCGGCGATGGTGTCGGCCTCGGTCATGCCGACGGAATCCCAGCGGTCATCGGTGGCGCGCACGCACACGATGCGCCAGCCGGCATCGGCCCAGCGGAGGAGCGTGCCGCCGAGGGACAGCGCCGGGTCGTCGGCATGGGCGATCACCAGCAGGATGGTGCGGCCTTCGCCCGGCGGCATGGCGGCGTGGATGGCGGGCTGGGTCATGCGGTGGCCTCCCGGATGCGGGGTTGGCGGTCGGCGCGGCGTCAGCTCGCGGGCGCCGCGCGATAGGCGGCCTCCACGCCCTGGCGGACACGGCCGAGGAAGCCGGGCGCGATCTCGATGTCGTGCGCGATGGAGTGCCACAGCCCGTTGCGCCGGGCGAAGCCGCGCATCTGAGCCAGGGCGGCGCCGACATCGTCCCAGGTGATGCCCATGGCCTGCGGCCGGATGTCGAGCCCGATGTCGCGCATGGCGTGCAGCATCTCCTCGGCGCGGCTTTCGTGCAGCAGGCTGCCGATGTAGATGCCGAGCCCCACCGGCTGGCCGTGGATGAACTTGCGGCCGGTCAGGTATTCCAGCGTGTAGAAGAAGAAATGCTCCACGCCCTCGATGTGCCGCGGCATCCAGCCGGCGGCGTGGAAGGAGCCGCCGCCCCAGCGCAGCCCGTCGATCAGCACGGCGATGCCGCGGTCGGTGAGGTCGCGGATGTCAGCCACGTGCGCCAGCACCGCCTCCACCTTCTCCAGCGAGCGTTGCGAGAGTGTATCGTCGTAGGGCCAGCGCGGCTCGCATTGGCCGATGCGGTGGGCATAGCGCCAGTCCAGCACGCCGGTGTGGTTGCACAGGATGTCGCCGATGCCGGACCAGTTCAGCTGGCGGGGGGCGGCGCGCAGGATGTCGAGGTCGACATACACCGCCTCCGGCACCGCCCAGCCGACATACTGCACCACGCCATCCACCCGCACGCCGGCGCGGTGGCCGAACATGGCATCGACGCTGAGCGCGGTGGGGACCTGGAACAGCGGCAGGCGTCGGCGCCAGGCGACGTATTTCGCAGTGTCGATCGCCATGCCGCCGCCGAGCCCGACCACCGCTTCCACCGCCGGCAGCGCCGCCAGCATCGCCTCCAGCGCGTCGCGCTCCATCGAGGCGGCGAAATGGACGTGGCAGTCGGCGCCGTCGAAGGCGTTCCCGAACAGCGGCCAGAGATCCGCCATCGTCACCACCAGGAAGGGCCGGTGGACGAAATGGCGCAGCTCGCCGAGCAGGCCGCGGCCGAGCACGGCGGGGAAGCCGGGGTTCATGGGATCCTCCCGGGCACGGCGTGGCGGGGCGGGATCAATAGGCCAGCGCCCAGCCGTCCCGCCGCGGGTCGGAGCCGGCGGCGCGGATGCCGCCCGGCAGGATCTGGATGGCCTGCATGGCGCAGGGGCCCATCAGGTGGCCGACCCGGTTCAGCACGTGGCCGCGCGCCTCCAGTTCGGCGAGCACCTCGGCGGGCACATCTGTTTCGATAGTGAGACGGCCGTCGCCGTCATGCGCCCAGTTGGCGCCCTGGCCGGCCTGGCTGCTGGTCCAGCGCGGCGCCTCCAGCGCGGTTTGCGGGTCGGCGCCGTGGTCGAGCATGGCGACCAGCACCTGCAGGTTCACCTGCACCTGGTTGTCCGCGCCCGGGGTGCCGAGCACGATGGCAAGCTTGCCGTCGCGATAGACCATCGGCGCGTTCATGGTGTGGCGCACGCGCTTGCCCGGCTGCAGCCGGTTCGGATGGCCGGCAGCCAGATGCCAGTAGGCCATGCGGTTGTTGAGCACGATGCCGGTATCCCCGGCGGTGACGCCGGAGCCGTAGCCGGAATTGATGCTCTGGATGGCCGAGACAGCGTTGCCGGCCGCATCCACCACCGCAAAGTAGGTCGTGTCGCCGCCGCCGAGCGGGGCGGGCGGCGGCACCACCGCGGCGCGGGCCATGTCGATCGCCGCGGCATGGGCATCGGCATGGGCGTCGGACAGCAGCAGGTCGAGCGGCACGGATTCGAAGCGCGGGTCGGCGCCATAGCGTTCGCGGTCCATGAAGGCGCGCTTCTTGGCCTCCACCAGGATGTGCAGCGCATCGGCCGGGGCGGCTCCGCGCAGGTCGAAGCGCTCGGCGATCTTGAGCATCTGCAGCAGGGTGAAGCCGGTGGAATTGGGCGGGGTCTGCCGCACCTCCCAGCCGCGATAGCTGATGCCGATCGGCGCCTGCACCTCGGGCTCGAACCGCTCCAGGTCGGCGCGGGCGACCGGCACACCCTGCGCCTGCATGGCAGCAGCGAGGCGGGCGGCGAGGCGGCCGCGGTAGAAGCCCTCCGCGCCGTCGGCAGCGATCTCCTCCAGGGTGCGGGCGAGGTCAGGCTGCACGACCATCTCGCCGAGACTTTTGCCCAGGAAGACGGCAGCACTGCGCGGGTCGGCGGCGAGGCGCTCGCGATGCTCGGCGATGCCGCGGCAGTAGCTGTGGGTGGCGGCGAAGCCGTCGCGCGCCAGGGCGATGGCCGGGGCCGCCAGCGTGGCCCAGGTGCGGCTGCCATGGGCGGCGTGCATCGCGGCGAGGCCCGCCAGCAGGCCAGGCACGGAGACGCTGCGCGGGCCCCAGTTCGGAATGCCGCCGGCATAGCTCTCCACCGTGGCGGACAGCGGCGCGACGCCGGAGCCGTTGAACACCCGCGCCGCGCCAGTGGCGGCGAGATGCACATGGTAGAACCCGTCACCGCCCAGGCCGGAGGAGGACGGCTCGCAAACCCCGAGCGCGAGCGCCACAGCCACGGCGGCATCGATGGCGTTGCCGCCGCCGCGCAGCACATCCAGCCCAGCCAGGGTGGCCTGCGGGTGGTTGGCACCGACGGCGCCGTGCCGCCCCATCTGCAGGGGCCGGTGGAGGCGGGCGGGGAGCATCATGGGGTGCGTTCCTCGGGCAGGGGCAGCAGGCAGACCGGCTTGGGCACGGCGACGGACTGGCCGATGGGCGCCAGCGCGCCGCTGGCCGGATCGATGGCGAACAGCACCACGCTGCCGCTGTTCTGGTTGGCCGCCAGCAGCCAGCGCCCGCAGGAGGCGAGAGCGAAGTGCCGCGGCTCGGCGCCGCCCGACGGCGTGTGGCCGAGCGGGGCCAGCGCGCCGGTGGCCGCATCCACCGCGAAGCGGGCGATGCTGTCGTGCCCGCGGTTGGAGGCATAGGCATGCCGGCCCGATGGCGCGACCTGCAGCTCCGCCCCGCTGACCCGCCCGGCATGGCCCGGCGGCAGC
>CANHCJ010000011.1 GCA_947458025.1 Rhodospirillales bacterium | reverse complement strand
CCCAGCCCCCGCCGCGACCCTGCCGGAGGCCTGGCCCACCGCCGCCGCCATGGCCGAAAGCCTCGCCGCCACCACCAACGACCTCGCCGAGGCCGCCATCGCCCTCTGCCCGCCGATCGCCGAGGTGCTCGCCGCCCTCAACGCCCTGCCCGGCACCCGCCTCGCCCGCATGAGCGGCAGCGGCGCCACCTGCTTCGCCCTGTTCGACACCGCAACCGAGGCCGCCACCGCCGCCACGGGCCTCGCCCACCCCGCCTGGTGGGTCTGGGGCGGCGCCGGCACGATCCGCCACGGGTGATTTGCACGCCCGCCGCTTTGCTCTAATACCGCCCCCGATTGGGGCGTCGCCAAGCGGTAAGGCAGCGGATTTTGATTCCGCCATGCGGAGGTTCGAATCCTCCCGCCCCAGCCACCGCCGCGGCTCCGTCAGGCCAGCAGCCCCACCCCGGCCGCGATCAGCAGGATGTTCACGGCACGCCGGAACTGGCGGTCGGTCATGCCGCGGAACAGGCGCAGTCCGCACGCCGCGCCGACCAACGCCGCCGGGATATAGGCCAGCTGCGCGAGGTCCGGCAGCGCGCCCAGGGCACTGCCCGGCGCCATCGCAGCGATCACGCCGAGGAGCGCGATCTGCATGACGAGGATATAGGCCTGGGTCACCGCGCGCTGCCGTTCCTTGGGCCAGTCGCGCACGCCACACCACGCGGCGACGACCGCGCCCGGGAACGCCGCGAGGCCCCCGGTGATGCCGCCCGTCGCCCCGATCAGGGCGGTGGCCCACCACCCCGGGCGCCGGCTGCGCGGGATGGGCGGGCGGAGCAGCGCCCAGAGCCCATAGCCGGCGACCAGGACCCCGACGGGGCCCGCATACCCGCCGTCCGGCAGCTGCGTCAGCACGGTGACGCCGGCCGGCAGCGCGCAGAGCCCGCCGGCAAGCAGCGGCGCCAGCGCGGCAAGGTCGATGTCCCGCCGCGACATCCAGACGCTCCAGCCCTGGATGGCGATGCTGCACAGCGCCATCGTCTGCACCATCCTGACCGGGGCCATGTCGAGCTGCGCCAGCAGCGGCGCGCACAGCGCGGAGAAGGCGAAGCCGCCGATGCTGGAAAGGGTCGCCGCGGCGAAGATGCTCACCGCACCGAGCGCCGAGACGTCCAGCGTCCGCGCCGCCACGGCGGCATAGGTCGTCACCGCCAATGCGGCCGCCAGCGCAATGGCGAAGACGCGGACGGCCTGTCGCCCCGGCCGTGGGCCGATGTCGCCGGCGGTCACAGCCGTCACGGCAGCCGGCATGGCACGCGCGTTGCGATGGGAAGCGCGAGGCCGGCGACCGATGCGCTCGGGAGATGGCCCGTCACGGCGATGGTTCCAGTGAACTGTGAACCCCAACGGTGCGCCGCGCGGGCGGCCGGTGCCTGAAGCCGAGGTGAAATCGAGATGATGCCGCAGTGAAATTCATAACCGTGATAGTTCGTCCAAAACCTCCTGCGGCCATCGCCGCATGTGCTACGGGACAGGGCGCTGGGAGGCTTGGCATCGGAAGGAGGGCGGGTGAGGGGTGAGAGCTACGCCATGGGGGAGTGGCACTTCGAGCCGCGCCGCGGCGTTCTGCGCGGGCCGGGCGGAACCGAGGTGGTGCTGCGACCGAAGACGGCGCAGGTGTTGTCGCACCTGGCCGGGCGGTGCGGGCAGGTGGTCGCGCGCGACGAGCTGATCGAGGCGGTCTGGCCCGGCGTCTACGTCACCGAGAACGGGCTCACGCAATGCGTGGCGGAGATCCGCCGTGCCCTCGGCCCGGATGCGGCGCTGCTGCGGACCCTGCCACGCCGCGGCTACCTGCTCGACATCGCGCCGCCCGATGCGGCCGTGCCGGTGCTGCCCGCCGCACTGCCTGCCGCGCCGCGGGGCCAGCGCGGCACCCCGGTGCTCGCCCTGTTGCCGCTCCGGCTGCCGCAGGGCGATGACCGCGAGCTGGCCGACATTGCCGATATCCTGCTCGATGCCGTGGTCGGCACCCTGGCCGGGCTGCGCGAGCCGATCGTGATCTCCGCCAACTCGACCCGGAACCTGGCCGGCTCGGCCGAGCCGGTGCCCGTGCTCGCCCGGCGGGTTGGCGCGGACTACCTCGCCTCCGGCAGCATGCGGCGCCTTGGCTCATCCGTGCGCCTGTCGATGGAAGTGGCGGAGGCGTCGCAGGGCGCCGTGATCTGGCATCGCGCCTTCGACCTGACGGTGGAGGGCCTGCTGGCGGCGCCGGACGAATTGGCGACGACCATCGCCTATGCCGTGCTGCCGCGGCTGCGCGAAGCGGAGCTGGGCTCTGCGCTGCGGCGGCAGCACGATCTCGGCGCCTACCACCTGATGCTGGAGGGCCAGCGCCGGATGTTCCGGCTTGAGCGCGCCAGCTTCGACGAGGCGGGCGACATGCTGCGCCGGGCCGCCGCGCTGGACCCGGGCTTCGCCGCGCCGCATGCCGCCTTGGCCAACTGGCACAGCCTGCGCATCGGCCAGCGCTGGTCGGACGATCCGGCGGCCGAGGCGCGGGCGCTGGAGGCGGCGGTGCGCCACGCGCTGGAACTGGACGGCAACCACGCCCGGGCCCTGGCGCTGCTCGGCCATAACTGCACCATCCTGCACCGGGACTACGCGAGGGGGCAGGACCTGCTCGACCGCGCGCAGGAGATGGCGCCGAACGACGCCGAGACCTGCCTCTGGACCGCTCCGACCCTGGCCTTTACCGGCCGGGCGGAGGAGGCGGTGCGCGGCGCGGAGCGGGCCATCCGCCTTTCGCCCGAGGACCCCCTGCTGTTCCGCTACCAGCACTTCCTCAGCATTGCGCTTTATGCGCGAGGCTCCTGGGACGAGGCTGCGGAGTGGGGCCTGCGGGCGATGCGGAGCAATGGCGACTACACGTCGAACCTGGCATTGACCGCCGCTGCGCTGGCAGCCGTGGGCCGGACGGATGAGGCGCGACAGGCCGTGTCGCGCATTGTGGCGTTGGCGCCCAGCTTCCGCGTCGGTGTAACCATAACGCGCGTGGGCTTTCGCGATGAGGGATTGCGCGCCCAGTACGGGCGCCACCTGATCGCGGCCGGGTCCCCGCCGTGATGCCGCGGCGTGACGTGGGGCAGGGACGCCCGGCGCCCAGGTTCGTGTGGAGGCTGTTCCGCCCGGGCGGCCTCACCCGCGCCGGTGCCGGCCCGACCGTGGCCGGCAGAGGCGGCCCTGGCGCAGGCGGGGATCAGGCGATGCCCAGCAGGCGCCCGGCCGTGCCGCCCAGGATCGCCTCCCGCTCGGCGTCCGTCAGGCCCGGGGTGTTCATCACCAGGTCCACCTCCGTGCTGGTCCAGGGGAACGGATAGTCGGTGCCCATCACCACGTGCTCGGCGCCGACCTCGGCGACCAGGTGCCGAAGCGCCTCCGGCGTGAACACGATCGTGTCGAAGAACAGCTGGCCGCCCCGCAGATAGGCTGTCGGCGGCTTGTTCGGCAGCGGGCCGACCCGGTTCGGGAAGGTGCGGATCACCGCGTCGGACCGGTTGGCGTAGGAGGGCAGGTAGCCGCCGCCATGCGCGGCACAGATGCGCAGGCCGGGATAGCGGTCGAGCGTGCCTTCGAAGATCAGGTGCGACAGGGCGATCGTCGTCTCCAGCGGGTTGCCGATCGTGTTGGACAGCAGCCCGTTGCCGCGCAGCCGGCCCGAGCCCTCCAGCTCGCGGGTGCCCTGGGGATGCAGGAAGACCAGCGCGCCCAGCTCCTCGCACTTGGCCCAGAACGGGTTGAACCTGGGATCGGCGAGCTCCAGCCCCTCCACGCTGCCGCCCACGCCCACGCCGCGGAAGCCGAGCTTCCGCACGGCGTGCTCCACCTGCTCGGCGGCCAGCTCGGGATGCTGCAGGGCGGCGGTGGCGAAGGCGGTGAAGCGCGCGGGGTTGGCATCGCGCAGGCCGGCCAGGGCCTCGTTCTGGATGCGGATGATCTCCGCGGCCGCATCGCGCTCGGCGGCGTACCACCAGGGGTTGATGGACAGCGCCTCCATGTCGATGCCCTGTGCATCCATGGCGGCGAGGCGGGCGGAGGTGTCGGCCATCAGCAGGTCCTGCTGGTCCATGCGCTGGCCCAGGACGGCGTGGGCCTCGGGCACGGCGCAATGGGCGTGGATGTCGACGGTTCGGATCCGGCGGCCGGCGATCGCCACCTCGCGGCGGCGCGGATGGGCCTGGCCCTGGCGGTGGCCCTCCGCCGCGCGGGTGAAGGCGCAGCCGCAGAAGATGATGCCTGGCATGTGGACGTCCTCCGGTTTGGCCGAGTCTCGCGCAGCCGCGCCGGACGTTCAACGCCTGTCGCGCCATCGGCCATGCGGCGGCGGCCGGTCAGGCGAGGGCGTGGCGCACCAGGCGGAAGGTGGTGGCGATGGCGTGCAGGTGCTGCGCATCGGGCAGGCGGCGGCGGCTGGAGACGCGGATGCCCTCGTTGAACAGCATCAGCATGGCGGCCAGCTCCGCGGCGCGGGCGGGGCTGGCGCCGGCATCCTCCAGGCAGGCCTGGAAGACGCGCTGCATCTCCTCCAGGTGCCGGCCGGCGCGCGCCACCAGGTCCTCGTCCAGGCCGGCCATCTCGAGCACGGTGTTCACCAGCATGCAGCCCCAGTGGCCCCTGGTGCCGCGCGCGCCGGTGAAGTTGCGTTCGAAGAAGCCCTGCAGGGCATCGACCGGGGCCATTTCGGCGCGCGCGCCCTGCAGCAGCGCCAGGGTGCGCGCGGCGAAGAGGTCCAGGCACTCGATGTAGAGGCTGCGCTTGTCGGTGAACGCGGCGTAGAAGCTGCTGCGGCCGATGCCCATGGCCGCCAGCAGATCGGCCAGCGAGCTGGCCTGGTAGCCCTTGTGCCAGAACAGCACCAGCGCCTTGTTCGCGGCTTGGGACCGGTTGAATTCCAGCAGGCGGACCATGCTTGCCATTCTGGACCGATTGGTTCAGAATGGCAAGCCGCGGCCCGGTCCGGGGCAACGGGCGGGAGCGCCCAGGGGAAACGCCATGAAGATCTTCCACGCGCCCAACACCCGCTCGGTCCGCATCGTCTGGCTGTTCGAGGAGCTGGGGCTGCCCTACGCGCTGGAGAGGTTCACGCTCGGCGATCCCGCGATGCGCGCGCCCGACTACGCGAAGGTTCATCCCATGGGCCGGGTGCCGGCACTGCAGGACGGGGAGACGACGATCTTCGAATCCGGCGCGATCGTGCAGTACGTTCTCGCCCGGCACGGCCATGGGCGGCTGGCGCCCGATCCCGCCGCGCCGGAGTTCCCGCAGTACCTGCAGTGGCTGCACTATGCCGAGGGCATGATCATGCCGCCGGTGAACACCATCGTGGTGGAGACGATCCTGCTGCCGCCCGAGCGCCGCAACCAGGTGAATGTCGACCGCGCCACCAAGCTGCTGTCGCGCATGCTCGGCGCGGTGGATGCGCATCTGCAAGGGCGCGACTTTCTCGCCGGCGCGTTCAGCGGCGCCGACATCATGACCGGGCACGCCTGCACCGTGGCGGCCCGGCTGGGCGCGGACATTGCCGACAAGCCCAACGTGGCCGCCTACATCGCGCGATTGAACGAGCGCCCGGCGCTGCAGCGCGCCTGGGCGGCGTGAGGCGGCCGCGCGCGCGGAGGGCACGATCATGACCAAGCCCGTCTGCCTGGTTCTCGGCGCCGGGGCCGGCATCGGCGGCACCGTGGCCAGGCGCTTCGCGCGCGAGGGCTACCATGCCGTTCTGGCGCGGCGGTCGGACCGGCAGGGCCTCGACCGGCTGGTGGGCGAGATCGAGGCCGAGGGCGGTGCGGCGAGCGGCTTCATGCTCAACGCGGTGGAGGAAGGCAGCATCGAGCGGCTGGTGGAGACCGTGGAGTCCGGCATCGGCCCGATCGAGGTGGCGGTGTTCAATCTCGGTGCCCAGATCGGCAGCCGGGCCCTGGCCGATACCTCGCTGAAGGCCTTCGAGGTCGGCTGGCGCATGGCCACGTTCGGGCTGTTCCGCCTGGCGGTGGCGCTGTTCCCGCACATGCAGGGGCGGGGCAAGGGCACGCTGCTGGTGACCTCGGCGACGGCGGCGATGCGCGGCAATGCCGGGCAGCACTCGCACGCCGCGGCGATGGGCGGGCGCCGCATGCTGTGCCAGAGCCTCAATGCCGAGTTCGCGGCCAAGGGCATCCACGTGGCGCACATCGTCATCGACGGCGCCGTGGATGCGCCGGATACGCTCGGCAGGATGCTGGGGCCGGAGCGCTACCAGGCGCTGCGGCAGAGCAAGGGGCTCGGCAAGGACGGATTGCTGCTGCCGGCCGAGATCGCCAACACCTATTTCCACCTCGCCCACCAGCACCGCTCCGCCTGGACGCATGAGCTGGATCTGCGGGCCCACTCCGACCTGGCGTGGTGGAACCATGCCGCGAGCGGATCGGTGTAGGGCGGGCGCCCGGATGCGAAGCCACTGAGGAGCCGTGCCGCCATGCCCCCCAAGGTTGAGTTCCATTTCGATTTCGGCAGCCCCAACGCCTATCTCTGCCACAAGGTCCTGCCCGCCCTGGCGGCGCGCACCGGCGTGGCGATCGCCTATGTGCCCGTGCTGCTCGGCGGGGTCTTCAAGCTGACCAACAACCAGCCGCCGATGGTTCAGTTCAGGGGCATCCGCAACAAGGGCGAGTACGCGCGCCTTGAGACCCAGCGCTTCATCCGCAGGCACGGGCTCGGCGAGTTCCGGATGAACCCCCATTTCCCGGTGAACACCGTGCAGATCATGCGCGGCGCGCTGGTGGCCGAGCGGGGCGGATTCCTGGCGCGCTACGTGGACCAGGTGTTCCACCACATGTGGGAAGCGCCGAAGAAGATGGACGAGGCCGCGGTGATCCTGGCCGCGCTCGATGCCTCGGGGCTGCCGGGGCAGGCGATCCTGGAGGGCATCGAGGAGCGGGGCATCAAGGACAGGCTGATTGCCAACACCGAGGCCTCGGTGGCGCGCGGCACCTTCGGCAGCCCGACATTCTTCGTGGGCGAGGAGATGTTCTTCGGCAAGGACCGCCTGCGCGAGGTGGAGGACGAGATCGTCTCCGCCATGGATCGCCCGGCGTAGCGCGCGGGGCCCTGCGCCAGCCGGGCGCGACGATCGACTGCGCCGGCCGGGCAGGCGAGCCGGGTCATCACGGTGTCCGTCGCTGCCGACGCCCGGCCGGAGGTCAACGAGACCTTTGCCCGCGGGCTGGTCGGCCTGCCGGCGGGCGTCAGCGTGGCACAGGGGTCGGCGCGATCCTGGACGACGATCCGATCCGGGTGGGCGGCGGCGGGACGGCCGACCTGTCGATCCGGATGCGCCTGACCGCGGAGCCCGAGCTGCACCTGATGCCGGCGCAGGTGGGGGGGGTCGCCCTGTGACACCCCTGGCGGCGGGCCTGGCGGTTCAGCCTGGCCGGCGGGTGGCGATGTCGCCGGCCTGCCATTGCGCCACCGTCATGGTCGGCAGGTCGAAGCGGTCGCGGGTGCGGGCGTAGCCGTGGCCGCCCATGCGGCCGAGGGCGTCCAGCGCCGCCGGGTCGACATGCAGCGTGGCGGGGTCGACGATGCCGGGGGCGAAATGGGCGTGCAGCACCTCTCCCAGGATGATCTCGCGCGAGTTGCCGATGCCCAGCGTGGTGTGCTGGCGGCATTCGAAGGCGGCCGGGGCCTCGGCGATGAAGGGGCAGGGCACCGCGGCGCCGGGGCGGGCGGTGAAGCCGGCCTCGGCGAGTTCGTCGATGCCCGGCGCGAAGGGTACGGCGCAGGCGTTCATGGCTTCGGCCATCGCGTCGGACACGATGTTGACGGTGAAGGCGAGCGTTTCGCGCACGTTGCGGCCCGTGTCCTTCTGCGGGCCGGTGGGGCGGTATTCCACGCCGAGGGCGAGGATGGCGGGGTCGGCGGAGAGGCAGTTGAAGAAGCTGAACGGGGCGGCGTTCACGATGCCGTCCTTCGAGACCGTGGTGACCAGCGCGATCGGGCGCGGCACCACGGCGCCGATCAGCAGCTTGTAGCGCTCGCGCGGCGAGAGGGCGGCGAAGGCGAAGCCGATGGGGCCGCCGGGCTGGGTCATGGGCGAGGCTTTCGGCCAGGGGCGGGGGTGGGGGCAAGGCCCTCGCGCTCGGCGAAGGGGGCCAGCAGGGTGCGGATGTCGGCGGCCTGCGCGCTGGCCAGCACGGCGCGTTCGGCGACGGCCTGCAGGTGCGCATCCATCAGGGCGGCGGCGCGGGCGGCGTCGCCGTTCTCCAGCGCGGCCAGGATCTGGCGGTGCTCGGAGATGGCGCATTCCGGCGAGTGCGGGCGGCCATAGACCGAGAGGATGAGGGCGCAGCGCGAGGAGACCTCACCGATGTAGCGCTCCAGCAGGGCGTTGCCGGACGTCTGGGCCAGCAGCAGGTGGAACTCGCCGGCGAGGCGGATGGATTCCGGGCCGCCGCGGGCGCGGGCCTCATCCTCGCGGGCGATGTGGTCGCGCAGGATGGCGAGCTGGGCGGGGGAGAGGCGGCCGGCCAGCAGCTCCATCATCAGGCGTTCCAGGCCGCGCCGGACCTCGAAGGCGTCGCGCGCCTCCTCCAGCGTGGGCAGGGCGACGGTGGCGCCGCGGTTGGGGACGATGTCCACCAGGCCCTCGATGGCCAGGCGGGTGAGGGCCTCGCGCACCAGGGTGCGGGAGACGCCGAAGCGTTCGCCGATGGCGTCCTCCGGCAGCTTGGTGCCGGCGCGCAGGGCCTGCTCGATGATGGCGCGGCGCAGGGCGCGGTACACCGCCTGGGCGCGGGCACCGGCCGGAAGCTGCGCGTCGGCGGGGCGGGGCATGGCGGGGTGGCTCCTGTTGGCCGCTGGAGGGGATTCCGCTTGTCGACGGGGATTGTATGCAATACGCTTCCCGTTCTGCATGCAAGCATGCTGCACAAATATGCGCAATGTGCTTCCGAATTGAGCTGTTGGGCTGAAAATAGGCGCATAGCGCCAGAGAGGGGGTTCACATGCTGCGATCACTGGGTCGGATGGGTGCCGCGGGCCGCCGCGGATGGCTGATGGGGGCGGCGGTGGCGCTGGGGCTTGCGGCCTTCGGGGCCATGCCCGCGGAGGCGCAGCAAGGCAAGGTGCTGAAATGGGGCGCGGCGCGCGAGATCGCCTCGCTGGACCCGTATTCCTTCGGCGACACCTTCACCCTGGCCACGCTGAACCACGTGTACGAAGGGCTGGTGCGCTACACCGGCGAGCTGGGCATCGAGCCGGCGCTGGCCGAAAGCTGGGAGACGGTGTCGCCCACCATCTGGCGCTTCAAGCTGCGGCGCGGCGTGGCCTTCCATGGCGGGGAGGCGTTCACCGCCGACGACGTGGTGGCCTCGCTCCAGCGCGTGAGCCATGAGACCTCGCCGCTGAAGGGCAACCTGCCGGCCTACAAATCCTCCCGCAAGATCGACGACCACACGGTGGAGATCGAGGTCACCGGGCCCTATCCGCTGCTGCTGAACGACCTCACCAACATCTTCATCCTGTCCAAGACCTGGATGGAGAAGAACAACGCGCTGCTGCCGACCGACAGCGGCAAGGGCATCAAGGGCTACGCGACGGACAACGCCAACGGCACCGGCCCGTTCATGGTGGAATCGCGCCGGCCGGATGCGCGCACCGTGTTCGTGGTGAACCCCAAGTGGTGGGACAAGCCGCAGCACAACCTGGCCCGCATCGAGTTCACGCCGATCGCCTCCGCCGCCACGCGCGTGGCCGCGATGCTCTCCGGCGAGATCGACTTCACCAACGTGGCGCCGCTGCAGGACCTGCCGCGGCTGTCGGCCGCGCCCGGCGTGAAGGTGATGCAGAGCAGCGAGCTGCGCACCGTGTATTTCGCGATGAACCTGAAGGACCAGCTGCCCAACAGCGACGTGAAGGACCGCAACCCGTTCAAGGATGTACGGGTGCGCGAGGCGCTGTACCGCGCCATCGACATCGATGCGGTGCACCGGCGCGCCATGCGCGGCCTGTCGCGCAACACCGGCGCCATCGTGGCGCCGGCCATCCCCGGCTACCAGCCGGCCCAGGACGTGCGCCTGCCCTTCGACCTCGATGGTGCGAAGAAGCTGCTGGCCGATGCCGGCTTCCCGAACGGCTTCGGCTTCACGCTGAACTGCGTGAGCGACGGCCTGGTGAACGAGGAGGAGTTCTGCCAGGCGGTCGCCGCCATGTGGACCCGCGCCGGCCTCAAGGTCACGCTCGACCTTGCACCGCGCAGCCAGCAGACGCCCAAGCGCGTGCGCGGCGAGTTCGACGTGATCTCCTTCGGCTGGGCCAACGAGCCGATGATCGACGCCTACTCGATCCTGATCCAGGTGATCCGCAGCAAGAGCGGCACCGGCGGCGTGTTCAACTGGGGCGACTGGGGCCGCGCGGACATGGATGCGCTGATCGACGCCGCCGGCGTGGAGCTGGACCGGCCGAAGCGCATCGCGCTGATGAGCGAGGCGCTGAACATCATCAAGCGCGAGCACCTGTTCATCCCGATGCACCAGCAGCCGATGGCCTGGGCGATCCGCGGCAACGTGGCCGCGATGGTGCAGGCCAGCGACAACAAGCCGCGCCTGTGGCTGACGAAGATGAACTGAGGCCGCGCGGGGAGCGGATGCGGGCGCCATGCTCGCCTTCCTGATCCGGCGGTTGCTGAACGCGGCGGGGGTGATGCTCACCGTCGCGTTCCTCGCCTTCATGATCTTCCGCTTCGTGGGCGATCCCGTGGAGCTGATGCTGAACGAGCAGGCCACCCAGGCGCAGCGTGACGAGCTGCGCGTGCGCCTGGGGCTGGATCGCAGCTTTCCGCTGCAATACCTGAGTTTCGTGACCAATGCGGCGCGCGGCGAGTTCGGCATCTCCTACCGCAACCAGCAGGACGTGATCGTGCTGATTGCGGAGCGTTTGCCGGCGACGCTGGAGCTGGTGCTGGTGGCTACCGTGCTTTCCTTGGCCATCGGCATTCCGCTTGGCGTCTATACCGCCATCGCGCGCAACTCCTGGGGCGCGCAGCTGCTGCAGTTCGGCTCCGTGCTCGGCGTGTCGCTGCCGAGCTTTGCCGTGGGCATCCTGCTGATCCTGGTGTTCTCCGTCACGCTGGGCTGGCTGCCCGCCTTCGGGCGCGGGGAGGTGGTGCAGATCGGCTGGTGGAGCACCGGGCTGCTGACGCCCAGCGGGCGCATGGCGCTGGTGCTGCCGGGCATCACGCTGTCGTTGTTCCAGATCACGTTGGTGATGCGCCTGGTGCGGGCGGAGATGCTGGAGACGCTGCGCACCGATTTCATCCGTTTCGCCCGCGCGCGCGGGCTGCGGGCGCGCTCGGTGAGTTTTCGCCACGCGCTGCGCAACTGCCTGATGCCGGTGATCACCGTCACGGGGTTGCAGATCGGCAACCTGATCGCCTTCGCGCTGGTGACCGAAACGGTGTTCCAGTGGCCAGGCATGGGGCTGCTGTTCGTGCAGGCCGTCACCTTCGTGGATATCCCGGTGATGGCGGCCTACCTGATGCTGGTGAGCTTCGTGTTCGTGGCGTTGAACACGCTGGTGGACCTCGCCTATGCGGTGGTGGATCCCCGGCTGCGGCAGGACAGCGTGAAGCATGGCTGAGGGTGCGATCCGTCGCTGGCTGGGCAGCGACATGGGGCTTTCGTTCCGCGCCTCGCCGGTGGCGGTGGCCTCGCTTGCGGTGCTGGTGCTGGTGGCGCTCTCCGCGCTGCTGGCGCCGCTGATCGCGCCGCAGAATCCCTATGACCTGAAGCAGGTGTTCATCGACAAGGCGGAGATTCCGCCGATCTGGATGCGCGACGGCGAATGGCCGTTCCTGCTGGGCACGGACCCGCAGGGGCGCGACGTGCTCTCCTCCATCCTCTACGGCACGCGCATGTCGCTGCTGATCGGCGTGGCGGCGGTGGCGGTGAGCATGACGATCGGCGTTTCGATCGGCCTGGCCGCCGGCTTCCTCGGCGGCTGGGTGGACAACCTGCTGATGCGCATCGCCGACACGGTGCTGTCGATCCCGACGCTGCTGGTGGCGATCCTGGTGAGCGCGGTGGCGCGCGCGCTGCTGCCGCCGGGGCTGCGCGAGCCGTTTGCCGCCGTGATCCTGGTGGCCTCCATCTCGCTCACCGGCTGGGTGCAGTATGCCCGCACGGTGCGCGCCTCCACCATGGTGGAGCGGCGCAAGGAATACGCGCAGGCGGCGCGCATCATCGGTGTGTCCTCGGCGCGGATCATGCGGCGGCACATCCTGCCGAACACGCTCACGCCGGTGCTGGTGGCGGCCACGCTGAACCTGGGGCTGGCGATCTTGGCGGAGGCCACGCTCTCGTTCCTGGGCGTGGGCATGCCGATCACCCAGCCCTCGCTGGGCGCGCTGATCCGCATCGGCAACCAGTACCTGTTCTCCGGCGTGTGGTGGCTGGTGGTCTTCCCCGCGGTGCAGCTCGGCCTCATCGTGCTGTCGGTGAACCTGCTGGGCGACTGGCTGCGCGACGCCCTGAACCCGAAGCTCAACTGAACCGGCACGAGACCGGTGGAGGAAATTCCGATGGCTGGCGCTTCCCTTCTGCTCCGCAACGGCCGCCCGATGGGCAAGGCGGTGGCCGACGTGCTGGTGACCGATGGCGTGATCGCCGCGATCGGCCCGAACCTCGCCGCCCCGCCGGGCGTGGCGGTGGAGGATGCAGGCGGCGCGCTGGTGCTGCCGGGGCTGGTGGAGGCGCACACGCACCTGGACAAGTCGCTCTGGGGCATGGGATGGCGGCCGAACGATGCCGGGCCCAGCCTGCTCGACAAGATCGACAACGAGCGCAAGCTGAAGCGCGAGCTGAACATCGACCCGGCGCGGCAGAGCGCGCGGCAGGCCGCGGTCTCCAGCGCCAATGGCTCCACCCATATCCGCAGCCATGTCGATGTCGACACGGATCACGGGCTGTGGGGCATCGAGGGCGTGATGGCCACGCGCGACACCTGGCGCGAGGTGATCGACATCGAGCTGGTGGCCTTCCCGCAATCCGGGCTGATGCGCCGGCCGGGCACGCTGGCGCTGATGGATGCCGCGCTGGCCGCCGGGGCGGAGATCGTCGGCGGCATCGACCCGTGCGGGATCGACCGCGACCCCAAGGGCCAGCTCGATGCCGTGTTCGCCCTGTGCCAGAAGCATGGCAAGCCGCTCGACATCCATCTGCATGAGCCCGGCGAGATGGGCGCCTTCTCGATGGACCTGATCTTCGAGCGCACCCGCGCGCTGGGCATGAAGGGGCAGGTGGTGATCAGCCACGCCTTCTGCCTCGGCACGCCAGACCCCGCGCTGGTGAACCCGCTGATCGATGCGATCGCGGAGCTCGACATCGGCATCATGACCACGGCTTCGGCCAGCCGGCCGGTGCCCGCCGTGAAGCCGCTGCTGGCGCGCGGCATCCGCGTGTGTTCCGGCAGCGACGGCATCCGCGACACCTGGGGCCCCTACGGCACCGCGGACATGCTGGAGCGCGCCATGCTGATTGGTATGCGCAACAATTTCCGCCGCGACGAGGAGGTGGAGCTGGCCTTCCATGTCTGCACCCAGGGTGGTGCCGACATCATGCGCATCGCCGATTACGGCTTCGCCCCGGGCAAGGCCGGCGACCTGGTGGTGGTGGACGGCGAGGCGATCACCCATGCCGTGGTGGCCCATCCGCCGCGCCGGCTGGTGGTGAAGCGCGGCCGCGTCGTCGCGCGCAACGGCGCCTGCCTGAAGGCCGCGCCATGACCGCGCCGCAGGCGGCCCCCCGGCCGAAGGGCGCGGTGCTGATGACGGCGCGCTTCGTCGTCGGGCACCGCAACGGCCGCCACGTGCTGATCGAGAACGGCGAGGTGGTGTTCGAGGACGGGGCGATCACCTTCGTCGGGCGCAACTACCCCGGCGAAGTGGCGCGGCGGATCGACTATGGGCTGGCGCTGATCGGCCCCGGCTTCGTGGACCTCGATGCGCTGGCCGATCTCGACACCACCATCCTCAGCTACGACAACCAGCCGGCCTGGCGGAAGGGCCGGGTCTGGCCGCAGGACTATATCGCCGCCGGGCCGGTGGAGATGTACACGCGCGAGGAGCTGCGCTTCCAGAAGCGCCACGCCTTCGCCGGCCTCATCCGCAACGGCATCACCACCGCCCTGCCGATCGCCAGCCTGTTCTACCGTGCCTGGGGCGAGACGGTGGAGGAGTTCACCGATGCGGCGCACGAGGCGGCCGAGCTTGGCCTGCGCGTCTATCTCGGCCCCGCCTACCGCACCGGCAACCAGGTGGTGGACGAAAGCGGCACGATCGGCACCTACTACGACGAGCCCCGCGGCCTGGCCGAGCTGGCCGAGGCGATCCGCTTCTGCGAGCGCCTGGAGAACACCGCCGGCGGGCTGGTGCGCACCATGCTGTCGCCGGACCGGATCGAAACCTGCACGCCGGAGCTGATGCGGCGCACGGCGGCGGCAGGGCGGGCGCTCGGCGTGCCTGTCCGCCAGCATTCCTGCCAGTCCAAGATCGAGTACGAGCTGGTGCTGAAGCAGCACGGCATGAGCCCGCCGGAATGGATGGCGAGCCTCGGCTACCTCACCGAGCGCACCCTGCTGCCGCACGGCACCTATGTCTCCGGCAGCCGGCATATCGAAAGGCTGGGCCGGGACCTGGAGATCATCCGCGACAGCGGCGCCACCATCGTGCACTGCCCGCTGGTCTCCGGCCGCGGCGGCGGCGCCATCGACCACTTCGGGCGCTACAAGGCGATGGGGCTGAAGATCGGCCTCGGCACCGATACCGCGCCCAGCGACCTGGTGATGAACATGCAGATCGGCATGATCGTGGCGCGGCTGATGGCGGGCACGCCGCTGGCCGTGCGCAGCGAGGACTACTACGATGCCGCAACGGTGGGCGGCGCCGATGCGCTGGGCCGGCCGGATCTCGGCCGCCTGCAGCCCGGCGCGCGGGCGGACATCACGGTGTTCGACCTCGACCGCCCGCATACCGGCCAGGTGATCGACCCGATCCAGACCATGATGCTGAGCGGCCATGGGCGGGACTTTTCCACCGTGGTGATCGACGGCCGCTTCGCCATGGAGAACCGCGCCATCCCCGGCAGCGACGAGGCGGCCGACAACGTCCGCGCCCAGGCGCAGTTCGAGGGGCTGATGGCCAAGTATCCGCAGCGCACCGTGTTCCACCCGCCGGCCGGGGCCATCTTCACCTCCGCCTATCCGGTGGACTGGTCCGACAGCGGCCCGCGCCTGTGGGGCCAGCCGCCGGCATGAGCGACGCCGCGCCCCTGCTTTCCGTGCGTGACCTGCGCGTGGTGTTCGACACGCGGCGCGGGCGGCTGGTGGCGCTGGATGGCGTGAGCTTCGACATCGCGCCAGGGGAGATCCTGGGCGTGGTGGGGGAATCCGGCGCGGGCAAGTCGCTTACCGGCACCGCCGTGATCGGGCTGCTGGAGCCGCCCGGCCGGATCGACGGCGGCGAGATCCTGCTGGAGGGGCGGCGGATCGACACACTGCCGCCCGCCGAGATGCGCCGGGTGCGCGGCCGGCAGATCGGCGCCATCTTCCAGGACCCGCTGACCTCGCTGCACCCGCTGCTGACGGTGGGCGCGCAGCTGGAGGAGACGATCCGCACCCACCTGCCCCTCAGCCGGGCGGAGGCGAAGGCGCGCGCGGTGGCGTTGCTGCGCGAGGTCGGCATCCCCTCGGCCGAGACCCGGGTGTCGCAGTATCCGCACCAGTTCTCCGGCGGCATGCGCCAGCGCGTGGTGATCGCGCTGGCGCTCGCCGCCGAGCCGAAGCTGATCATCGCCGACGAGCCCACCACGGCGCTGGACGTTTCGATCCAGGCCCAGATCACCGCGCTGCTGCGCCGGCTGTGCCGCCAGCATGGCACCGGGGTGATGCTGGTGACGCACGACATGGGCGTGATCGCCGAGACCGCCGACCGCGTGGCGGTGATGTATGCCGGGCGGCTGGTGGAGCTGGGCCCGGTGGACCAGGTGGTGCGCGCGCCGCGGCACCCCTACACGGCGGGGCTGATGGCCTCCATCCCGCGCATGGGCGCGCGCGAGGCGGTGCTGGCGCAGATCGAGGGCAGCATGCCGCGCCTCGGCGCGATCCCGCCCGGCTGCGCCTTCAGCCCGCGCTGCCCTTCGGCCTCGGCGCGGTGCACGGCGGAGGTGCCGGCGCTGCCGCCGGGCGGCACCGGCGCGGCCTGCTGGCACCCGGTGGCGGAGCCGGCGCATGTCTGATCCCATCGCGTTGACGGTGCAGGATGCCGTGTGCCTTTTCGATGTCTCGCCGCCGTTTCTCGACCGCGTGCTGTCTGGCGCGCGGCGGCGCGTGCTGCGGGCGGTGGACGGGGTGAGCTTCACGGTGCGGCGCGGGCGCACGCTGGGCGTGGTGGGCGAAAGCGGCTGCGGCAAGTCCACGCTCGCGCGCATGATCGTCGGGCTGCAGCCGCCCACCGCCGGCACGCTGCGGCTGGAGGACATGCCGCGCGCCGATGGCAGCCTGGGCCGCCCGCGCGTGCAGATGATCTTCCAGGACCCCTATGCCAGCCTCAATCCGCGCTGGCGCGTGGGCGACATCGTTGCCGAGCCGATCCGCGAGCTGAAGCTGCTGCAGGACGAGGCGGCGGTGCAGGCGCGGGTGGCGCAGTTGCTGGAAACGGTGGGGCTGGCGGCGGCGGATGCGGCGCGGTTTCCGCATGCCTTCTCCGGCGGGCAACGCCAGCGCATCTCGATCGCCCGCGCGCTGGCCACGGAGGCGGACGTGCTGGTGTGCGACGAGCCGACCAGCGCGCTGGATGTGAGCGTGCAGGCGCAGATCCTGAACCTGATGCGCCGGCTGCAGGCGGAGCTGGGGCTCACCTACATCCTGATCAGCCACAACCTGTCCGTGGTGCGGCACATGTCGGATGACATCGCCATCATGTATCTCGGCCGCTTCGTGGAGACCGGGCCGGCGGAGGAGGTGTTCGCCGCCCCGCGCCACCCCTACACGCGGCTGCTGCTGGAGACGATCCCGGACGTGCAGCGCCCGAACCGGGACCGCCAGCCGCTGTCGGGCGAGGTGCCAAGCCCGATCGACCCCCCGCCCGGCTGCCCGTTCCACCCGCGCTGCCCGCAGGCGGAGACGGCCTGCCGGGAGGCGCGGCCGGCGCTGGAGGCGCATGGCGGGCGCGAGGTGGCCTGCTTCCTGGTGCGGTAGAGGGGCGGCCTGGCCGGGGCCGGGGAGGACCGGAGCGATGGCCGACCGGATGGGCGGTCGGCTTTCGCTCCGGGTCCTCGTTTCAGCCAGCAAATCTAGCCCGGGATCGAGGCGTCGATGCCCTGGTAGAAGTAGTTCTGGGCGCGGATCTGGTTGTCGTCCAGCCGCTGGCCGGCGGGGATCACCGCAGTGCCGTCCTGGCGGACGATCGGGCCCTCGAAGGGATGCAGGCGGCCGGAGGCGATGGCGTCGCGGATGCGCTCGGCCTCGCTGACCTCCTCCGGGGTCATGTTGGTCCAGGGCGCCATGCGGAACATGCCGGAGCCCAGGCCGCCCCAGGTGTCCTTGGGCTGCCAGGTGCCGGCGATCACCGCCTGGGCGCGCTCGGCGTAGTAGTCGCCCCAGTTGTTGACGCTGCTGGTCAGGTGGGCGCGCGGGGCGAAGCGGGTCATGTCGCTGGCCTGGCCGAAGCCGAAGATGCCGCGCTCATTGGCCAGCTGCAGCGGGGCCGGGCCGTCGGTGTGGCTGCACAGCACGTCGCAGCCCTGGTCGATCAGGGCGCGCGCCGCATCGGCCTCGCGCGCCGGGTTGGACCAGGCGTTCACCCACACCACGCGCACCTTCATGGCGGGGTCGACCGACCAGGCGCCGCGCATCACGGTGTTGATGGCGTGGATCACCTCCGGCACCGGGAAGGTGGCGACGTAGCCGATGGTCTTGGTGCGCGACTTGCGCGCGGCGATCACGCCCTGGATGTAGCGGCCCTCGTAGAAGCGCGCGTTGTAGATGGCCATGTTCGGCAGCATCGTCGGGCCGGTGGCGTTCTCGAAGAACACGCCGGGGTGCTGCGGGGCGATGCGCTGCGTGGGGGCGAAGTAGGAGAAGCTGGTGGTGAAGATCAGCCGGTGGCCGGTGCGCACCAGCTGCGTCACCACGCGGTCGAAATCGGGCGGGGCGACGGATTCCACGGTGGTGGCCGCCACCCGGTCGCCCAGCACCTCGGCCATGCGGCGGCGGCCCTGGTCGTGCATGTGCGACCAGCCGAAATCGCCGACCGGCCCGATGAGGACCACGCCGACGCTGAGGCGGGACTGCGCGTCCGCTTGCGAGCCGGGCAGCGCGGCGCCGGCAAGGGCGCCGGCGCTGCCGAGCAGGAGGCGGCGGGTGAGGGTCATGCGAGGGTTCCTTCCGTCGTGTTTGGGCGTGAAGTCTATGAGTACGGTGAAGTCTGCAAGTTCCGTGCCGGCGCTCAGCGATCCGGCACGAAGGGGACGCCGAGGCTGGCCGGGCCGGCGGCCCCGCCGCGCCGCAGGCGCATGATCAGCACCAGCACCACGATGGTGATGAGGTAGGGCAGCGCGGACATCAGCTGCGGCGGCACGCGCAGCCCCGCGCCCTGCGCGTGCAGCTGCAGGATGGTGATTCCGCCGAAGAGATAGGCACCCACCGCCGCGCGCCCGGGCAGCCAGCTTGCGAACACCACGATCGCCAGCGCGATCCAGCCGCGCCCGCCGGTCATCCCGCTGGACCAGAACGGCGTGAGCACCAGCGACATGTAGGCCCCCGCAAGCCCCGCGCAGGCACCGCCGAACAGCACGGCGAGGAAGCGGATGCGCAGCACCGGATAGCCCAGGGCATGGGCCGCGGCATGGTTCTCCCCGCAGGCGCGCAGCACCAGCCCCGCCTTGGTGCGGTTCAGGAACCGGGCCACCAGGAACACCAGCGCGAAGGAGGCGTAGACGAAGGGGTCCTGGTTGAACAGCACCGGGCCCAGCAGCGGGATGTCGGACAGCAGCGGCACCTCGATCTTGCCGATCCCGGCCCGCTGCGCGCCCACGAAGCCCGCCCCCACCATGCCCGACAGGCCGAGGCCGAAGATCGCCAGCGCCAGCCCCGCCGCCACCTGGTTGGCCGCCAGCCCCAGCGTCAGCGCGCCGAACAGCGCCGCCATCGCCATGCCGGCCAGGATGGCGGCCAGCACGCCGGCGGCCGAGGAGCCGGTGAAGATCGCAGCGGCAATGCCGCAGGCGGCCCCCATGATCATCATGCCCTCGACACCGAGGTTGAGCACGCCGGACTTCTCCACCACCAGCTCCCCGAGCGCTGCGATCAGCAGCGGCGTGGAGGCGGTGATGACGGTGAGGATGATCGCTTCCAGCAGCATCATGCCGGCGTACTCGCCACCAGGCGCGGCCGGTAGAGCAGCAGCGTGTCGCAGGCCAGCACGTAAAACAGCAGCAGCCCCTGGATCACGCGGGTGGCATCCAGCGGCATGCGCAGCATGATCTGCGCGTTCTCGCCGCCGATGAAGGTGATCGCCAGGAACACCCCGGCCACCAGACACCCCACCGGGTTCAGCCGGCCGAGGAAGGCCACGATGATCGCGGTGAAGCCGTAGCCGGGCGAAAGCCCGGGTTGGAGCATCTTCACCGTGCCCGCCGCCTCCAGCACGCCGGCCAGCCCCGCCAGCCCGCCCGAGATGGCGAAGACCGTGAGCGTCAGCCGGTTCGTGTCGAAGCCGGCGAAGCGCGCGGCGCGCGGCGCCTCGCCCACCAGGCGGATCTCCACGCCCTTCAGCGTGCGCCCCACCAGCACCGCGGCCAGCACCACCACCAGCAGCGCGATCGGCGTGCCGACGTTGAGCCGCCCGCCCTCCAGCAGCAGAGGCACGATCGCCTCAGGCTCGAAGCTGACGGTGACCGGCATGTTGAAGCCCTGCGGGTCGCGCCAGGGTCCGCGCACCAGCCAGTCCAGCAGCAGTTCCGCGACATAGACCAGCATCAGCGAGGTCAGGATCTCGTTGGCGCCGAAGCGCGTGCGCAGCACCGCCGGGATCAGCGCGAACAGCGCGCCGCCAGCCGCGCCGGCCGCCAGCATGGCCGGCATCAGCCACGGCCCGTTGGGCGCGCCGTGGGTGGCCAGCGCCAGCCAGCCGCCGGCCATGGCGCCGACCAGGAACTGCCCCTCCGCCCCGATGTTCCAGTTGTTCGAGCGGTAGCAGAGCGACAGGCCCACCGAGATCAGCACCAGCGGCGTGGCCTTCACCGCCACTTCCTGCAGGCCCCAGGAATCGGAGACGGGCGCGATGAAATACACCTGCAGCGCGCGCCACGGGTCCTGCCCCAGCGCGGCGAAGATCAGCACCGCCGAGACCAGCGTGAGCGCCACGGCCAACAACGGCGCGCCGAGGGCGAGCGCCGGCGGCGTCTGCGACCGGGTTTCCAGCACCAGCCTCATGCCGCGGTCCGCGCTTCGCCGGCGGGAAAGCCCGAGCCGCCCATCAGCAGGCCGAGCGCCTCGCGCGTCAGCCCCGGCACCGGCATCGCCGGCGAGAGCCGGCCGTGGAAGATCACCGCGATGCGGTCGGCCACCTCCAGCAACTCATCGAGGTCCTGGCTGATCACCAGCACCGCCGCGCCGCCGCGGGCGAGGTCAACCAGCGCCTGGCGGATCAGCTGGGCGGCGCCGGCATCCACGCCCCAGGTCGGCTGCGCCACCACCAGCACGCCGGGCTGGCGCAGGATCTCCCGCCCCACCACGAATTTCTGCAGGTTGCCGCCGGACAGCGCGCGGGCCTGGGGGTCGCGCGGGCCCTTGCGCACGTCGAAGGCCCGGGTCACGGCATCGACCCAGCCCAGCGTGCGGGCGCGATCGACGAAGCCGCGCACCACGAAGCCGTTGGCGGCGTGGCCGGCCACCAGCGCGTTCTCCGACAAGGAGAAGCGCGGCGCGGCGGCATGGCCGAGCCGTTCCTCCGGCACGAAGGCCGCCCCGCGGCGGCGGCGGGCGTTGATGTCCTCCTGCCCCACCGCGGCGCCGTCCAGCGCCACGGCATCCGGGCGCGGGGCGCGGCGCTCGCCGGACAGGGCGGCGAACAGCTCGTCCTGCCCGTTGCCGGCAACGCCCGCGATGCCCAGGATCTCGCCGCGGTGCAGTGCGAGGGACACCGCCTCCAGCGCCACGCCATGCGCCTCGGCGGGCGGCATCGACAGGGCGGAGACCGCAAGCCGCACCGGCCCGCTGGGGGCGGCGGCATCGTGGCGCACGCTGCCGATCTCGGTGCCGACCATCATGCGCGCCAGGCTCGCCGCGCTCTCCTGCCGCGGGTCGCAGCGCGCCACCACCTTGCCGTGGCGCAGGATGGTCGCCGCCTCGCAGATGCGCCGCACCTCCTCCAGCTTGTGGGAGATGTAGAGCACGGCGCGCCCCTCGGCGCGGATGCGCTCCAGCGTGGCGAACAGGCCCTCCGCCTCCTGCGGGGTGAGCACGGAGGTCGGCTCGTCCAGGATCAGCAGCTGCGGGTCCTGCATCAGGCAGCGCACGATCTCCACCCGCTGCCGCTCGCCGACCGAGAGCTGCCAGACCTGGCGCCGCGGGTCGAGCGGCAGGCCGTAGGCGCGGCTGACCTCGGCCAGGCGCTCGGCGATGCGCGGCAGGGGCTCGTTGCCGTCCAGCGCCAGCGCCACGTTCTCCGCCACGCTCAGCGCCTCGAACAGCGAGAAGTGCTGGAACACCATGCCGATGCCGCGCGCGCGGGCGGCGCGGGGGCCTGAGAGCAGCACCGGCACGCCGCGCCACAGGATGCGGCCCTCGTCCGGCTGCAGCAGGCCGTAGAGCATCTTCACCAGCGTGGACTTGCCCGCGCCGTTCTCCCCCAGCAGCGCATGCACCTCGCCGGCGGCCACCGACAGGTCCACATGGTCGTTGGCGACCAGCGCACCGAAGCGCTTGACGATACGCTCCGTCTGGATGAGGGGGGGGACCATCGGCAGAGTAATTACCGACGCGGCGCCGCCTTGGGAAGCAGGCTGAAGGGCGCGCGCGGGCGGTTTCCCGCGCGCCGAAGCCGTTCCGCCAGGTTCAGGTGGAGGCGCCCTTCACCAGCCGCTCCTGCGGGCCGGCGACGAAGTTCAGGTCCGGCCGCGGCAGCCGGTAGTGGTCGCGCAGCATGGCGCCGTCGTACTCGCTGCGGAACAGGCCGCGCCGGCGCAGCAGCGGCACCACCTCGGCGATGAACACGTCCAGCATCTCCGGCAGCACCGGCGGCATCAGGTTGAACCCGTCCGCCGCGCCGTCCTGCACCCAGTCGGCCATCAGGTCGGCGATCTGCTCCGGCGTGCCGGTGGTGACGAAGTGGCCGCGCGCGCCGGCGAGGTAGCTCAGCAGCTGGCGCAGCGTCGGCTGCTCGCGCCGCACCAGGCCCACGATCACCTCGGTGCGGCTGCGCGCGGCATCCACGGTGGAGGGGTCGGGGAAGTCCTCCGGCGCCAGCGGCTTGTCGAGCGGCAGGTGCGAGAAGTCGTGGCCGCCGAACCGGCCGGACAGGCGCTGGCGCCCCACCTCGGGGTCGGTGAGGTCGTTCAGTTCGCGATGGATGCGCTGTGCCTCCGCCTCCGTGCCGCCGATCACCGGGCTCAGCCCCGGCAGGATCACCACGCGCTCCGGCGCCCGCCCCTCCTCCGCCACCAGGCGCTTGAGGTCGCGGTAGAAATCCTGTGCCGTCGCCTTCTCCATCTGCGCGGTGAACACCGCCTCGGCATGCCGTGCCGCGAATCGCCGCCCGGTCTCCGAGGAGCCGGCCTGCACGAACACCGGCCGCCCCTGCGGGCCGCGCGGCATGGTGAGCGGCCCGGCCACCTGGTAGTGCGGGCCGGCGTGGTTGAGCATGCGCAGGCCGTCGAGCCGCGCGTAGCGCCCGGCCGCCCGGTCATCCAGCACCGCGTCGTCCGACCAGCTGTCCCACAGCCCGGTGACCACCTTCATGTATTCCTCGGCGCGCTCGTAGCGCTCGGCGTGGCTGGGCGCGCCCTGCCCGCCATAGTTGCCCGCCGCGCTGGCCAGCCAGGTGGTGACGATGTTCCACCCCACCCGGCCGTTGGAGATGTGGTCGATCGAGGCGAATTGCCGCGCCAGGTTGAACGGCTCGGTATAGGTGGTGGAGCAGGTGGCGATCAGCCCGATCCGGCTGGTGGCCCCGGCCAGGGCGGCCAGCGTGGTCAGCGGCTCCAGCCAGTTGCGCGGCGCCTGCGCCACATCCTCGCCCAGGCCCAGCGAATCGGCGAAGAACACCGAATCGAACGCCGCCGCCTCTGCCTTGCGCGCCACCTCCACGTAGTAGGCGATGTCCGTCAGCGGCCGCGTGGAGGCGCCGGGGTGCCGCCACGCCGCCTCGTGGTGGCCGCGGCCGTGGATGAAAAGATTGATGTGCATGGCTCGGCTCATGGCGTGTCCATCCGTTCCGGGGCCTCGGATGCGCTGAATCCTGATGGGCTGCCCGGGTGAATTTCCGGGATCGTCGCGCAATCCGGCCAGCGAGTCGAGACGGCACCGCCGCGCCGCTTCACGCACACAGTTGACCGCCCGGCCCACCCCTCTGGTAGAATCACCGCGCCGGACAGGGTGTCTCGTCCGCAACGCACAGGGAGACGACGATGCCAACTGCGAAGAAACCCGCTGCCCCCGCCAAGAAGGCCGCCCCCGCAGCCAAGACCGCCAAGGCCGCGGCCGCCAAGCCGGCCCCGCAGGTCACCGTCACGCTCAAGCAGCTCGCCGCGCAGCTGGCCGACAGCCAGTCCCTGCCGAAGAAGCAGGCCGAGGCGATGCTGGGTGAGCTGGTGGCCATGGCCACCGAGCACCTCAAGAAGGGCGACAAGATCCGCCTGACCGGCCTCGGCACGCTGCAGGTGCGCGCCCGCCCGGCCCGCACCGGCCGCAACCCGGCGACCGGGGCGACCATCCAGATCGCCGCCAGCAAGAAGATCGCCTTCCAGCCCGCCAAGGAGCTGAAGGAAAGCGTGTAGCGCACGGCCGGCGGGGCGATCGGGGGGCCAGCCCGGCACCCCGGCACCCGCCCGGCGCAGCCCGCGCAGTTTCCGCATCGCCTCGGCCGCGCCGAGGCGAGCGGAGTCGTGCGTTCAGGCCTCGCGGTAGACCAGCAGCACCACGCCCACCAGCAGGAAGCACAGCGGCCACACCCAGCCGGCCACGCGGTTGCCGGGCGGATCGAGCCGCAGTTCCAGCCAGCGCGACCAGGCGCCGGCCAGGCCGGCCAGCGCCAGCGGCGTGTGGCTGATCTCGATCAGCAGCTGCTCGCGCACATTGGCGATCGAATGCGAGTGCGTCAGCAACGCGGTCGCCGCCACCGCCGTCAGCACCGGGAACACCAGCGGCTGCCAGCCCGTGGCCTGCCGCGTGATCCGCACCCGCCACTCGAACAGCGCGAACACCACCAGCAGCAGCACGATCATGCGGTGCTGCAGCACCTCCACGTCGCGCAGGCTGTCCATCAGCGACACCGCGCCCATCGGCCACGCCTCGGGGTCGGAGCGCCAGAACAGGAACCCCGCCAGCCCCAGGAACAGCAGCGGCCAGTGCCCGGCGATCCCCACCCCCGCCCGGTGCAGCAGCGCCAGCAGCGCAATGGCCACCACGAAGATCCCGGCCCAGTGGTGGTTGTATTCCGACCACGCGATGTCGGCCGCGTTGCGCGGCGGCAGGATGCCGGAGCCCGGCGTGAAGGCCAGCTGCGGCTTGCGCCCGGCCTCGCGCGCCTCCTCGTCCAGCTTCGCCTGCAGCGCCGGCTGGGTCAGCTCGCCGTGGTCGGGCGATTCGAGCCGCGGCCATTGCGGCCAGTTGCGCTCGATGATCTCGCGCATCGTCACCCGGTCGTCGCGCAGGTCCACCGCCGGCGGCACGGAGGTGAGCGAGGAGGCGGCGAAGAAGATCGCGATCCCCACCCCCAGCTCCACCTCTGCGAAGCGCCGCAGCCGGGTGGGCGAGGCGCCGCGGTCGCGCCGCAGCCGGCGGATCAGCCGGAAATTGCCCAGCCCCAGCAGCAGCAGCCCGGCGAACATCGCGCCCTTGGCCGAGACCATCACGCCATAGGCGGTGCCGTACATCCCCTGCCCGTCGCCGATATAGGCCCACCACAGCGCCGCGGCCGAGCCCAGCAGGCAGCCCACGCCCAGGATCGACAAGGTGGAGAACCGCTCCCCCACCACAACCGCCGCGCCAGGCGCCTGCGCCCGCCGCAGCGCCAGCAGGAAGGCCGGGATGCCGCCGATCCACAGCGCCGCGCCGAACTGATGGATGCCGGAGACCAGCAGCAGCGGCAGGCTGCCCTCCAGCCGTGCCGCGGCGTGGGTGGACAGCGTCGCGGTGGCCAGCACGCCCAGCACCGGCGGCAGCACCAGCCACCATCGCGCCCGCCCGCCGAAGCCGAACAGCACCGCGGCCAGCACCAGCCCCAGCGCCACCCGCGCCATCCCCGCCAGGGCGAACTGCGCGCCCAGCGCATCGGCCAGGGTGATCTCCAGCGTGTCGGCCAGCAGCAGCGCCGGCAGCGCCACCGAGGCCGCCTCCACCGCCGCCATCGCCAGGCTCGCCCAGCCCGCCTG
>CANHCJ010000010.1 GCA_947458025.1 Rhodospirillales bacterium | reverse complement strand
GCCACAAGGTCGAGATCATGTTCGGCCGCCTCAAGGACTGGAGGCGCATCGCCATGCGCTACGACAGATGCGCCCATACCTTCTTCTCGGCCATCTGCATCGCAGCAACCGTCACCTTCTGGCTCCGGTAGTGAGTCCTGAGCCTAGGCTATCGCTACCTGGGCAACTGGTCGGACCGTGCCAACGGCAACATCGAGCAGAGCCTGCTGACCCCCTGGCTCGCCGCCCGCGGCCACTCCCAGGCCCAGATCAACCGAGCGCTGGACCTGCTGACCCGCGAGGCCACCAACCCCACCCGCAGCCTCTACGACAACAATCAGGCTGTCTATTCCCTGTTGCGCTACGGCGTGCCGGTGAAGACCGAAGCCGGCCAGAACACCGAAACCGTCTGGCTGGCGGACTGGACCGAGCCCGCCGCCAACGACTTTGCCATTGCCGAAGAGGTCACGCTCAAGGGCGGCCTGGAACGCCGGCCAGACCTGGTGCTCTACCTGAACGGCCTGGCCATCGGCGTAATCGAACTCAAGCGCAGCGCCGTCAGCATCGGCGACGGTATCCGGCAGCTCATCTCCAACCAGGCCTCTGAGTTCAACGCTGGCTTCTTCAGCACCGCACAGCTCCTGCTCGCCGGCAACGACACCGAGGGCCTGCGCTACGGCTCTATCGGCACGCCGGAGAAGATGTACCTCGCCTGGAAGGAGGACGAGGCCGAGAACGACGGCTACAAGCTCGACAAATATCTGGCCAAGCTCTGCGCCAAGAGCCGCCTGCTCGAACTGGTCCACGATTTCGTTCTGTTCGACGCCGGGGTGAAGAAGCTGCCTCGCCCCCACCAGTATTTCGGCATCAAGGCCGCGCAGGAAAGCGCCGACGCCTACCGCGGCGGCATCATCTGGCACACCCAGGGCAGCGGCAAGAGCATTGTCATGGTGCTGCTGGCCAAGTGGATTCTGGAGAACAAGCCGAAGGCCCGCGTACTGATCCTCACAGACCGTGACGAGCTGGACAAGCAGATCGCCCGCGTCTTCACCGACAGCGGCGAGGCCATCCACCGCACGCAGAGTGGCGCCGACCTGATGGCCCAGCTTGGCCAGCCCACGCCGCGCCTGCTCTGTTCCCTGGTGCACAAATTCGGCCGCCAGGTCGTCGATGACTTCGACGCATTCATCAAGGAACTGCGCGCCGCTCCCAGCCCTGCTGTAGGGGACCTGTTTATCTTCGTCGACGAATGCCATCGCACACAGAGCGGCAAGCTGCACAAGACGATGAAGGCCCTGCTGCCCGGCGCCGTGTTCATCGGCTTCACCGGAACGCCCCTTCTGAAGCAGGACAAGCAGACCAGCCTGGAGGTCTTTGGCGGCTACATCCACACCTACAAGTTCGGCGAGGCCGTCGAGGATGGCGTGGTGCTCGATCTCGTCTACGAGGCCCGCGACATCTCTCAGGAACTCGGCTCACCCGACAAGATCGATCAGTGGTTCGAGGCAAAGACCAAGGGCCTGAATGATTGGCAGAAGGCCGCATTGCGCGAGCAGTGGGGCACCATGCAGAAGGTGCTCAGCTCCCGCTCCCGCATGGAGCGGGCGGTGGCCGACATCATCCACGATTTCGGCACCAAGCCGCGCCTGATCAGCCAACGTGGCAATGCTATGCTGGTGGCATCCAGCATCTATGAAGCCAGCCGCTACTTCGAGCTGTTCCAGAAGACAATGTTCAAGGGCCGCTGCGCGGTCATCACCTCATACAACCCCAACGCCCAGGACGTGACCAAGGAGGACACCGGCGCCAACACCGAGACCGAGAAGCAGTTCATCTACAATCTCTACACCGACCTGCTGAAGGGGGTGACGCCCCGGGCGGGCAAGAGCCGGACGGAAACCTACGAGGACGACGCCAAGGACAAGTTCATCAGGCAGCCGGCCAACATGCGACTGCTGATCGTGGTGGACAAGCTGCTGACCGGCTTCGATGCTCCAAGTTGCACCTACCTCTACATCAACAAGTCGATGCAGGATCACGGGCTGTTCCAGGCCATCTGCCGCACCAACCGCTTGGACGGCGAGGACAAATCCTTCGGTTACGTCGTCGACTACAAGGACCTGTTCAAGAAGGTGCAAGGGGCGATTGCGGTCTACACCTCGGAACTCGACGACAGCGACGCCGGCGGTAATCCGGAGATCCTGATGCAGGATCGCTTGACCAAAGGCCGTGAGCGCCTGGAGGAAGCCCGGGAGGGCTTCGCCCTGCTGTGCGAGCCGGTGGAGCCGCCCAAGGGCGAGCTGGAGCACATCCACTACTTCTGCGGCAACACCGAGATCCCTACCGATCTCGCCGCGCGCGAGCCGCAGCGGGTGACGCTGTACAAGTCCGTCGCCGCACTTGTGCGGGCTTACGCCGCGATCGCTGATGACCTCGCCGATGCCGGATACTCCGCGGCCGATGCCAAGCTGATCGAAGCTGAGGTGGAGCGCGCTGTCGCCCTGCGCAACACGATCCGCCAGGCCAGCGGCGAGACGATCGACCTCAAGGCCTACGAAGCAGATATGCGCCACCTCATCGACACCTACATCAAGGCGGAAGAGGCGAGGACCATCTCGCAGTTCGGCGATATCGGTCTGCTAGACCTGATCGTGAAAAGCGGCATTGCCGCAGCGATCGGCTCCCTGCCGAGTTCCGTGCAGACCAATCGAGGAGCTGTCGCGGAAACCATCGCCAACAATGTACGCAGCAAGATCGTGAAGGAGAATCTCAACGACCCAGCATTCTACGACAGGATGTCGGCGCTGTTGGACGACGTGCTCGCCGACCTTCGGGCGAAGCGAATCAGCTATGAAGAGTTCCTCCGCCGGATCGCCGACCTCGCGACGCAGGTTCAGTCCGGCCAGTCGCAATCCACCCCTACGTCGCTCGACACGCCTGGCAAGCGGGCCCTTTTCAACAACCTCGGCAACGACGAGGCGTTGGCGGTCATGATCGACGCAGAGGTCCGTCGCGTTCGGCCTGATGGGTGGCGCGCGAACAAAGCCAAGGAGAATGTGATCAAGGCCGCCTTGTATGCCCTGTTGGGTGGTGATGTGGATGAGGTCGAGCGCATATTCGCGATAGTGAGCGCGCAACCGGAGTACTGATGGCTACCGACCTCATGCTGGGCGACCTCGCCGTCGAGGTTGTCCACAAGGACATCAAGAACCTGCACCTAAGCGTCCATCCCCCCGAGGGGCGGGTTCGCGTTGCCGCGCCGCGCCACCTAAGCCTGGATGCGATTCGCGCCTTCACGATCGGCAAGCTTCCCTGGATCCGCCAACAGCAGCGCAAGCTACAGGAGCAAGAGCGTGAGACGCCGCGGGAGTACCTTCACCGCGAGAGCCACTACGTTTGGGGCCAACGCTGTCTGCTCGAGGTGGTGGAACAGGACGTCGCGCCATCAGTCGGTTGGCGGCACCACCGTCTGACGCTGACCGTCCGGTCCGGCATGGCGACGGAGCGCCGCGCGGAGGTGCTGGAAGCCTGGTATCGGGGGCAAGTCCGAGAAGTCGTGCCCTCCATAAAGGCTGAGTGGGAGCGACGCATAGGCGTCCATGCCCGACGTCTCTTCGTCCAGCGAATGAAAACGCGCTGGGGCAGCTGCAACCCGGCGACGCACACCATTCGCCTGAACACCGACCTCGCCAAGAAGCCCCGCGAATGCCTGGAATACATTCTGGTGCACGAACTGGTCCACCTCCTGGAACCCACGCACAATGCCCGGTTCGTCGCGCTGATGGACAGCTTCCTGCCCGGCTGGACCCACCGCCGCGACCTGCTGAACTCCCTGCCGGTCAGACACGTGGACTGGGCATACTGACCCCAGGGGAAAACCCAATGAAATCAGCGTCCGGGTTTTCTGCGTTCTCTTGCCTGGGCAGAAGGGTTTCGAACTTTCGATGCCTATACGCATAAATCAATTGAATTTCGTCAGTGGGTTGGAGCTTGGGCCCGAAACCCCCATAGCCCCAGGTCGCGGAGAGAATTGGCCATTCGGAGAGAGATTCGGGCGTTCGTTGCGCTCGCGGAGCCCCGAGTGCACCGCGCAAACCCACGGAAAACTTGGGGTTTTTCAAGCCGTCTCACCAGCGGAGAGCGGTTCGCCCCTAGGGTGGTGGCGTAGCGGTCGAAGCCGGAAACCAACATTCGCTGGGGGCCATGAGACGCGTCTCGCCGGCTGGGCTGTCAATCGGCGCGCCGCCGTCGGCTAGCAGGTCAATCCTTGATGCCGAGTACATGTAGTTGGCTCTTCATGGCCACGCTGTGAGTGTTGCCAAGTTCGAACGGCTCCGCCGCCAGGCGCGCGGATGCGGGATCTTGGGTCCGAGTTCTGGCGAAGGGGTGGCGTGCCTGGCGCAGCCGGCGGAGACAGACCCGATGGTGGCGGGGCCGGCAATGGCAACTGGCCAGCCCCCACCCCATCCCACTGTGGCGCCTGGTGCTCCGGGGGCAGATGAATTGTTGGAATGTCGCAACTGTATCTAATAAGGCACGTTTTAATATCGTTATGTGATATTTCCTTGCGACCAAATGAGTTGATTAACGATGAATTAAGAGGTGGGTCAGACCGTGACATTCTTTCTCCAAGCATGATATTTTCCTCTTTAGCTTCATCTGGTCTTACGCCCTGCTCCGCGTCCCACGAGACCGCCGATTGAGGGATGGACGTGCCGATGCCTTCGACACTGATGTTCACGCTGGGGACCCTACAGAACGCCAACAACCTGTTGGTGACTGGCGACGGGGTGAACATCCAGTACCAGACGCTGGTCGACAGGTATGCCACAAACGTTCGCCAGTTCCTGGTGAGTGGCGACAGTACGATCTTCATCTCGCAGAACGGGACCGAGCCACCTGTTCTGTGGCGCATCGACAGCGATGGAAGCCGGTATAAGCCACTGTCCCCGGCGCTGAGCCAGCGACTTCTGAACTATTCGGAACTGCGGGAGCTTCCGAATGGGGGATTCGCGTTCACGGCATTCGACAGACTAGACAACCGCGTCAAGCTGTTCGTCTCTGGGGGGGCGGACGGCGCCTATCCGCTTACTGTGTACCAGCCGCGCAGCTACTACCAGTTGATCGATGCGCCGGCGTCGCTCGTTCTGTGGAACGGGCAGCTCTGGTTCTCCGCCATGGGTGGGCAGGCATGGCAGGCGAATGACCCTCAAGTGGAGACGTCGGTGTCGCGCCGCACTCTGCTTGGCGGCACCGACGACCTAGCGCGCCTGTTCAGCGGCGGTTACAGCGCGGCTGACAGCCAAAATAACGGCGGGCTTGAACTGTGGCGTTGGCAAATCAGCAACAGCGACGCGATTTCACCCGGCCAGGCCTACGACCTCAATCAGCCCCTGCCCAATTCCGAAGAATTTGGCTCATTAATCCTTGATGGTTTGTCGCAAGTCTCCAGCTATCTTCTTACTGCATATAATTACAATTTGGGAGTAAATTTAGATTTCAATGAATTTTTCGATATGGTGGGAATCCCTCTTCCCATCTCCATTCCATCCTTCCCGCTTACAGTGGGCAGACTTGTCCAGTTGGCATCATTCGTTGCCGATCCTCTAGGTACAGTGGCTGCAGGTGTCGCACTCTATGGCGCCAGCCTCGGCCTGAACGAGTTGGTGAGCGTCGTCGCGGGCGGCGACACGGCCGCGCAGCTCCGCGACTACACCAACCTTGTCGCCGCCCTCATGGTGACCGCAGCCCGTGCCGCGCCGCCGCCGACGCCAGCCATACCGGCCTTAAGGGCAGTCGTAACGCTCAACGGCATGCTCGACACGCCGGACGGTCCAGCTCCGTCCAGCGGGCCCAGCAACCTCATCGCGCTGGGCGACGTGATGGCATTCACCGCCTATGGCGGGCCCAGCTATGGCTTCAGGTTCTCGTACGGGCGCGAGCCTTGGATCATGGGCGCGGACGGCGTCCCGCGCATGATGGTCGACCTGATGCCGGGCACCAGCTCCTCCGGTGCGGCCAACTTCATGCGGGTGGGCGACCGCATCCTGTTCGATGCGATCGGTTTCGATAGTCCCTGGGACATGCAGACCGGAGGCCTCGCAAGCGAACGCACGCCAGTTCCGGGCCGTCGCGATCTTTACGCCTATGAGATTTCAAGGGGGCGAACCTCCAAGATCGCGACGAACTTGGTCCTTGGCAACGAGTTCACGGAGGCTCGTTGGATCGCCTTCGGCAACCGCGTCCTGTTCGCCGCGGCGCGCAATGGCGGTTTCGAGCTGTGGAGCAGCACCGGGCTGGGCTACAACTACAACTACCAATTCGACGAGACCTACCTGGTCAAGGATATCGTTCCGGGCACCAAGGGATCCGACCCGCGCGACTTCGTGTCGTTCAACAACCGGATCTTCTTCACGGCTGCGATCGATGCCTCCGGCAGGCGCGGCATCTACACCACGGACGGCACAACGGCCGGCACGCGGCTGATGTACGACCCGGGCCCGGGTGGCAGCATCGGCTCGATCAGCATCGGCACGTTCGACGACGACCTCGCCCCCACGGTCATGCTCAACGCGCTGCCCCCCTACACCAACGCCACGTCGCTCGCGCTTCGGGGCAACAGCCCATCCTGGGATACGGACCGCGTCGTCGTCACCGTCATCGGGCCAGCCGGGGTGCCCGCAAGCATTCCGGTGATGTTCGATGGATCCGATGGAAACGCATGGTCGGCGACCCTGGGCACCCTGCCCGAGGGGACCTACAGCTTCACCGCGGAAGCCACGGACATTTCCGGCAATGTCGGGCGGTCCCCCACGCGCACCATCGTCGTCGACCGCACGCCGCCGCAAACCGGGCTGGCCGCGCTGCCATCGACCTGGAACGGCGGCCCGATCACCGTGCACGGCCAGGCAACGGCAGGCGATGCGTTCGTGGTCGTGGTGGAGGCCTTCGGCCGGACCGCAGATGGCTACCTCTCGAGCGGCTATGCCAGCGTCAACCCGCTTGTTGCGCCTGACGGAACATGGTCGGCCACGCTGCCGGTCGGTGACGGGTCCTGGTCCGTCAGGGCCATTGCCTATGACCGCACGAACAATGCCGACCCGACACCGGAGTTCTCCAGCGTCGTGGTGGACCGGACCGCGCCCTCCGGCACGGTGGTGGAGGCCGCCGGGCGGCGCAACGCCGACGGGATCTACATCAACGCCGACCTGATGCGGGCGATCGGCGGCGGCCGCTACACGTTCTTCAACCGCACGCAGAACCTGTTCGGCTGGGATACCGTCTCCTACCGGGTGACGGTCACGGCGCCGGATGGCACCACCAGCACCCATGACGTACCCGTGCCAGACGTGGTGCACGCCGATTTCAGCCTTCCGCCCGCGATCGCCGACGGCACATGGACGATCGCCGCCCAGGGGGTCGACGCGTTCGGGAACGTCGAGGCCACTCCGGCTACGGTGCGGGTACTAATTGACACCACGGCACCCGAGCTGACCTACGCGCCGATACCACAGTGGCTCTCGGTCAAGGATTTCGTGCTGACCGGCACCGCCTCGCCGGATACCGCCTTCATCGATGTTCGGGCCGCCGGTGCCGTGAGTTATTCGGCCCGGCTGGTGCCGGTCAACGGCGCGTGGACCTGGCGGATCCCCGACGTTACGGAAGCCCGTTACTCCGTGTTCATCAGTGCCGAGGACCGTACCGGGAACCGCACAGTTCAGCCGACCACAGTTACCCAGGTCGACCGAACGCCACCCTCAGCGAAGCTGACATCGACGTTCATCAGCAACAGGAACATCTCCGGCATCACGGACTTCGATACGTCGAAGATCGAGCTCACGATGGTCTCCCCTGGGGGAGTGCAGTACCAGGAAACGCTGGCCCGCTCCGGCGGCTCCTGGTTCACGCGCCTCCCGGAGATGCAGGAGGGTACGTGGCAGGTCCGCGCCGTTGCCACCGACTTTGCCGGCAACAAGGATACCGCGCCGGCCACGTTCTCCGTGGCGCTGGACCGCACACCGCCCAGCGGCAGCATCACTGCTCTGCCGGCCTTCGTTCGCGACGGCAGCTTCACCGTCAGCGGAACCGGCACGATGGGCGACGCGCGGCTTGTGACCGTGTTGCTCGGCAGTCAGAATTACACCGCACCCGTTGCACCGGACGGCACCTGGAGCGTCACGCTGCCCGCGCCCGCGGCCGACGGGCGCTATGTCATCTCCGCCTCGGTCAGCGATGCGGCCGGCAACTCGGGGTTTGCGGGCGCAGACTCCTTCGCCGTCTCGCGTCAAGCCCCCGTCAGCACGGTCTTCGGCATCGACGGGCAGCGCCGGCTGACCGGCTGGGCATCCAATGCGGCGTCGGTGACGCTGACCCTGACCGACCCCACCGGCACCGAGACCCGCGCCACGGTGCCGGTGAACCCGACGGACTGGAGCTGGTCGTACCGGGTGCCGGCCAACACGGGCGGCGCCTGGCACGTGGTGGCGCGTGCCACGGGCGTGTTCGGCACGGCCGAGGTGGGCGGCGCGCAGTACGGCTTCACGCTCGCCGACCGGCCCAAGGCGCGGATCGATGCGTTCGGCGTGACGAACGGGCTGGTGACCGGCACGGTGGAGCCGGGAAGCTTCCAGACGCTGGGCGTGCGGCTGACCTACACCCGACCGGATGGCAGCCAGTTCACCGCCACCACCGGGGTGCAGCCGGACCTGACCTGGTCGGCCAGGCTCGCCTCGCCGCCGGATGGCGCCTGGGCGGTCTCGGCGGTCGCCTTCGATGTCACCAGCGAAGACGGTCCGGCCACGCAATCGGGCTTCCTGGTGGACCGCACGCCGCCGGAGACGGTGCTTGCGCCGCCGCCGGGCTTCATCGCCACGCGTGACGTGCCGGTGGCCGGCACCGCCACCGGCGATGCGACGCAGGTGAAGCTTACCTTCCTCCAGCTTGCAACGGCCTCCCGCACCGTGGTGTTCGCCCCCGTGGCGGCGGATGGCAGCTGGAGCGCCGTTCTCGCCAACCCCGCCGAGGGGAAGTGGCAGGTGGATGCGGCCGCGCTCGATGCCCTGGGCAACACGGACGCAACGCCGGCCACGGGCGGGTTCACGGTGCAGCGTGCCGCACCCACCACCGTCATAAACACGCTGCTGCCCGCCACGACGCGCCGCAATGTCACGGTGAGCGGCCTGGCGTCCGGCGGCGTGACGGTGACCCTCACCGTGACAGCACCGGATGGGGCGCAGACGACGCAATCCGTGCCCGTCACGGGCGGTACCTGGAGCCTGCCGCTCAGCGCGCTGTCGGACGGCGCCTGGAGCTTCAAGGCCGCGGGCGTCTCGGGTGCGGGGGTCGTCGATCCCGAAGGGGACGCGGCCAGCGTGGTGGTGGACACGGTCGCGCCGCAGATCACCATCGACACGCCGGCGCCCAGCACCCGGGCGGGCGACCTGGTCCTGACCGGCACCAGCACGGCCGGCGACACCAGGCGCATCGTTGCCTTTCTCGGCACGCCCGCCGAGTACCGCACCATCACGGTGGTGCCAGATGCCGACGGGCGCTGGAGCATTCCCGTCTCCGGCATGGTGCCCGGCATCCATACGCTGACGGCCTATGCCTACGACCAGGTCGAGCAGTCCGGCAGCGTCAGCACGCGATGGGTGGTGGACCGCACTGCGCCCACCAGCAAGCTGGGCCCCCTGCCGCAGATCACCCGCGCGGCGGTGCAGACGATCAGCGGCAGGATGTCGGAGCGCGGTCTGCCCGGGGATATCGAGGAGGTGACCGTTACGGCGCCGGACGGGAGCGTGAGCACCTATACCCTGCCCGGCGGTGATTGGTCCTTCGGCCTGCCGGTCACGCAGGACGGGCTGTGGACCGTGGCCGCACGCGGCACCGATGCGGCGGGGAATGTGGAAGCTGCGCCCGTGACGGGGCGCTTCCTGGCGGATCGTACCCCGCCGGAGACCGCGCTGCGCCCGCTGCCCGCCGTGATCGCCACCAACAGGCCGACCGTCGTTGTCGACGCCGAACCCGGCATCTCCCGTGTGCGGATGACCATCACCACGCCCGAGGGCGTCGCTGCCTGGAGCGGGGTCCAGGATTTCGGCAAGGGCGTCACGCTGGAGCCGTTGCTGTTTCGCAATGACAAGAACCTGATCGACGGCACCTATACCATCGACGTTGCCGCGATCGACCCAGCCGGGAACGAGGACCCGACGCCGGCCAGTCTGACCGTGACCGTCGACACCACCGCACCGCGGGCCGCGACCACGGCCATCACCGGCATTCCGCTGGATGCCGGCGGCAGCCCTGCCGCCTTTGTGACCACTGCCTCCGACGTCACCATTTCCGGCACGGCGGATCCTGATGCGCAGTTCGTCACCCTCAACCTCCGCAGCCCGGCAGGCGACCTGATCTCGGTCGAACGCCCCGTGGCCGTCGCGGGCGGGACGGGAACATGGTCCTTCACCATGCCCGGCATGGAGGAAGGGCTCTGGCAGCTGGTGGAACTGCGCGCCACCGATGCCGCCGGCAACGTGTCGCTGAACGGCGCGACGAATGCGCTGCTGCGTGGCATGTCCAGCTTCGCCGTGGATCGCACCGCGCCGGACACGGTGCTGACGGCCACGCGCGCGCTGACTGCCAGCTACGCGCTGGAATACAGCTTCGCCGGCACCGGCGCGGGGTGGAGCCAGTTCGCGGAGGCGCGGGCGAACGAAACCGCCCGCGTGCGCGTGCGTGTCACACGGCCGGACGGAACCGTGATCGACAACGCGCCGTTCGTCATCGGCGGCAACGATGCCAACCAGGACGGCGTCTACACCATCACCGCGGCGGCGGTGGACGCGGCGGGCAATGCGGATGCCACGCCGGCGGTGGTGCAGATCACGGTGGACCACACCGCGCCCGAGGTGGCGTTCGATCCGTTGCCGGCACTGACGCGGGAGTCGGGGTTCACCCTCACCGGCACCGCCTCGCTGGACACCACGCGGATCGACCTGACCGTGAACGGCGCCACACGCACGATCCAGCCGGTGGACGGCGTGTGGAGCGCCACGCTGGCGGACCTGCCGGAAGCGGACATCGTGCTGCGCGCCCGCGCGGTGGACGTCGCCGGCAATGTGGGCGCCCTGGTCAGCACCACGGTCGTCATCGACCGGACGCCGCCGCAGACCACGCTCGCGCCGATCGCCGACACCAACGGCGCAGGGGTGACGGTGACCGGCAACGCCTATTGGGCCGGAGCCAAGGCCAGCACCGTCCGCCTCGTGGTGACGCGGCCGACCGGCCAGCAGGACAGCTACGACGTGGTCCCGAGTGCCGATGGCAGTTTCAGCGGCGTCGTGGATCTGCCGGAGATCGGCGGCTACACCATCAGTGCCGCGGCCAGCGACACGCTCGGCAATACCGACGCCACGCCGGCGCAGCGCACGCTGCAGGTGATCCGCGGCGGCCCGGCCGTTGCCGTGACGGAGATCGCCGAGACGTCGGACCGGTTGGCGTTGCGGGTGACCGGCACGCTTGCGGCTGCCGGGGCCGCACCGACGGGCCTGGTCGATCTCACCTATGTCCTGCCCGACCAATCCCTGCGCACCGCCCGGGTGGTGGCAGCAAACGGCGTGTGGTCCGCAACCCTCACCCTGTCCGGCGATGGCGACTACGTGGTGCTCGCCCGCGCCGACGACGTGATGGGCAACCGCAACGATGGCGACTTCGGCCTGCTGACGGTGGACCGGACCGCGCCGCGCGCGCCGGTCATCGGTGCGATCACGCCCGATACCGGCGCCAGCGCGACAGACCGGATCACCAGCCAGCCGATCACCGCCGTGACCGTCACCGCCGAAGCCGGCACCACGGTGCGCCTCACTGCCAACGGCACGCTGGCGGGGACCGGCGTGGCCGATGCCGCCGGCACGACGGTGATCACGCTGGACACCCCGCTCGGCGAGGGAAGCTGGACGCTGCGGGCCACCGCCACCGATGCGGCCGGCAACACCTCGCCGACCTCGGCTGCCGTGGTGGCGACACAGCAGGCGGCGGCACCGGTTCCCACCATCAACTACATCACGCCGGATACCGGCGCCTCGGCGAGCGACGGCGTGACGGCGGCGGCGCGGATCTCCGTGATCGGCGGCTCCGCGGGCCCGGGCAGCCAGGTGGTGATCTCCGCCGGCGGCGTGGTACTGGGCACGCAGACGACGTCGGGCGGCTTCTATTCCATCGACCTCGGGGCGCTGCCCGACGGCAGCTATCCGCTGGTCGCCACCCAGACGGGCCCGGCCGGCAACGTCTCCAGCCCGTCGGCCACGTTCAACCTGGTGGTGGACCGCAGCACGCCGGCCCCGGTGCTGCGCATCTCGCCCGATACCGGCCGCTCGGTGGGGGATGGCGTCACGTCCAGTGCCCCGGTCAACATCCTCGGCACCGCCGAGCCGGGCAGCACCATCACGCTGTACCGCAACGGCGCCTTCTACGGCACCCCCGTCGTTCAGTCGGACGGGACCTTCGCCGACTACACCTTCCTCACCGCGCCGGGGACGGTGTTCACGGCGGTCGCCGTCGACCGCGCGGGCAATGTGGCGGGCTCCGCGCCGCTGACCGTCACGCTGGATCAGGCGGCACCGTCCCTCACCGGCGTGGCGTATCGCGACGAGACCGGCGCGGCGGTGGGCACGGCCAGCCTGCGGCCGGTGGTGGGCGTGACGGGCTCCTCGGAACCCGGGGCCCAGGTGGTGCTGCGCCAGGGCACGAAGGTGCTTGGCACTGCCGTCGCCGCGCCTGACGGCAGCTTCACGTTGGCGCTGGATGCACCGCTCGCTTTCGCCGGCACCTACGATCTCTCGCTCCAGGCGACGGATGCCGCGGGCAATGCCTCCGCCGTGCTCGCCACCACCATGGCCGTGCGCAGCGGCCTCGCCTTCGCGACCCCGGCGCAGTCTCCCACCGTCCTGCCCGGCGGTGCGCCGGTGCCGTCGCTCGTGCTGGCCGACTGGACAGGGGATGGCGTGGCGGATGCGCTCCTCGCCAACCCCTATGGGATCGGCGTACGGGCGGGCGATGGAGCCGGCGGCTTCACCGCGTCTGCAGACATCCTGCTGCCCTTCGCCCCCTCCGCGCTGGCGGTCGCCGACCTGGACAAGGACGGCTTGCGCGAACTTGTGGCGCTTGATCAGGCGGGCACCAACTTGCTGTCGCTGCGGGGCGACGGCAGTGTGCTAGCCTCCCTCTCGGTTGGCACTGCGATCCAGGGCATCGCGCTGGGCGATGTCAATGGCGACGGTACCCCGGACCTGCTGGCCGTGGAGGCCGGCGGTGCCGTCTCCCTCCGCGCCGGCCTGGGCGACGGCAAGTTCGCCGTGGCCACGACGGTATCCGCGCCTGATGCCGCCGCCATCGCCCTGGCCGACATCACCGGGGATGGCATCGCCGACCTCGTGGTTGCCGGCCGCATGTCCGCCACGGTCGCGATCCTGGCCGGGGACGGCGCCGGGACATTCACCCTGGGCGGCACCGCCACGCTCGGGGCGCCGGCCTCCGCACTCGTCATCGCCGATTTCAACCGCGACAACAGGGCAGACCTGGCCACGCTGGAGAATGGCGCCATCACGCTGCGCCTCGCGGCGACCGGCGGCTTCGGCGTGCCCGCCACGCTGCGCACCGGCGTCGCGGGCCCGCTCGCCGTTGCGGACCTCGATGGCGATACCCGCCCCGACCTGGCTGCGATCGTCGCCGGCCCCGATCTGCTGGCGTTCCTCAACACCTCTGCGCCCACCGTGCGCGGCGTGGCCGCCTCGATAGCAGACGGCACGCTCGGCATCGGCGGCACGGTCGATCTCGTGCTGGGCTTCTCGTCCGAGGTGAAGGTGGCCGGCGGGGCGCCGCTGCTGCGGCTGGCGAATGGCGGCACCGCGTTTTTTGTGGACGGCAGCGGCACGAACGCATTGCGCTTCCGCTACGTCGTGCAGCCGGGGGAGGACACGGCCGATCTCCGCCTCGCCGCCTCCGGCGCGCTGGTCGCCAATGGCGCAGCGCTGACCGACCAGTACGGCCTCGCCGCCGCCGATGCCGCCGGCGCCGACGGGCTGAACTCCGCCGGGCTGCTGGCGATCGACGCCACGGCGCCCGCCCAGCCCGCCATCACTGGGATCACGCCTGACACGGGAGTGGCGGGGGACGGAATCACCAGCAACGGCACCCTGTCGGTTCTCGGTATGGCCGAAGCCGGCAGCACCGTCCGCGTCCTGGCTGGCGAGACCCTCCTCGGCACCGGCACCGCCGATTCGCTGGGCGCCTACGCCGTCGCCTTGGCAAGTGCCTTGCCGACGGGGACCACCGACCTCACCGTGCAGGTGCGCGACAAGGTTGGGAACACGTCCCTGCTGTCTGCCCCCTACCGGGTGACGGTTGACCAGACGGCGGCGGCGGCACCCGTGGTGGCCGGGCTGTATCGCGGGGGCAATTACTACGGCAGCCTGGTGAACGCGGCGGTATCGGACCTGCGCGGCACTGCCGAGCCGTTCAGCTCGGTGCAGGTCAGCGAGGCCGGCAAGATCGTCGGCACCGGCACCGCCGATGCCGCCGGCGCCTTCCGCGCCACCGTCACGCTGTCGGAGGGCAGCCACTCGCTGAGCGTGGCCGCCATCGATGCGGCCGGCAATGTCTCTCCCGGGACGGGCTTCAGCGCCACGGTGGACCTCACCATCACGCCGCCCGTGGTGGAGGCGGTACGGAATGCCTTCTTCAACAGCGCAGGGACCATGCAGTGGGACCTGATCGGGCGCGGCGAGCCGGGCGCCACGATCACCATCAGCCGCCCCTTCGTGCTGTACCAGTATTCGGCCGTGGCGACGGTCGGCACCGACGGCACGTTCAGCGCCGTCATGTTCGCCGATCCCGGGCGTTACGACTTCCAGATTTCTGCGATCGATCCCGCCTTCAACCGCTTCAACGACACCATCGCGCTGGATTTCGACGCGTTCGCGCCGGCGGTGCCGATCATTCAGCGCGTGGCCCCCGATGGCGGCGACGATGCAGCCGACGGGATCACCAAAACCGGGGCGCTGACCGTCTCCGGCGTGGCCGAGCCCGGCAGCATCGTTCGGCTGACGGCGGCCGGCACGCTGCTGGCGACCGGGACGGCAGGTCCGGGCGGGCAGTTCGACCTGATGCTGACGGCCCCGCTGGCGGAGGGTGTGCACGCGCTGCTCTCCAATGCCACCGACCCGGCCGGCAACGTCTCCGGCGCGTCCGCGCCCTTCGTGGTCACCGTGGATTCCACCGCGCCCGACGCGCCGACGGTGCTGGGCCTCGCGGCCGATCCCGCCGGCAGCGACGGGCGCGCAACGGCGTCGGGCAACGTCGTGCTGCAGGGGTTCGCCGAACCCCAGAGCACCGTTCGCGTGCGGTCCGGCATGTTGGAGCTCGGCAGCGGTACGGCAGACCCCAGCGGGCGGTTCGCGCTGCCGGTCACGCTGCCGGCGGGGTTTTCGCCGCTCACGCTCACCGCCACCGATGCCGCTGGCAATGTCTCCGGCACAGGGACCGCCATAGTGGCGGCGCCCGCGAGCCTCGCTTTCGCCGGTAGCATCAAGCTCGGCATCCCCGGTGACGGCGTCGGCCAGTCCGCGCTGGAGCTGCACGACTGGACCGGCGATGGCGTGGCCGACCTCGTGGTGGCCGGCGATGGCGGTGCCTTCGTGCTTCGCGGCGATGGCACCGGCGCCTTCGCACCGTTCGCCACGCTGCTCACCACCCCGGCGCGGGGCCTGGCGCTTGGCGATCTCGATGGCGACGGGGCGCCCGATGCCGCGATCCTGCGTGCAGACGCCGGCACCGTTACGGTTCGGCTGGGCGACGGCGGCGTGCTGCCCAACGTCGCCGCCGCCTCGGCCATCGGTGTCGCCGATGTCACAGGGGACGGCACGGCCGAGCTCGTCGTGCTCGGCAGTGGCGGCATCGCCACGTTCCGGCTCGCAGGTGGCGTGGCCGCCGCGCCTGTCGTCACCTCCACGCCTGCTGCCACGGGCCTTGCGCTCGGCGATCTCGATGGCGACGGGGTGGCCGACCTCGCGCTGATCGATGCCGCCAGCGCAACGCTCACGGTGCGGATCGCCGCGCGCGACGGGAGCTTCCAGCCCGGCACGCCGATGGCTCTGCCCGGGGCGCCGGCTGCCGTGCGCATCGGCGACGCCACGGGCGACGGCTTCCCGGATGTCGCGATGGCGACCTGGGGCACCGACGCGCTGGTGGTTCTGCCCGGCAATGGCACCGGCACGCTCGGCAGCGCCATCACCCTGCGCCTCCCCACCGCCCCCACCGACATCCGCATCGCCGACATCACAGGCGACGACGTGCCGGACCTGCTGGCCGCGGCCGGGGCGCCATCCGTCCTCGCGGTCGTGCCCGGCAACGGCGCGGGCGGCTTCCATCCCGCCATTTCCTTCACCGCGTCTGCGGGCGCCTCCGGCGGCCTGGCAGTGGGCGACATCAACGGCGATGGCCGGCAGGATGCGGTGCTGGCACAGGGCCTGGCCCACGACCTCAGCGCGCTGCCGAACGCCGGCACGCCCGGCGTGGTCGGAGTCGCGCGCACCCCGCTCTCGGGGCTGGTGCCGGCGGGCACCACCGTCCTCTTCCATGTGCGCTTCAGCGCCCCCGTGGCCGCCACCGGCGCGCCGGTGCTGCGCCTGGCCAGCGGCGACGTGGCGGCGCTGTCGGGTGGCGGCGGCACACGCACCCTGTCCTTCGCCGCCGTCCTTGCCGCGGACACGCAGGCGGCGGCCCTGGTGCCTGCACCCTCCTCCGCGATCGACCTTGCGGGCGGCACCATCACCGACCTGCCGGGCACGCGCCCCGCGGATCTGAGCGGCATCGACGGCGTCGTCCCGGTCAGTTCCACGGCGCCCGTGCCTGCGCCACCGACCATCCAGGGGTTCGCGCCCGACACCGCCGCCAGCGACCGCATCACGGCCGCCACCCAGGTCGAGCTGCGCGGCACCGCCGAGGCGGGGGCCACCATCCTCGCGCTGGTGGACGGCGTGCACGTCGCCACCGGGCAGGCGGATGCCAAGGGTGCCTTCCGCGTGTTCCTGCCGGTGGTCGCCGAAGGCAGCCGCAGCCTGGGCGCGATCGCGGTGGGCCGCCAGGGTGGCGTCTCCGATCCCGCCACGCCGCTGGCCGTGGTGTTCGACCGCTCGGCCCCCGCGTCGCCCTCCATTGCCATCGCCCCCGACACTGGCGCCGCGGCCGACGACGCCATCACCGCCACCGGTGCGGTCACGGTCTCCGGCTCGGCGGAGCCCTTCAGCACCGTAGTGCTGTTCGATGGCGACACGGCGTTGGCGACCCTCGTCGCCGACGCAGCAGGCCGCTTCTCCAGCCCGGCACTGCTCGCGGAAGGCGCCCACACGCTGCGCGCCACGGCCACCGATGCGGCCGGCAACGTCTCCGCCGCCGCCACGCTGGCCGTGCGGGTCGACGCCACCGCACCCGATGCGCCGAGCCTCCAGGGCATCTCGCCGGACACCGGCACCGCGAATGACCGCCTCACGAACACCGGCACGCTCGCAGCATTTGCCGTCGCGGAGCCGGGCAGCCTGGTCTCGGTCTTCAAGGGCACCACGCTGCTGGGCAAGGCCACCGCCGGCGCGGATGGCGGTGCCTGGGTGCCGCTGTCCCCGCTCGCCGAGGGCGCATACAGCCTCACCGCCACTGCCACCGATGTGGCCGGAAACCTCTCCGCCGTCTCTGCCGCGATGTCGCTGCGCATCGATCTCACCGCGCCGGCCGCACCCGCGATCCAGGGCATCACCCCGGACAACGGCCCTTCCGACAGCGATGGCATCACCAATGATGGCGCGATCACCATCGTCGGCACGGCCGAGCCCGGGGCGCTGGTGGAAATCCGCAGCGTCGCCGCGCTCAACATCAATGGCGACACGTTTCTGGGTGCGGGCCAGGCGGACAACGACGGCGTCTTCCGGGTGCCGGTCTCCCTCGTGGCCTCGCGGCCCAACTACGACCTGACGGCGACGGCCATCGATGCCGCGGGCAATGCCTCGGTGGCGTCCGCGTCCTACCGGGTGGCGTTCAGCATCGGCCAGCCGCCGCAACCCAGCATCGTCGGCATCGACCCCGATACCGGGATCGAGGCCGACAGCATCACCAACACCGGCTCCGTTACCTTGCGCGGCAACGCCCGGCCGGGGTCCACCATTCTGGTGCGCAAGGGCACTGGCATCATCGCGCAAGGCTACGTCGATCCCACCTATGGCGGCGCGTTCGCCATTCCGCTGGTGCTCGGCGAAGGCAAGCACGCCCTCAGCGTGCTCGCCCAGGATATCGGCGGGACCCTGTCCATCCCCTCCGGCACCCTGGTGGTGGAGGTGGACAAGACGGCGCCATCACGTCCGGTCGTAAGCGGCATCACGCCCGACTCCGGGCATTCCGCGACCGATGCGATCACCCGGAACGTCGGCATTGCCTATACCGGCACCGCTGAACCCTTCGCGCGGGTTTCGATCTACAACCAGACCGGCCTGCTGGGCGAAGGCACGGCGGATGAAACCGGTGCCTTCACCGTCTATCCCATGCTGGATCTGGCCGACGGCACCTATGCCACCACGGCGGTCGCAACGGACCGGGCCGGCAACGCCTCCCTGCCCTCCGTCGTACGGCAGGTGGTCATCGACACCAAGGCGCCTGCGGCCCCTGCCGGCCTCTCTGTCACGCCCGATATCGGCGCCTCCGCCAATGACGGCGTGACCGGCAGCGGCACCCTCACGCTGCGGGGCACGGCAGAGGCAGGCAGCCTGGTGCGCGCGTTCGGTGCGGGCGGTGCGGCCATCGGCAGCGGCACGGCCGCGGCGGACGGTTCCTTTGCCCTCGCCATCGATCTCCCCGAAGGCGCCACCGCCCTGACCGCCACCGCCACCGATGCCGCGGGCAACGTCTCCGCCGCCAGTTCCACCCTGCAGGTACGGGTGGACCTGTCCGCCCCGGCCGCGCCGGTACTGTCCGGCATCGTGCCGGATACCGGCCGGCTGGGCACCGATGCCGTCACCGCCGCCGGGGCGATCACGCTTCTGGGCACTGCAGAGGCCGGCAGCACGGTGCGTATCGCCATTGCCGGCGCGGGCACGGTGGCGAGCGGCCTGGCCGGGGCTGACGGAAGCTTTGCCATCCCGCTGCTGCTGGCCGAGGGCGAAGCCCGGCTGACGGCCACGGCCACGGATGCCGCAGGCAACATCTCCGCCGCAACCGCGGTGTTCCCGGTCACGGTGGACCAAACCGCGCCCGCGGCGCCTGACGATATCGCCCTCATCGGCGACCGCGGCGCACCGGCGCGCGGCGGCGCCAGCCTGCGGCCCATCGTGCGCGTGACCGGCACCGCCGAACCCGGCGCTTTCGCCACCGTCAGGCTCGGCGGCATCGAGATCGGGCAGGGTCTCGCGGATTCCAAGGGACAGTTCAGCGTCACGCTGGACCGCCCGCTGGTGCTCGCCGGCCCGCAGGGCCTGTCGGTCACCGCGACGGACAGGGCTGGAAACGTCTCCCCGGCCACGGACACGCCAGTGACGATGCGCACTGCGCTCGGCTTTGCGGCCCCCTATCCGGTGGGCGTGGCGGAACCAGGGCCGGATGCCGTGCCGGTGCAGGTGCTCTGGACCGCGCTGCTGGACTGGAACCGCGACGGTCGGTCCGACCTGGCCGTGGCCACCGCCCCGACAAGCTTCGACCAGCCCTACGCGCTCAATCTGCTCCTCGGCGATGGCGCCGGCGGCTTCATGCCCTCACTGGCGATCCAGCTGAACAGCCAACCCCTTGCCCTGGCGGCCGCCGACACCGGCGTGCCACGCCTTCTGGTGTCGGATACCGTTGCGCTGCGCCTGTTCACCGGCAACGGCGCCGGCGGCATCGCCGCCGCGCAGGACCTCTTCCTGGGCGATGCCGGCGCCGGCATCGCCCTGGCCGACCTGGACGCAGACGGCCAGCCGGACATCCTTGCCTGGGGCGGCAGCCTCACCTGGGCGTCTGCGGCCAGCGGCCATGCCGTGGCCAGATCGATCGACATGGGCAGCGACCTGCGCGATGTCACCGCCCGGGACCTCGACGGCGATGCCATCATCGACCTCGCCGCCCTCGATCGCGGCTCGCAGGCCCTCACGGTGCGCCTCGGGCTCGGCGGCGGCCTGTTCGGGGACCGCACCGATCTGCCGCTCGGCACCATGCCCCTGTCGCTCGCCGTGACCGATGCCACCGGCGACGGCCGGCCGGACCTGGTCGCCGCGCTGGAGGATGGACGCGTCGCGCTTCTGCCCGCGCTCGCGGGCGGCGGCTTCGCGGCGCCACGCACCATAGCCTCGGCTGGAGGCATCGTCTCGCTGCGCGCCGCCGACCTGAACGGCGATGGGGCCATCGATCTCCTGGCCGGGCTCGACACCGGGGCGGTGCAGATCTGGGTGGGCGATGGCGCCGGCGGCTTCGCAGGCGGCCCGACACTGGGCTTCGGCGCCGATTCCGCCATCGCGCCGCCAGTGGTGGGGGACATCAACGGCGACGGCCGGCCCGACCTGATCTCCGGCGGCCAGGCAGGCTACGACCCATGGCCGGACCTGTTCTCTGGCGCCGTCGGCGTGCTGCGGAACACCGGCCCCGTGAGCGTGCGGTCCGTCGCCTCGGCACCGCCGGCCGGCGCGCCAACGCCGGGCGATGCGGTGGATATCGCGCTGCGCTTCACCGCCCCGGTGGCGCTGGCCGGCGGCGCCCCCAGGCTCCACCTCGCCAATGGGGCGACAGCGAAGTTTCTGGGACTGGCTGGCGACACGATGCAGTTCCGCTACATCGTCGGCGCCGGCGAGGAGCTCACCGCCCTGGCCCTGGCCCAGGACGCCGCGCTGGATCTCGGCGGCGGCGTGCTGACCGACCTGTCCGGCGGCACCCCTGACGTGGCGGCGGCGGATGGCGCCGTGCTCTGGCAGGTCTACGTGCCCTGCTACGTTCCAGGCACCTGCATCGAGACCGCGCGCGGTCCCGTGCCGATCGAACAGCTTGCGATTGGCGATCAGGTCCGCACCGCCGCAGGCGCGCTGCGGCCCATCCGCTGGATCGGCCGCCGCAGCTACGATGGCCGCTTCATTGCCGGCAACCGGCGCGCGCTGCCGGTCACGATCCGGGCCGACGCCTGGGCGCCGGGCATCCCGCAGCGCGACCTGACGGTCTCACCCCTGCATGCGCTGCATCTCCAAGGGATCCTGATCGAGGCAAAGGACCTTCTCAACGGCGTCAGCGTCACGCAGGCCACTGCCGTCGACAGCGTGACCTATTACAACATCGATCTCGGCACGCATGACGTGGTGCTGGCCGAAGGGATGGCTGCAGAGAGCTTCGTCGGCGACGAAAGCCGCACCCTGTTTCAGAACGCGGCCGAATACCGCGCGCTGTATCCCGATGCTCCCTGGCAGGAGATGGTATTCTGCGCGCCGCGGCTGGATCACGGCTTGGCGGTCCAACGTGCCCGCGAGCGCCTCGCTCGGCGCGCCGGGCTGCGCGGGGATCGCATCGCGACCTCTGGCGCCTGCATGCCGCGCGGCTTCGTCGATCGCGTGACCGGCGCGGTTGTCGAAGGCTGGGTGCAGTGCCCCGATCAGCCTGAAGACCGGGTTCTGGTGGAAGTCCTGATGGACGGGGTGACGCTGGGCCAGGCCCTGGCGAACCGATACCGCAGCGACCTGGAGGCTGCCGGGCTCGGCAGCGGTCGCCACGCGTTCGAATTCCAGGCACCCGACGGGGTCGTTCTGCGCCCCGAAGCGGTCACTGTGCGACGCGCGCTGGACGGCACCATGCTCCGCTGCAGCGAGGGGTTTCAGAGCGATGGCGCCACAGTCGCGATCGCATTGCCGCCCCGCGGGGCAGTCGACCTCATTACCCCCACATCCGTCCAAGGTTGGATCCAGTCCCCCGAGGCGCCGGAGAACCGCGTGATGGTGGAGATCGTAGCCCACGGCATGGTTGTGGGCCGTACCCTCGCCGACCGCTACCGCGCAGACCTCAACAAGGCTGGCCTGGGCAGCGGTTGCCACGGTTTCGCGTTCCACGCTCCCGCCGGGATCGTGCTGGACCCTGAGCGCCTGATCGTGCGCCGGGCGGCGGATGGCATGGCGATCCACAGCGTGCCGCAGCTCACGCGTGGCTCACTGGACAGTGTCACGAAGGCACGTGTGGAGGGATGGATGCAATCGCTCGAGGCGCCCGACGAACCCGTCCTTGTGCAGATCATGATGCACGGGATCATCGTGGGCGAGGTACGAGCCGACAGGTATCGCCCTGATCTCGAGACTGCGGGTCTCGGGAATGGACGACATGGCTTCGTCTTTGAACCTCCCGAAGAGATTCTGTTGGATCCCGATGGCATCACCGTTCGCTGCAGCCACGACAGCATGCGACCACGCCCAAGGGCGAACGCGGATATGGCATCAGCCGCCTAATGCCAAACTCCGGGGTCCGCGACTCACGCAAGGGATTCCCCGACGCGGCGCTGCCGTGATTCACCACGGCAGCACCGGAGGCTCGCCATGCTGAGCCGGGTGCTGCGCGCGATGGGGCCGCGCAAGCTCTCCACCCGGCCGAAGCACCATGCCCAGGCCACGGGCGCCATTGCGGCATTCGAAAAAAGTCCCCGCCACGCTGGCAGGTATCGCGCAGGACCAGAACCTCGAGTCCGAGGCTCTCGAGATCTCGTTCGCGGCTGAGGCCCGCATCGGCCAGGGTCGGGCCATCGCCATTGGCCCCATTGAGCAGGCCATAGGCGGTGACATTCTCGAAGTCTGCCACGCGCCGGCCGATCATGGCGGCGAAGTCGGTGAAGGAGCCGAGGTCGTCGTTGACCAGCATCGGTCGGGTGACGCGGATGCGCCGGGCGAAGGTGGTCAGCGTCACCAGCTCCTGACTCTCGGACATGGTGCCGGCCTGGATCTCTCCGCTCTCGGACAGGGGCACCAGGTTGGGGAAGTCGCCGACGCGCAGGTGGCGGTGCGGCTTGAAGTCGCGGAAGTCGCGCCGCAGGAAGATCTGCCGGTAGGTGGGGTTGGCCGGCGCGTAGGCGGCGAGCAGCATCTTGTTGGCGGCGGCCGAGAGCAGCAGCGGGAAGTCGCTGGTGGTCTGGAAGGCGCGCTCAGCCAGCTTGGCGGTGTCGCGCGGGATGTTCTTCTCCCCGCGGGCGCGCATCAACTCGGCAACCATCTCGGACGGACGCCAGCCGAGAAACTCGGCATGCCGGCCAGAGGTGGGCGCCTGGTATCCGGGCATGGCGCGCACGGCCAGCGCCTCGGCCATGGCGTCGCGCATCACCTCCGGATCCTGCGACGCCGGACCGGCCGCCGGATTGGCCGGCAGCGTCGGCGTCGCGGCGCGGCCGCGCTGGGCGAAGGCGTCCCACAGGCGGCCCCGGAGCACATCGGCGGAGACCCGCTCGCGGACGGCCGCCTGGCGCTGGGCGTCGATCTGATCGTCGGGGAGCAGGCCGCGAGCGGCGGCGAGCACCGGATCGTAGCTGGCAATGCGCTCGGTCGCGGCACGATCGGCCTCGGCACGGATGGCGTCGAGGTCCGGTGCCGGGGGCGGTGTCACAGCAGTGGCCGGTGGGGCGGCGGGTGCAGTGGTCATGGTGGGGCTGGCCTCCTGGGCCGTGGCGGTGGTGGTCGTGGGGGCGTCTGCCGGATCCGGCATGGTCGTCTCCTGGGTGGGTGTGGGATCGGGGATGGTCGGCTCGACGGCCGGCACGTGCGGTGCGTCGCTGGCACCGCGCACGGCGGCGGCGGGATCGACAGGCAGCGGGACGACCGAGATCTCGTAGGGCTCCCAATCGACGGCCCGGTGCACGGTGCCAGCGACGGGGTCAGCGATCGGCTCGTAGCGATGCACCCGGTAGCCGACGCTGACGCTGCGCAGGGTGCCGTCCGCGATGCGCTGCCACAGGGGTTCGACATCGGCGGCCGAAGAGAACTGCAAGGTGGCGATGCCGCGTCCGGCTTCGAGCCTGGCGGCGATGACCCGTCCCACGACATCGCGTGCGTCGCCGCTGCGATGAGTGTTGAGCACCGGGGCGCCACCACCACGCAGGCCCTCCATGCGAACCGCATTCGGCGACATGTCGAGTTCCTCGGTGATCAGGCCGAGCGGTGGGACGAAGTTGCGGGCGCGGGCACCGGTGGACCACACCACCTCGACGGTGCGGGCGGCACGATTGACGGTGGCCGGTGCCGAAACGGCCCGCGCGGCGGTGATCGAATGCCCACCGGTGGGAAGTCGATCGGCATGCGTCGTCGCCGGCGCGGGATCGCTCCCGCCCGGATCGATGGGTTCGGTCATGTTTTTGGCCCATGAGAGTTGGTGTCTGGTCCGCGAGCGACGCTATTGCGCCCGGCGATGTGGGGTCTCTAACTGGGACGGGCAGTCAAACCATACATCCGGTTCGGAAATATATTTATGAAAGCAAGAATTGTGATTAACCATAGTTGTTTGATTTATAATAATTTCAGATCTAGGGGTGTGATTCAAATATTATTTTTGGAACTCCGTTTACTGCGTAATTCGTCCCACTTTCCATATATACCTAACATAGCGCTCACCACATAAAGCACGATGGCTCCAATTCCGACTAACTTAGCTTCCCATTTTCTGCGCGGCAGCAGCTCTTCACGAGCGTAAGCAATAAGTGACTGACGCACACTACTGACTTCATTGCTGAGGCTCAGGTACTCTGGAGCAATACAGCTCTGCGCAATCGCATTAATCTGTAGATACTGCGTAGTTGCCATTTCTAGTTGACGAAAATTCGGATTTGTAATCGAGACGGACAGCGTGTTTGTAGTGTTCTGCGATGAACGTAGGGCGCTCCGCACATCCCTGAAAGCATCGTAGATCGCCCCGACCTCCTTATAGACGTGCATTGCCCGATCCCGCAGGCAACTGCTCGCGGTTTCTGGGAGACGTACCGAACGAAGCTGCGCGACAATCGGCGCTGTTTCGAATCCGGTAGACCCGGCATTTTCTATGCAGCCAGCGACACGCTGGAGCCGCTCATAAGCGGGACTGAGGAGGCGCGCAGGACAAGCGGAAAAGGTAACGTCGTCTAGATCACGCAGCATGCGCGTGCGCTCCCAATAGACAAGATCGAGATCTTGCCACGCTACCTGTGTCCAATAGTGCCGGTCACCACTACTTACAAAATCTCGTAGGATGTCCTCTTCTCTCTCCGAACGACCCGAAGTAGCCGCAGGGACACCAAGATGGACTTCGATTCGAGCGAGGCGGTTGGCAACTTCGGAATCGGGTCCACTGCGGAGCTCAATGCGGGTGGCCTGCTTTTCTGCATTGCTCAACAGCCGCTCAAGATTTGAGGCGCGCCGATCAGCATCAAAGCGATCCAGCGCTGCCGAGATGCCCTGCTCAAGGCGCTTGGCGCTGTCGGCGGTGACGGTCGACAACCACCACGAGCCAAGAGCAATGATTGCTCCCAATATCGGGAAATACGGGGTCAGGGCATGAAAGGCCGACCGCATCGTCCGCGCATGGTGCTGCATCAAGTGAGTTCCCCTTTGCAGCCATTGTAAGATCGACCCGAACGAAACTCTAGAGCGGTAGCCGATCAGTCTGGATCATAGCCTGCTGCGGCGAAGTAGTTGGCGCACTCGTTGGGTGTGAAGGTGTCGATGATCCGCCCGATGGCGGACCAGAGGCCTTCGACGGTGCGCTCACCGACCTTTCGGAGCTTGGCCT
>CANHCJ010000009.1 GCA_947458025.1 Rhodospirillales bacterium | reverse complement strand
TGCCGGGTCCAGGGGCCGCTGGCCCCTGGCGGGGTGCAGGGGCAGAGCCCCTGCGGGATCATGGAACGAGGCCCTCACGCCAACCGCTCCAGCCACCTCTTCGCCTGTGCGGCCACGTTCGCCGGCGCGGTGCCGCCGTAGACGGAGCGGGAGGCGACGGAGGCGTCCACCGTCAGCACGTTGAAGATGTCGGCGGTGATACCGGGTTCCTCGGCTTGCATGTCGGCCAGGGTGAGGTGGCTGAGGTCGATGTTGCGGGCTTCGGCGGTGGCGACGAGGCGGCCGGTCACGTGGTGGGCGGTGCGGAAGGGCAGCTTGAGCACCCGCACCAGCCAGTCCGCGAGGTCGGTGGCGGTGGCGAAGCCGGAGCCTGCGAATTCGCGCATGCGCTCGGTGTTCGGCGTCATGTCCCGCACCTGGCCCGCGGTGGCGGCCAGGCAGAGGGCCCAGGCTTCGGCGGCGTCGAAGACCTGTTCCTTGTCTTCCTGCATGTCCTTGGCATAGGCCAGGGCCAGGCCCTTCATGACGGTGAGCAGGCCGACCAGGGCGCCGTTGATGCGCCCGGTCTTGGCGCGGACCAGCTCGGCCGCGTCGGGGTTGCGCTTCTGCGGCATGATCGAGCTGCCGGTGGTGAAGGCGTCCGACAGGCGGATGAAGCGGTAGGGCGCGCTGCACCAGATCACGATCTCCTCGGCGAAGCGGGAGAGGTGCATGGCGGAGATCGCGGCGGCGGAGAGGAATTCCAGCGCGAAGTCGCGGTCCGAGACGCCATCCAGCGAGTTGGCCGTGGGGCGGTCGAAGCCCAGCGCCTTGGCGGTCATCTCGCGGTCGAGCGGGAAGGAGGTGCCGGCCAGCGCGGCGGAACCGAGCGGGCATTCGTTGAGCCGGCGGCGGCAATCGGCCAGGCGCCCGCGGTCACGCGCCAGCATTTCCACATAGGCCAGCATGTGGTGGCCGAAGGTCACGGGCTGGGCGGTTTGCAGGTGGGTGAAGCCCGGCATCGGGTCGGCCGCGTGGGCGGCGGCGCGGGTGGCCAGCGCGGTCATCAGGTCGGCGAGCTGGGCATCGATCCCGTCGATCGCGTCGCGCACCCACAGGCGGAAATCGGTGGCCACCTGGTCGTTGCGGCTGCGCCCGGTGTGAAGGCGCCGGCCGGCGTCGCCGATGCGTTCGGTGAGCCGGGCCTCGATGTTCATGTGGATGTCTTCGAGGGCTTCGCTGAACGGGAAGGCCCCGGCCTCGATCTCGGCGGCGATCTGGGCGAGGCCGCCCTTGATGTCGGTCTCGTCCTTCGGCGTGAGGATGCCGATCTTCACCAGCATGGCGGCGTGGGCGAGCGAGCCCTGGATGTCTTGCCGCCACATCTTGCGATCGAAGCCGATGGAGGCATTTATCTCCTGCATCACCACGCTGGGGCCGGCGGCGAAGCGGCCACCCCACTGGGCGTTCGATTGGGCATTGCGCAGGTCGGGCGTCTCGGTCACCGGAGCAGTCTCATCTTGAAGGGGCGTTTGGCATGAATGTCGCAACCCGCCGTGCACTGCTGGCCGGGGGCGGGCTGGTGGCGGCCGGGACCGTAGCCGCCGTGGCCTTCCTGCGCAAACCCGAAGCGCCGCCGGTGCACACGCTGGCGCCCGCGGCGGCCCCGGGCGCCGCGCCGGTGAAGGTGGGCACGATCGCCGACCTCAAGCGCACGGAGCCGCCCGCGATCCCGGCGGCGGCGAGCTTCCAGGAGGCGGACGGGACACTGCGCTCCCTGGCCGACTATGCCGGCAAGGGGCTGGTGGTGAACCTGTGGGCGACGTGGTGCGTGCCCTGCGTGGTGGAGATGCCGGAGCTGCAGGACCTGGCGCGCAAGGTGGCCGGCGACGGCATCCTGGTGCTGCCGCTGTCGAGCGACCGGGGCGGGGCGGAGGTGGTGCGGCGCTTCTATGCCGCCAACCGGATCGACGCCCTGCCGGTGCTGCTGGACCCGCGCGGCGAGGCGGGCCGGGCCTGGGGCGCGCGGGGGCTGCCGACCACGATCGTGATCGACCGGCAGGGGCGCGAGCGCGGCCGGGTGGAGGGCGCGATCGACTGGGCGGGTGCCGCGACGATCGCCGAGCTGCGGCGGCTGATCGGCTAGCCCGCCATCGCCGGCATCTGGGGCGCCACCGGCAGGCCGTTGGCGTCGCGCAGGCGCGTGGCGGGGAAGACCAGGCGCACGCTGGTGCCCACCTGGGCGGCGGCCTCCACTTCCAGCCGGCCGCCATGGGCGAGCATGAGGGAGCGGGCCAAGGCGAGGCGCAGGCCGATGCCGCGGCTGTCGCGCTGGGCGCCGGCGACGGGTTCCGGGCTGGCCAGGCCAGTGCCTTCATCCTCCACCTGCACGCAGAGGCCCTCGGCATGGGGCAGCACGCGCAGTTCGATCACGTCGTCCTGCCTTGTGTTGCGGGCGGCGTCGCCCAGCACGCGGCCGAGGATGTGGCGCAGGGCGCGGCGGTCGGCCCAGAGATAGGGGGCGTGGGTGACGGAGATGCGCCAGTGGCGGCGGCCGGGCTCCAGCGCCAGGGCGGCGGCCTCCACGGCGGCGTTCAGCACCTCGCGCGGGTCTACGAGCTCCTCGCGCAGGCTTTGGGTGCCGATATCGGGCATGGTGTGGTCCTGCAGCTCATCCGCCAGGCCCAGCACCTGGGCGGAGGCGGCGGCGAGGCCCATGGCGTGCACGCCGATCTGGGCGGCGCCCTCCGGCGAGGACAGGCGGTCGGCGTGGCCGTGCAGGGTCATGCCGATGCCGCGCAGCTCGTGGGAGGCCAGGCGCAGCAGGCGGGTGGCGGTTTGTTCGGCGCCCTGGGCGGTTTCCCGCATGGCGCTGGCGCGCGCGAGGTCGTGGCGCAGCCGGCCGATCTTCGCGGCCAGGGCCACGCAGGCGGCGAGGGCAAGGAGCAGGCCGGCATAGGGAGCGAGATCGAGGACCATGCGCCCGGTATGGCGCGGAACTCGCTTACCCCGGGTTAACGGCGGGGCACGCGGCCCCGCACGTTGGCCAGGCGGTCCTTGGTCAGGCGGCGCCGGCCTTCTTGGCGGCGGCCTTCTGGATCTGGCGCTTCACCACCAGCGCCTCTTCCGGCAGGCGGGAGTTCGGCGTGCCGAGCAGGAAGGCATCGATGCCGCCGTTCTTTTCCACCGTGCGGATGCCGCGAGTGGACAGGCGCATCTTCACGGCGGCGCCGAGCGTGTCGGACAGCAGCGAGGTTTCCTGCAGGTTGGGCAGGAAGCGGCGGCGCGTCTTGTTATTGGCGTGGCTGACGTTGTTGCCAGACAGAACGCCCTTGCCCGTGATTTCGCAGCGGCGGGACATCGTGGGATCCTCAAGGTGTAGGGCGCCGCCCGGCAACCGGGCAGCGAATGGAAGGCGGGCTTATGGCCAGGGGGCGGGGGTGAGTCAAGCGGCGGGCGCGCACCCCCTGCCCCGCACGGCCTATCCGCGCTGCCAAAGCTGGCCCAGCAGCGTGCCGGCGCGCGCCTCGATGGCCGCGGCGGCGTCCAGGCACAAATCCTCGCGGTAGCGCGAGGCCACCAGCTGCACCCCCGCCGGCGCCCCGCCCGCCAGGCCCACCGGCACCACGGCGGCCGGCAGGCCCAGCAGGTTCATCGCGCCCATGAAGCGCAGATCGTGGTGGAACAGCTTCTTCACCTGCGCGGGGCCACCGAGATCGGCATCCTTGCCCGGCACCGGGGCGATGCTGAGCGGGGTGAGCAGCACGGGGTAGGTCTCCAGGAAGGCGAGCCAGTTGCGGATCACGCGGGAGCGCTGGGCGATGCCCTTCATGTAGCCTTCCTGGTCCAGCGCGGTGCCCAGGCCGATGAAGCCCTCCAGCGCCGTCTTGAAGCGGTCGCTGCCCACCTCCCACATCTGCGCCTTCTGCAGCACCACAAGCTCCGTCAGCAGCAGGTCAGCCCAGAGCTGCCAGGTGCCGTCGAGATCCGGCACCTCCACCTCCTCCACCGCATAGCCGGCATCGGACAGGTGGTCGGCGGCCTGGCGCACCAGGGCCATCACGGCGGGGTCGGGCCGCATGTCGGCGGGCAGCTTGGCGAGCGCGACGCGGATGGGGTTGGGCGGCTTCGGCCCTTCCAGCGGGGCGGGCACCCACCAGGGGTCGCGCGGGTCGCGCTGGCTCATCACCTCCAGGCCCAGCCGCACATCGGCCACGCTGCGCGCCAGCGGGCCCTGGGCGGACATGAACTGCGCCATCAGCGGGCGCTCGGCGGCCGCCGAGGGGTTGAAGGCCGGGATGCGGCCCTGGGTGGGCTTGATGGTGGCCACCCCGTTGCAGAAGGCCGGCCAGCGCAGGGAGCCGCCGATGTCGTTGCCGTGGGCGATGGTGCCGATGCCCAGCGCCACCGAGGCCCCGGCCCCGCCGGAGGAGCCGCCGCAGGTGATGGCGGGGTCCCAGGGGTTCAGCGTCTGGCCGTGCAGCGGGTTGTCGGTGAAGCCGCGCATGGAGAATTCGGGCGTGTTGGTCAGGCCCAGGATGATCGCGCCGGCCTTCTTCAGGTTGGCGGTGACGGGGGCATCGCCCGGCGCAATGTTGTCCTTGAAGGCGGGCACGCCGTTGGAGTTGGCCTGCCCCTCCACGTCGATGTTGATCTTGATGGTCACCGGCACGCCGTGCAGCGGGCCGAGCGCCTCGCCGCGGGCGCGGGCGGCATCGGCCGCTTCGGCCTGCCTGAGCGCGGCGTCCGAGAGATCGACCACCACGGCATTCACCGCCGGGTTGGCCGCGCGCAGCCGGGCCTGGTGGGCGGCGACCACCTCCACGGCGCTCACGCGCCCGGTGCGGATTGCCGTTGCGGTTTCCACCGCGGTCCACTGCCAGATGGGTGCCATCGTCGCCGCTCCTGCTTGGGTTGCGGCGACGGTAGCAAAGCGGCGCGGCCTGTCGAGCCGCGCCGTGCGGGCCTATTGCTTGGAGATGTTCCAGTAGACGATGACGGCCGAGCTCAGCAGGCCCGTGACATTGCTGCGCATCGCCACGGGCTGGTCGTACTGGCCGAGCACGCGGTACGGCTGCATCTCGGCCAGTCGCCGGTGCAGGCGTTCCAGCGCGGCGGGGCGCTCGGCATCGGTGGCGTCGAGGAAGGCCTGGCGCAGGCGCTCCGCCTCCTCGTCGCACGGCCAGCCGGCGAAGTTGCGGCCGTCGCAGGCCATGTTGGTGCCGATGTTGGTGAGCGGGTGGTGCATGGTGGGCCCGTTGGAGCCGGTGTTCAGCAGGTGCCAGCCGCCCTGCGCCGGGGTGCCCTTGTTGGATTGGCGGCCGGCGGTGGTCCCCCAGTCGGCGATCACGAGGTCGATGTTCATGCCGGCCTTGCGCATGGCATCGGCCATCACCTCGGCCTGGCGGCCGATCCAGGCGATCTCGGTGGTGGCGATGTAGGTCAGCTTCTCGCCGTTGTAGCCGGCTTCGCGCAGCAGCTGCTTCGCCTTCTCCAGGTCCGGGCCGAGGTTTTCGGCGCCGGCCAGCGAGCCGTAGGGGCCGCCGCAGACGTAGTAGGAATTGCAGGTCTTCCAGTTCCGCTCATCGCCGAAGCCGGCGGCCATGACGTCGCGCTGGTTCACGATGTAGGCCAGGGCCTGGCGCGCCTTGGGGTTGTTGAACGGCGGGTGCAGCGAGTTCGGCCGCAGCATGGCGATGTTGGACAACTCGGTGAGCTTCTGCAGGCGGATGTTGCGGTTGCGCTCCAGCACCGGCAGCAGGTCGAGCGACGGCGACTCCCATATGTCGACCTCACCGGCCTGCAGGGCCGCGGCAGCGGTGGAGGCATCGGGGATCACGCGCCATTCCAGGCGGTCGACCTTGGCCAGCCGGGCGCCGGCGAGGCCATCCGGCGCTTCCTTGCGCGGCACGTAGTCGGTGTTGCGGTCGAAGACGGTGAGCGCGCCGGAGATGCGGGCGCCGTGGTTGAAGCGGAACGGGCCGCTGCCGATGGCGGTGGTGACCGGCTTGCCGGGATCGGCCTCGACGTCGCGGGCGCGCATGATCACCGGGATCAGCGCCACGCCGGAGCCGAGCGCGAACAGCATGGCCGGGAAGGGCTTGGTGAGGCGGATCTCGAAGGTGCGGGCGTCGATCGCCTCCACGCTTGCGCCATAGGAGGCGAGCTTGGTGCCGACGAGGTCGCGGCCCATCCAGCGTTTCAGCGAGGCCAGCACATCGGTGGAGGTGACGGGGGTGCCGTCGTGGAACCTTAGGCCGTCACGCAGGACGAAGCGCCAGACGAGGCCGTCGGGCGAGGTGGTCCAGCTTTCCACCATCTGCGGCTCGGCATCGAGTTTCGAATCCCAGGCAAAGAGCTGCTCGAACACCATCAGGCCGTACTGGCGGGTGATGGCGATCGGCGCCCAGGCGGGGTCGAGCTGGGTGAGGTCGGCATGCGGCACCACGCGCAGCACGTTCGCCGGCGCCTGGGACTGGGCCTGGGCGGGTGGTGCCGCCGCAAGCCCGATCGCCGCGATCCCGGCCGCAGCCAGCCGCATCATCCCCTGTCTGATCGCCATCACTCCCCTCCGCTCGGGTGTTGCCGAACCCAGCATGCGCCCGGCGGCATGGCCCGGCAACGCCCGCCGCCCGCACGCCATCGTTCCCTTGGGCGTCTGCCATGGGCTAGGCTGGGCGCCGGCAAAATCCATGGGCACAACAGGGAGACCCGAGAAATGAAGCGCAGGAGCCTGCTTGCCGGATCGGCGGCACTGGCCGCAACCTCCGGCCTGCCCCGCCCGGCCATCGCCCAGGGCGCGGCCCGGGTGCTGAAATTCGTGCCGCAGGCGAACCTCGCCAACGCCGACCCGGTCTGGACCACGGCCACCGTGGCGGCCAACCACGCCCACATGGTGTGGGACCAGCTCTGGACCTTCGACGAGCAGATGCTGCCGCGGCTGCAGATGCTGGCCGGCGCCACCACCAGCGACGACCGCCTCACCTGGCGCCTGGCCCTGCGCGACGGCCTGGCCTTCCACGACGGCGAGCCGGTGCGCGCGGCGGATTGCATCGCCTCGCTGGACCGCTGGATGAAGCGCGACGGCATGGGCCAGCGCATCGCCAGCCAGCTCAACGAGATGCGCGTGGTGAACGACCGCAGCTTCGACATCGTGCTGAAGAAGCCGTTTCCGCTGCTGCCGATGGCGCTGGCCAACAACTGCCACATGATGCCGGAGCGCATCGCCAAGACCGACGCCTTCCAGCAGATCACCGAGTATGTCGGCAGCGGCCCCTTCCGCTTCGTGCGGGAGGAATGGGTGAGCGGCTCGCGCGCGGTGTATGTCCGCAACGAGAAGTACATCCCGCGCTCCGAGGCGCCGAGCAACATGGCCGGCGGCAAGGTGGTGAATGTCGACCGCGTGGAATGGATCATCATGCCGGATCCGGCCACCGCCGCCGCGGCGCTGCAGACCGGCGAGATCGACTGGGTGGAGCGCCCGCTGGCCGACCTGCTCCCGGTGCTGGCGCGCAACCGCGACGTCGCGGTGGACAACACCGACCTGCTGGGCGAGCTGGGCATCGTGCGCCCGAACCACCTGCACCCGCCCTTCAACAACGTGAAGCTGCGCCAGGCGCTGCTGATGGTGGCGGACCAGAAGGACTTCCTGGCCGCCGTGATGGGGCCGGACAGCCCCTACACCACCCACCCCGTGGGCATCTGGACCCCGGGCACGCCGCTGGCCAACGACGCCGGCATGGAGAAGATCACCGGGCGGCGCGACCTGGCCGCGGCGAAGCGGCTGGTGGCCGAAAGCGGCTACAAGGGCGAGAAGCTGGTGCTGATGGCGCCCACCGACTTCCCCACGCTGAACGCCATCGCCCAGGTCACGCGCGCACTGTGCGACCAGCTCGGCCTGAACGTGGAGTTCGTCGCCACCGACTGGGGCTCCCTGATCCAGCGCCGCGCCAGCCGCGAGCCGGTGGAAAAGGGCGGCTGGAGCATCTTCTGCACCTCCGGCGGCGGCTTCACCTCCTCCAACCCCGCCGTGTACACCGCGCTGTGGGGCACCGGGGAGCGGGCCTGGTTCGGCTGGTACAACTCCCCGCGCATGGAGGCGCTGCGCGACGCCTGGTACGACGCCGCCGACCTGCCCACCCAGCAGCGCCTGGGCCGCGAGATGCAGGCGCTGGCGCTGGAGGAGGTGCCCTTCGTGCCCACCGGCATGTGGCGCTCCCCGATCGCGCGGCGCAGCAACGTCACCGGCATCCTGCGCGCCGCCCGGCCGCTGTTCTGGAACCTGCGCAAGGGCTGAGCCGGCCCGCGCGGGCGGGCGGCGACGATGCGCACGGACTGGGAGTTCGCCTGGACCGCGCTGGCCCTGCTGCAGCTGGCAGGGTCCATCGCGGTCACGGTGCATGTGCTGCTGCGCCGCCCGGCCCCGGTTTCGGCCTCGGCCTGGATCGGGCTGGCGTGGCTCGCACCCGGGATCGGCGCGGTGCTGTACGTGCTGCTCGGCGTCAACCGCATCGAGCGCCGCGGCCTGCGGCTGCGCCGGCGCCAGTTCGCCGCACCCGACCAGCCGGCCTGCTGCGCCATCGCGCCGACGCACCTGATGCCGCTGGAACGCGCGGCCACGCGCATCACCGGCCGGCCGCTGCTCGCGGGCAACGACATCGAGCCGCTGCCGCATGGCGATGCCGCCTATCCCGCCATGCTGGAGGCGATCGAGGGCGCGCGGGCCAGCATCGCGCTCAACAGCTACATCTTCCGCAACGACCGCACCGGCCGCATCTTCATCGCCGCGCTGGCGCGGGCACGGGCGCGAGGGGTGGCGGTGCGGGTGCTGATCGACGGCGTCGGCGGCGGCTGGTTCAACTCCGGCGCCTATCACCGCCTGCGCCGGATGGGCGTGCCGGCGGCGCGCTTCCTGCACTCCCACCTGCCCTGGCGCATGCCGCTGGCCAACCTGCGCTCGCACAAGAAGCTGCTGGTGGTGGACGGGCTGGCGGGCTTCACCGGCGGGGTGAACATCGGCGACGAGAACCTGGAAATGCCCGCCGCGCCCCTGCGCCGCCGCCTGCTGATCGGCCCGCGCCGGCGCGGCATCCGCGACATGCATTTCCGCTGCCGCGGCCCCGTCGTGGCCCAGATGATGGCCGCCTTCGCCGAGGACTGGGAATTCGCCACCGGCGAGCCGTTGCGCGGCCCGCCCTGGTTCCCGCCCGTGCCGGCGGCCGGCGAGGCCTTCGCCCGCGTCGCCACCTCCGGGCCGGACCGCGACATGGAGCGGATCAAGCTGCTCAAGATGTCCGCCCTCACCTGCGCACGGCACCGCGTGCGCATCATGACGCCCTATTTCCTGCCGGACGACGCCCTGGCCAGCGCGCTCGCCCTCGCGGCGCTGCGCGGCGTGCGGGTGGAGATCATCGTGGCCGAGCGCAGCGACCACATCGTGCTGGACTGGGCGATGCGCGACGGGCTGCTGGCCATGATCCGCGCCGGCTGCCAGGTGCTGTGGAGCGCGCCGCCCTTCAACCACGCCAAGCTGATGACGGTGGACGGCGCCTGGTCCCTGATCGGCAGCGCCAACTGGGACATGCGCAGCCTGCGCCTCAACTTCGAGCTGGACGTGGAGCTGCTCGACCCCAGCGTGGCCGCCCGCATCGACGCCCTGATCGACGAGACGCCCACGCGCCCGGCCACGCTGCGCGAACTGCTCGCCCGCCCGGTGCCGGTACGCCTGCGCGATGCCGCCTGCCGGCTGCTGCTGCCCTATCTCTGATTGCCAGCCACGGCCCCGGGGTGTTTCCCTCGCCGCAGGGAGAAACCGCCATGTCCGTGCTCAACCGCTTCCGCCTCGATGGCAAGCGCCTGTTCATCACCGGCGGCAGCCGCGGCCTGGGGCGCGAGATGGCGCTGGCCATCGCCGAGGCCGGCGCCGACGTGGTGATGGTGGGCCGCGACCCCGAAAGCCTGGCCGCCACCGCCGCCGACATCCGCGCCCGCAGCCGCCAGTGCTGGACCCTCACCGGCGATGCCGGCACGCCGGAAGGCTGCGAGCGCGCCTGCACCGAGGCGCTCGCGCTCGGCCCCATCGACATCCTGATCAACAACATCGGCGGAAGGCGCATCAACGTGCCGGTGGCGGCGCAGTCCCTGGCGGACTGGCAGGCGATGATGGACCTCAACCTCACCAGCACCTTCCTCTGCACCAAGCTGGTCGGCGGCGCGATGGTGGCGCGCACGAAAGGGGGCGAGGCCGCCGCCGGGCGCATCATCAACATCGCCTCCATGAGCGGCCTCATCGCCAACCGCGGCATCGGCGGCCGGCACTACGAGGCGGCGAAGGCCGCCGTGATCCACTTCACCAAGGCCGTCGCCGCCGACTGGGCGCCGCACCGCGTCACGGTGAACGCCATCCTGCCCGGCTTCTTCATGACCGAGCCCAACAAGCGCTGGGCACGCGAGAACCCGGCGATGATCGACAACATCCGCGCCTCGGTGCCGATCGGCGAGCCCGGCCAGCCCGAGGATCTCGGCCCGCTCGCCGTCTATCTCGCCAGCGACGCCTCCCGCTACATGACCGGCAGCGCCCTGCTGATCGATGGCGGCTATACGATTTGGTAAGGAAACGAAATATGCCGGTTGACCCCCAGATCCAGGCCATGCTGGACCGAGCCGCCCACCTCCCAGGCACCCACACGCTCAGCGTCGCCGAGGCCCGCGCGCGCTACGACGCGCTGGTGAAGGTGCTGCCGCCCTCCGCCCCCGTGGCGGGCGTGGCGGAACGCGTGATCGAAGGCCCCGGCGGCCCCCTCACGCTGCGCCTCTACACCCCGCCCGGCACCGGCCCCTTCCCCATGGTGGTGTTCTTCCACGGCAGCGGCTTCGTGCTGTGCAGCCTCGATACCCATGACGGCATCTGCCGCAACCTCTGCGGCGGCGCCGGCGTGCTGGTGGTCTCGGTGGATTACCGCCTCGCCCCCGAGCACCGCTTCCCCGCCGCCCCCGAGGATTGCCTGGTCGCCACGCGCTGGGCCGCCGCCCACGCGGCCGAACTGGGCGCCGACCCCACCCGCATCGTCGTCGCCGGAGACAGCGCCGGCGGCAACCTCGCCGCCGTCACCGCGGTGCGCATCCGCGACGAGGGCGGCCCGGCGCTGGCCGGCCAGCTGCTGATCTACCCCGCCACCGCCCACAGCAGCTCGAACATGCCCTCCTACGCCGAGAACGCTGAGGGCTACGGCCTCACCCGCGCCACCATGGAATGGTTCTGGGGCCATTACGCCGACGCATCGGCCGCCACCAACCCGCACGCCGCCCCGCTGCTCGCGCCCGATCTCTCCCGCCTGCCGCCGGCGCTGGTCCAGGTGGCCGAATACGACCCGCTGCGCGACGAGGGCATCCGCTATGCCGAGCGCCTGGCCGCCGCCCACGTGCCCACCGAGCTGTCCCGCTGGGACGGGATGAACCACGGCTTCCTGTTCTGGGCCAACCAGGTGGACGCCGCCACGGAGGCGATGCGCGAGGCCTGCGCCTGGCTGCGCCGCGTGCTGGGCGTGAAGGGATAGCTGCTACCTTTTCTCCACGCCCCAGAACACGAACTCGCTGGCATTGCCGATGCCCGTGACGCTGCTGCGCCACGCGCGCGGCACCAGGAACTGGCCGCCCAGCACATAGGGCACCACCTCGTAGAAGCGTTCCTGCAGCGTATCCATCGCCTGGCGCCGCGCCTCGGCGGTGCCGGCGGCAAAGAAGCGGGCCTTGCGCGCCTCCAGCTCCGGGTCGCACGGGCTCGGCACGAAGTTCGGCAGCCCGCACGGCGCGCGCAGCTGCGTGGCCGTCAGCGGGCTGCCCACCACGCGGCCCGGCGCCCAGCTGGGATGCATGTGCCAACCCGGGGAGCCCGGCCCGGGCCGATCCCCGCGCGTCGCGCGCGTCACCACCGTGCCCCAGTCCGTCGCCTGCAGGTCCACGTTGATCCCGGCCTCGCGTATCAGCTGCGCCATCACCAGCGCCATGCTGTGCATGATCGGCTGGTCGGCCGGGTCCAGCAGCACGATCGGCTCGCCGGCATAGCCCGCCTCCCTCAGCAGCTCGCGCGCCTTCGCCACGTCCCGCCGCGCAAACGGCGCCGTGCCGGCCGCGCTTTCGTTCGGCGAGCCGCAGGCCATCACGGAAAGGCACGGCCTCTGGTATTCCGCCGCCCCCGCGATCGCCTCCAGCATCGCCCCCTGGTCCATCAGGTGCGCGATCGCCCGCCGCCCCGCCGGCTTGTCGAACGGCGCATGCGCCGAGTTCAGCCAGAAGAACGCCTGGCTCCCCAGCGTGTCCTGCACCCGCACCACGATATCGGGCGAGCGCCGCAGCACCGGGATCAGGTCGGCCAGCGGCAGCTCGATCACGTCGATCTCCCCGCGCAACAGCGCCTGGCTCTGGGTGGTGGGCTCCGGCATGAACACCCATTCCACCCGCTCCAGCTTCGCGACCTTTCCGCCCCAGAAACCGTCCGCCGGCTCGGCGCGCGGCCGGTAGGCGGGGCTGGGCCGGTACACCGCCTTGCTGCCCGGCACCCATTCCTCGTGCATGAAGCGGAACGGGCCGGAGCCCACCACCTCGCGGAACTGCACCTGGGCGAACGGGTCCGCCTCCGCATCCCGCGCCCGCAGCACGAAGCTCGGCTGGATCGCATCGGCCAGCGTCTCCAGCACCAGGCCGAACGGCTCCTTCAGCCGGATCTCGAAGCTCAGCGCATCGATCTCCGCAATCCCCGCCATCCGTGCCCGCAACGCCTGCCCGCTCGCCTTGCGCTTCGACCAGCGCTCGAAGGAGGCGATGGCATCCCGCGCGGTGATCGGCGAGCCGTCCTGGAACACCTGCCCGGCCCGCAGCGTAATCCGCCACACCAGCCCGTCGGCGCTGACCGTATGCCCCTCCGCCGCCTGCGGCCGCGGCACGTTGGCGGAGTCGTAGGCGAACAGCGGCTCGTACACGAGATAGCCGTGGTTGCGCGTGATCGCCGCCGTGGTCCAGGCCGTGTCCAGGATGCGCAGATCGGCATGCGGCACGAAGCGCAGCGTGGGCCCCTGGGCATAGGCCGGGAGGGAGAACAGGAGGGCGAGGCACAGGCGGAGCAGCATCGGCGGTCCCCTTGCGTTCGGCTTCCCGGAATGGTGCAGGAAGGCAAGGGGGCAGGCAAGGGAAGCGGTTCTTTTTTGAAAAAAAGAACCAAAAAACTTTTTCGACTTGGCACCCGCGCCAGCCCGGGAAAAACCCGATGGTGCCGCACCTGAAGGGAACAGTCTTTTTGCTTCTTTTTCTTCAGAAAAAGAAGAATCCTTCCCTCAGATTTCCCACCGCTGCAACGCGCCAGCCGAAAGCCTCCCAACCCGCCCCACCGCAGACGCACCGGCCGCCATGAGCACATCGAGCGTCGCCGCATCCTCCGCCGGCACCCTTGCCATCGTCCGCGCCCCGTCCGCCAGCCGCAGCACCACGGCGCCGTACTCCGGCGTGCCATCGGTGCGGAACACCACGGTATGGGTTTCCACCTCGGCCTCCCCCGTGCGCCCTTCCACGATCGCCGGCGCCGGCCCGCGCCGCGCATCGGCCATCGCCTGCAGGTCGCGCGAAACCAGCGTGCCGTCCGCCTCGCCGCCCAGCACCAGGGTGCGGTGGTTGGTCACAAACCCGCCCTGGCCATAGAGCAGCCCCAGCGCCCCCAAATCCTGCCGCAGCGCCCGCACCATCCCGCAGGCCGCGTGCAGCATGTAGTTGTTGAGCGGCGCGCCATGGAAGGTCAGGCCCCCGGCCACGGTAGGGGTGGCGGATTCCGGCAGGCCCAGCTTGCGCCGGGCCATCTTCGGCACGCAGGGGAAGCAGGAATAGAACTCCCGGTGCGCGAAGCGCGAAACGTCGCCGCCCGCCATCTCCAGCGCCGCCTCCAGCACCACGTCCTGCGCATGGGCGTGGCGGAACTGGTCGCGGGAGAGGTAGTCCTTCGGCTCGTTCGCCGCCGCCCCGCCGCGCACAGGGATGCACCGCGCCTCCGCGATCCCCATCGCGCGCGCCACCGCCAGGCTGGTCAGGATCACCGCCGCCCCCTGGTTCACCAGCGGGTTCGCCGTCATCAGCTTCGGGTACGGCCAGGCGATCATGCGGTTGTCGGGCGAGGGCGTGGCGATCTGCTCCGGCGTGAAGGCGCGCGGCAGCCAGGAATCCGGGTTGGTCGCCGCCACCGCGGCATAGGCGGCCCACACGCGGGCGGATTCGGCATTGCCCTCGGCCGGCGTCTGCCCCCAGCCCGCCTGGGTGGCGTTCTCATAAAGGGGATACACGCGGATCGGCATGTCGATGCCGTGGCGGCGGGCCAGCTCATGCAGGTAGCTGCGGCTGCGCGGCTGCGGGTTGGGCTCGCGCGGCGTCCAGGGCAGGTCGATGCCGCGGCGCTGCGCGGCGGCGGCGGTGTGCTGCGCCTCCGCCCCCACCACCGCGGCCACCTGGCTCTCGCCGCGCGCAATCCGCTCCGCCGCCTCGTGCAGGAACCGCACCGGCGTCTCCCCGCCCACCTGGCCATAGAAGGCATGGCGCGGCGCCAGCCCGGTGCGCGCCAGAAGGGCGGCCAGCAGGTCCGGATAGGCCCAGGAGACGGAATTCACCACATCCAGCCCATCCAGCCGCGCCAGCAGCGCCGCCCCGGCATCGGCCTCGGCGCGCCGCAGCGCCTCGTGCATCAGCGCGATCGGCTCCAGCCCCTCCTCGGGCGCGGCCGGCCGGTCCTTGATCTCGCCGATGCCGACGATGACGGGAATGCGCTCAGGTGCGGTCATGGAACCCTCCGGATCAGCCGAGAAGCGTGCGCGCCCGGGCCAGCTCGCGCCCGGCGCCCGCGACAAGGTCGGCCAGCACCTCGGCCGCCGGCCGCACGGCATGGATCATGCCCAGGCCCTGCCCGGCGAAGCCACCCCACACATCGGCCCGCCCGGCGGCATAGGCGGCGGCGGTCACGCGCCCGGCCACCATGCCCTGGTACGGCATCGGCAGCGGCTCGATCCCGCCCTCCTCGTAGGCCTTCGCCCAGGACCCGCGCACCATCCGCGCCGGCTTGCCGGTGACGGAGCGGGACACCACCGTGCCCTGGTCGGTGCCGGCCACCAGCGCCTGCTTCTGCGCCGGATGGATGCCCGCCTCCTCGGTGGCCAGGAAGGCCGTGCCCACCCACGCGCCCTCGGCCCCCAGCATCAGCGCCGCGGCCACCCCGCGCCCGTCGCCGATGCCCCCCGCGCCCACCACCGGCGCGCGCCCGGCCACCGCATCCACCACCTGCGGAATCAGCGCCATGGTGCCCACGCTGGAATTGTGCCCACCGCCGTCGTGCCCCTGCGCCACGATGATGTCCACGCCGCTCTCCAGCACCTGCAGCGCATGGCGCGTGGCGCCCACCACGGCGATCACTTTGGTGCCGTTGGCGTGCAGCCGCTCCATCCACGGCGCCGGGTTGCCCAGCCCCGCCGCATACACCGGCACGCGCTCCTCGATCACCACCTCCATCTGCGCCTCGAAGAACTCGCGGCTCAGCGGCACCAGGTGCCGGTCCTCGGGGTCGCGGCCGAACAGCCGGGCGATCTCCGCCGGGTCGGGGTCGTCCAGCCCCTCCCGCGCCATGAAGTCGGCGGCGAAGCGCTTGTGCTGCGGCACCATCTCGGCCGCGCTCGGCCCCCCGGTGTTCTCCCTGCCCGCCCCGCGCCGCACCGAAGCCGGCAGCAGCGTATCCACCCCGAACGGCTTGTCGGTCAGCGCCCGCGTGCGGCGGATCCACGCGCGCAGCTGGTTCGGCCCGCAGCTCGCCGCCCCCAGAACGCCCAAGCCCCCGGCATTGGAAACCGCCGCCGCCAGCTCCGGCGTGCTCGCCGTGCCCATGCCGGCCAGCAGGATCGGGTGCGCGATGCCCAGCATGTCGCACAGGCGGGTGCGTAGGCTCATGGCCGCTCTCCTCCGGCGCCGTCTGCGCGGCAACCGCGCCAGGATGGACCGGCACCGCCCGGCGCGCCAAGCCTTTGCTTGCCCTCGCCCGCCGGCAGGGCCACCATCCCCCCAACAAGACCCGGGAGGACACCATGGCCGAACCCTATTCGGACATCCTGTACCGCGTGGAGAACCGCATCGCGCGCATCACCCTCAACGCGCCGGAGAAGCGCAACGCGCTCTCCTTGCGCATGCGCGACGAGATGGTCCGCGCGCTCCGCGCCGCCGAGGCCGACGACGAGGTCTCCCTGGTGCTGATCGACGGCGCCGGCCCCTCCTTCTGCTCCGGCTACGACATGACCGGCGGGCGCGACTACCCCAAGGAAGGCTGGGTCCGCTCCCCGCATTTCGACAGCTGGACCGACCAGTTCGCCCGCTCCTGCCTGAAGGACTGGATGACCATCTGGGACCTGCTGAAGCCCGTGGTCGCCAAGGTGCACGGCCACTGCGTCGCCGGCGGCACGGAAATCATGTCCATGGTCGACATCGCCTTCGTGGCCGACGACGCCCGCATCGGCTACCCGCCCATGCGCGGCATGACCACGCCGGACACGCTCTACTTCCCCTGGAAGATGTCGATGGCGCGCGCGAAATACCTCCAGCTCACCGGCAACTCCATCACCGGCAAGGAGGCCGCCGAAATGGGCTGGGTCGCCAAAAGCTTCCCCGCGGAGGAGCTGGAAGACCAGGTGATGCGCGAGCTGCGCCCGATGACACAGATCGCCCCCGACCTGCTCAGCGCCAACAAGCAGTCCCTCAACCAGACCTACGAGATCATGGGCTTCCGCACCGCCATGGCCACCGGCTGGCAATGGCACGCGCTGTCCAGCCGCCTGCGCCCCGGCGCCCGGGACTGGGCCGACAAGATGCAGGAAGGCGGCATCCGCCACGCGCTGGATTGGCGGGATGGGCCGTTCAAGAAGGAAGGATTCAAGTGAAGATGTTCTTTTTTGAAAAAAAGAACCAAAAAACTTTTCCGACCTTGCACCCGCGCCAGTCGGGAGAGACGGGGGCAAAGGGGGAAAGTCTTTTTGCTTCTTTTTCTTCAGAAAAAGAAGAATCCTTTCTTAGGCTTGGCGCCCCATGAAAACCGCCTTCATCACAGGCGGCGCCAGCGGCATCGGCCTCGCGTTGGTCGAGGCCTGCCTCGCCCGCGGCATGAACGTGGCGCTGGCCGACATCGAGGACTCCGCCCGCACCCGCGCCGCCGAGATGCTCGCGGGCCATGCCGGCCGCCTGCTGCTGGTGCATTGCGACGTGGCCGACCGCGCCAGCGTGGCCGCCGCGCGTGATGCCACCATCGCCGCCTTCGGCCCCATCCACCTGCTGTGCAACAACGCCGGCGTCGGCACCGGCGGACGCATCGACACCGTCCCGCCCCCGGCCTGGGAGTGGCTGATGGGCGTGAACCTCATGGGCGTGGTCCACGGCCTCACCGAGTTCGTGCCGCAAATGAAGGCGCATGGCGAACCCGGCCACATCGTCAACACCGGCAGCATGGCCGGCATGAACGGCTTCCGCGGCATGGGCCCCTACTGCGCCAGCAAGGCCGCGGTGGTCAGTCTGTCGGAGGCGCTGGCCGCCGAGCTGGAAGGCACCGCGCTCGGCGTCAGCATGCTCTGCCCCGGCTCCGTCAACACAAGGTTCTACGAAAGCCGCCGCAACGCGCCCGACGCCGTGCCCCCGCCGCCCCCGCACAGCCGCGAGGGCCGCGCCCTGGCCGAGGGTCGGCCGCTCACCATGGAGCACGGCATGCCCCCGCGCGAGGTCGCCGCCCGCGTGCTGCATGGCATTGCCGCCGGCGCGCTCTACATCTTCACCCACCCGCAGATGCGCAGCATGATCGACGACCGCCACGCCCGCCTCTCCGCCGCCTTCGACCAGGCCGCGGCCTTCCCCGGAGACCGATGAGCATGAACCTCCCGATCCGCCAGGACCCCGCCACCGGCCGCAAGCTCTTCGCCACCCGCGCCGCCCCCGCCAGCGACCGCATCACCGGCCAGGGCTATTCCCCGGTTTCCGACCCCACCCTCCTCACCCTGCCCCCGCCCCCGCCCGGCGCCGTGTTCAACGAGGACGCCCGCGCCCAGTACCGCGAATTCACCGAGGCCCGCCGCGGCGCGGCCGACTACATGCCGATGGAAGGCCAGTTCGCCCGCTACCTGGAGGACGCCTATTCCGCCCCCCCGGTGGAACGCCCCGCACTCACCGACGAATGCGAAATCCTCGTCATCGGCGCGGGCTTCGCCGGACTGCTGCTCTGGCACAAGCTGCGCGCCGCCGGCTTCGAGGACGTGCGCATCTGCGAGAAGGGCGGCGATGTCGGCGGCACCTGGTACTGGAACCGCTACCCCGGCATCGCCTGCGACGTGGAATCCTACAGCTACCTGCCCCTGCTGGAGGAGATGGGCTACTTCCCCACCATGAAGTTCGCCTCGGGCTTCGAGATCCTCGAATACTGCCGCCTCATCGCCGAACGCAGCGGCTTCTACGACCGCTGCCTGTTCCACACCACGGTGGAAGACACCAGCTGGAACGAGCAAACCCGCCGCTGGACCGTCCGCACGGACAGGGGCGACGCCATGCAGGCCCGCTTCGTGGTGCTCGCCAACGGCATCCTCACCACCCCCCGCCTGGCCCGCATCGAGGGCATGGAGAGCTTCGAAGGCGAAAGCTTCCACACATCCCGCTGGCGCTACGACATCGACCTCGCGGGCAAGCGCGTCGGCATCATCGGCACCGGCGCCACCGCGGTGCAGGTCGTCCCGGAAGTGGCCAAGATCGCCAAGTCGCTGCACGTCTTCCAGCGCACCCCCTCCACCATCGACGTGCGCGACCAGCGCGCCACGAAGCCGGAGGAGATCGAGGCCTGGAAGAACGAACCCGGCTGGGCCAAGGCCCGGCGGGAGCGCCTGGCCACCATCTCCTCCGGCCGCACCGCCCTGCAGGGCAACGACGACTTCCTCGCCGGCAAGGTGGAGGCCTTCAAGCCGAAGAAGCAGCACGAGCGCCCGCTCTCCCCGGAGGAGATGATCCAGGCCCAGCTGCGCAGCAACTTCCGCATCATGGAGCAGATCCGCGCCCGCGTGGACGCCATCGTGCACGACCCCAAAACCGCCGCCGCGCTGAAGCCCTGGTACCCCTATGGCTGCAAGCGCCCCACCTTCCACGACGAGTACCTGCCCAGCTTCAACCTCCCCCACGTCACCCTGGTCGATACCGCCCCGCTCGGCGTGAAGCAGATCACCCCGCGCGGCGTGCTGCACGACGGCACCGAATACCCGCTCGACGTGCTGATCTACGCCACCGGCTTCCAGTGGATGGCCACCGCCACCTTCAACATGGTCACCGGCCGCGACGGCCGCACCCTGCGCGGCAAGTGGCAGGAGGAAGGCGTGCGCACCTTCCTCGGCCTGCACTCCGCCGGCTTCCCCAACCTCTTCGTCCTCTCGGGCCCCCAGGGCGGCGGCGGCCAGTTCAACTTCACCCGCGGCATCGAGGGCCATACCGACTACGTGGTCTGGATGCTGCAAACCCTGCGCAGCCAGGGCGCGGCCGTCGTCGATGTCCGCAAGCAGGCGGAAGACGACTACGCCGCCCATTGCCGCGAAGCCGACCTGCGCACCCGCCCGCTGCGCGACTGCCTCAGCTACTACAACGGCGAGGGCAAGGCGGAGCCCGGCAGCCTCGCCTACTACGGCGGCCCCAAGGCCTGGCACGACCGCCGCATCGCCGCCCAGACCTCGCTCGCCCCCTACATCTTCGAGGCCGCCGGCTAGATCCCCCGGGCCACCCGCTCTGCCAGGCGCATGAACCGCGGCACCGCCGCCTCCAGCTCCGCGAGGTCCAGCGACTCCGCCGGGCAATGCGCCTGGCCGATATCGCCCGGCCCCACGATCACGCAGGGCGCGATCGCGTTCAGCTCGGAGGCATCGGTGCCGAACGGCGCCGTCACCGCCGCGCGCCCGGTCTCGGCGCAGGCCAGCCGGATCAGCGGATGGTTGCTGGGCAGCTCCGGCGGAAAGCCCTCCGGCACCGCCTCCAGCGCCACCCCGTGCCGCGCCGCGCTGTCGCGCACCCGCGCCATCACCGGCGCCGGGTCGATCTTGGCGGAATAGCGGAACTTCACCCGCGCCGTGGCACGCGGCACCGTCATGTTCACCGGCGCGCCGTGGTTGTCGATCACCAGGTTGAAGTCGCTGAACGGCGGGTCATAGTCGGCATCGTGCCAGGCGGGATCGTCGCGCAGCATCTCGAAGATCGCCTTCATGTCGGCGCAGAACCCCAGCAGGTCCCAGTTGGCGTTGCGGCCCTTTCCGGTGGAGCTGTGCGCCTGCACCCCGCTCGCCACCGCGGTGATGGCGATCGAGCTGCGATGCCCGCGCACCGGGGTCATCACCGTCGGCTCCGCCACCAGCACCGCCGCCGGCGCCGCCCGCCGCGCCAATTCGGATTTCGCCGCGATCAGCCGCGCGCCCGCCTTGGTGGTCTCCTCGTCCGTCGTGATCAGCAGCGTCGCCGGCACCCCCGCCGGCAGGCCCCGTGCCGCCACGATGCAGGCGGCCAGCGGCCCCTTCATGTCCGTGCTGCCCAGCCCATGCAGCCGCCCGCCCTCGATCCGCCCGTCCCACGGATCGGTCGTCCAGCCGGTATCCGGCACCGTGTCCATGTGCCCGCTGAATGCCAGCCCGCCGGTGCCCCCGCGATGCGCCACCAGCGCCCGCTTCGCCACCCCGGCCGCATCCAGGTAATCGAGCCGCTCCACCTCGAACCCCGCCAGCTCCGCCTCGATCCGCTCCGCCACCGCCAGGTTGGAGACGAAGCTGCGGCTGTCGATCCGCACCAGCTCCGCCGCCAACCGCACCAGTTCAGTCCCAGCCATGCGCCCCTCCACTTGTCACCCTCTGAAAGCCTGCTTGAGACCTCGCTCTGGCGAGTCAGAGGGGCCTTCTTGGCCTCGCCCGGCGGTGATGTGCGAGCACCGGAGCGGAGCGGCCTGAAGGCCGTGAGCACCGGAGCACAGCAGATCGCCGTCGGATGACCGCCAGAGTAGAGGTATCAAACAGGTTCTGAAGGTTGACCATTCCGCCCCCCAAGGCCAGCCTCCGCCCAACAGGAGACACGCCGCATGACCACCGCCTACCTCGACCCCCGCTCCGGCGAGACCTTCCCGCTCGAAACCCCCCGCTGGTGCGGCACCAACCGCGCGCCGCTGTTCCTCACCGACCTCCCCGGCCTCACCCGCGCCCAGGTGGACACCGCCACGCGCAGCCTCTGGCGCTACCGCGCCGCCCTGCCGATGGCCGCACCCGATCCCATCACCATGGGCGAGGGCTGCACCCCGCTCGTCCCCCGCTCGCTGCACGGCGCCACCGCGCTGCTGAAGCTCGAATGGTTCATGCCCACCGGCAGCTTCAAGGACCGCGGCGCCAGCGTCATGCTCACCTACCTGCGCCAGCAGGGCATCACGGAGGTGCTGGAGGACAGCTCCGGCAATGGCGGCGCCGCCGTCTCCGCCTACGCCGCCGCCGGCGGCCTCAAGGCCACCATCATGGCGCCCGAATCCACCTCCCCGGCCAAGACGGTGGCCATGCGCGCCGCCGGCGCCACGGTCGAACTCATCCCCGGCAACCGCCAGGCCACGTCGGATGCCGCCGAGGCCCGCGCCGAAACCACCTTCTACGCCAGCCACAACTGGCACCCCTTCTTCCTCCAGGGCACGAAAACCTTGGCCTACGAGCTCTGGGAGGATCTCGGCTTCGAGGCGCCAGACAACGTCATCATCCCCTGCGGCGCCGGCAGCAACGTGCTCGGCTGCGACATCGGCTTCGGCGAACTCTTGCGCGCCGGCGCGATCCGCAAGCTGCCCCGCCTCTTCGCCGCCCAGCCGGAAAACTGCGGCCCCATCGCCGCCAGCTTCATGGCCGGCAAGACCGAACGCATCGCCACCCCCGTCCTGCCCACCATCGCGGAGGGCACCGCCATCGCCCAGCCGATCCGCCTGCCGGAAGTCATCGCCGCCCTCCACCGCAGCCGCGGCGGCGCGGTGATGCTCACGGAGGAGGAGATCGCCGCCAGCGCGCTCTCCCTGGCCCGCACCGGCATCTACGTGGAGCCCACCTGCGCCCAGGCCGAAGCCGCCTTCCGCCGCCTGCTGGAAACCGGCGCCATCCACCCCAACGAGCGGACCGTGCTCGTCCTCACCGGCACCGGCCTCAAGGCCACGCCGCGCATCGCCGAGCTGCTCGGCATCACCCTGTGACCCTGCGCCACCGCCTGCCGCCCGGCGCCGCCGCCTGGCTGATGCCGCTGGTGCTCTCGCTGCTGATGACCTTCGTCGTCTCCGCCATCAGCACGCTGCGCGCCCTCGGCCCCGGCCCGGAGTTCCTGGCCGCCTGGCCCGCCGCCTGGATGCTCTCCTGGCTCGTCGCCTTCCCCGCCCTGCTCCTCGTCCTGCCCCTGGTCCGGCGCATCGTCGCCTGGCTCGTCGCCCCCGCTCACTGAAGGCGCCCGCATGTCCGCCACCAACCGCCCCCGCATCGCCCTGCTCGGCTTCTCGATCGAGTGCAACCGCTTCGCCCCGGTCGCCACCGAGCACGACTTCGCCATCCGCACCCTGATGCGCGGCGAGACCATCCTGCAGGATGCCGCCAGCCCCGCCCCGCGCATGCTCGGCGAGATGCCCGGCTTCATCACGGAGATGAACCAGGGAGAGCCCTGGGAACCCGTCCCCCTGCTCCTGGCCATGACCGAGCCCAACGGCCCCGTCGACCACGCATTCTTCGAACAGCTGATGGCCGAATGGGAAACCCGCCTGCGCGCCGCCGGCAAGATCGACGGCGTCTACTGCGTCATGCACGGCGCCGGCCTCACCACGCGCGATGACGACCCGGAGGGCACCATCCAGGCCATGCTCCGCCGCGTCGTCGGCCCCGACGTGCCGATCGTCGCCAGCTTCGACCTGCACGCCAATGTCTCCGACACCGGCATCGACACCATCGACGCCTATATCGGCTACCGCACCAACCCGCACATGGACATGCGCGAGCGCGGCGCCGAATCCGCCCAGGTGCTGCGAAAGCTGATCGGCGGCATGAAGACCCACATCGCCAAGGTGCGCCTGCCGATCATCGCCCCCACCGTCACCATGCTCACCGGCAAGGACGCCCCCAACCGCCCCTACGGCGAAATGATCGACCTCGGCCAGGAGCTGATGCACCAGCCCCCCTGGGCCGGCCGCATCGTCAACGTCTCCGTCATGGGCGGCTTCGCCTACGCCGACACGAAGTTCAACGGCATGACCGTCGTCGTCACCGCCACCGACAAGGACGCCGCCGAAACCCTGGCCCTCGAAATCGCCAAGGCCGGCTGGGCGAAGCGCGAAAAATTCTTCCCCACCCTCACCTCCCTCCCGGATGCCGTCGCCCTCGCCAAAGCCACCGAAGACCCCGCCAAGCCCGCCCTCATCTTCGCCGACGTCGCCGACAACCCCGGCGGCGGCGGCCGCGGCAACACCATGTTCATCCTGCAAGCCTTCCACGAAGCCGGCGTGCGCAACGCCTATGTCGGCGTCATCTACGACGCCGCCCTCGCCGCCGAAGCCCACACCCTCGGCCAGGGCGCCACCTTCACCGCCCGCTTCAACCGCAGCGTCGAGAACGACTTCTCCAAGCCCTTCGCCGCCCAGGCCACCATCACCGCCCTGCACCCCGGCCCCATCGCCTGCCGCCGCGGCATCTTCGCCGGCGGCACCGTCGATGTCGGAAAGGCCGCCGCGCTGGACCTCGGCGGCATCACGGTGGTCGTCATCAGCCAGCGCGTGCAATGCGCCGACCCCGCCTTCTTCGAAGCCTTCGGCCTCGACCTCGCCAAGGCCCGCGTCGTCGTCGTCAAGTCCCGCGGCCATTTCCGCGGCGGCTTCGCCGAGTTCTTCAAGCACGAGCAGGTCATCGAGGTGGACGCGCCGGGCCTCACCACCCCCATGCTCCACCACTTCCCCTGGCAGAACCTCCCCCGCCCCGCCATCCCCCTGGAACGCGACGTGGAATGGGCGCCGGAAGGAGCAAAGGCATGAAGCTCTCCGACCTCCCCACCCCCTGCCTCGTCCTCGACCGCCAGGTTCTCGCCCGCAACATCGACCGCATGGCCCAGGCCGTCGGCCGCCTCGGCGTCGCCCTCCGCCCGCACATGAAGACCGCGAAGTCCATCGACGTCGCCCGCATGGTGCTGGCCAACCAGGCCGCCCCCTGCACCGGCATCACCGTCTCCACCCTTGCGGAGGCGGAATACTTCTCCGCCCACGGCATCACGGATATCCTCTACGCCGTCGGCATCACCCCCCAGAAGCTGGACCAGGTCGCCAAGCTCAACGAAGCCGGCGCCGACGTGAAGATCATCACCGACGACCTGGATGTCGCCCGCGCAATCGCCGCCCATCCCGGCCACCTCCGCGCCCTCATCGAGATCGACTGCGGCGAAATGCGCGGCGGCATCTCCGCCGACGCGCCGGAACTGGAGGCCATCGGCGCCGCCCTCGGCCCGCGCCTGCTCGGCATCCTCACCCATGCCGGCCACTCCTATTCCGGCCGCTCCATCCCCCAGATGGCCGACCTCGCCGAGGCCGAACGCAACGCAGCCCTCTCGGCCGTCCGCCGCCTGCGCGCCGCCGGCCTCGATTGCCCCGTCGTCTCCGTCGGCTCCTCCCCCACCGCGCTGCACGCCCGGGCCCTCGGCGGCGTCACCGAAACCCGCCCCGGCGTCTACATGTTCGGCGACCTCTTCCAGGCCGAAATCGAAACGGTCGAACCCGAAGGCATCGCCGTCACCGTGCTCGCCTCCGTCATCGGCCGCCGCCCGGCCGAAAACCGCATCGTCATCGACGCCGGCGGCATGGCCCTCTCCAAGGACCGCGCCACCGAATCCGCGCCCCACGACTACAAGTTCGGCCTGGTGCTCGATCTCCACGGCCGCCGCACCCTCGGCCGCTCCCTCGTCGCCCGCGCCAACCAGGAGCACGGCGTCGTCGACCTCGACCCCACCGCCGCGATCGCCCCCTTCCGCATCGGCGAACGCGTCCGCGTCGCCCCCAACCACACCTGCATGACCTCCGCCGCGCACGACCGCTACCACGTGGTCGACGGCTCCGACGAGGTCGTGGCGGTCTGGCCCCGGATCAACGGATGGTAGGCGGAACGCCCGCCCGGTCGTTGCGTTGCACGGGATGGACCCCTCCGACCTCATCCCCCGCCTCTCCCACCTCCCCCTCCTGCCGCATATCCGCGACCTCACCATCGCCTACGCCATCGCGCTGCTGATCGGCTGGAACCGCGAGCGGGAGGAGCGCAGCGCCGGCCTGCGCACCTTCCCCCTGGTCGCCGTCGCCGCCTGCGGCTTCGTCCAGGCCACGGAACAGCTGCTCGCGGCCCACCCCGACGGCGCGGCCCGCGTCATCGAAGGCGTCATCACCGGCATCGGCTTCATCGGCGGCGGCGCCATCCTCAAGGGCGGCGGCGAGGTCCACGGCACCGCCACCGCCGCCAGCCTCTGGGCCACCGGCGCCATCGGCATCTCCGTCGGCCTGGCCCAGTACGACGTCGCCATCGTCATCGGCGCCTTCACCGCCGGAACGCTGTTCGTGCTGGGGTGGTTCAAGGCCAGGGAAGGCAAGTAAGCGCGTTCTTTTTTGAAAAAAAGAACCAAAAAACTTTTCCGACTCCGTAAACAACACCGCCGTGACCTACAAGGCCACGGCGGTGCCGCCTCAAACGGATAAAGTCTTTTTTGCTTCTTTTTTCTTCAGAAAAAAGAAGACCCTTACCTCTCCAGGCACATCGCCACGCCCATGCCCCCACCGATGCACAGCGTGGCCAGCCCCTTCTTCGCATCCCGCTTCTGCATCTCATGCAGCAGCGTCACCAGCACCCGCGCCCCGCTCGCCCCGATCGGATGCCCGATCGCGATCGCGCCCCCGTTCACGTTCACCTTGCTGGTATCCCAGCCCATGTCCTTGTTCACCGCGCAGGCCTGCGCCGCAAACGCCTCGTTCGCCTCGATCAGGTCGAGGTCGCCAATCCCCCACCCCGCCCGCTGCAGCGCCTTGCGGCTCGAAGGGATCGGCCCCGTCCCCATCACGGAAGGGTCCACCCCGGCGGTGGCGAAGCTGGCAATCCGCGCCAGCGGCGTCAGTCCCCGCCGCGCCGCCTCCGCGCCCGACATCACCACCAGCGCGCTCGCACCGTCGTTGATCCCGCTCGCATTGCCCGCCGTCACCGTCCCGTCCTTGGTGAAGGCCGGCCGCAGCCGCGCCATCGTCTCGATGCTGGAATCGTGGCGGATGTATTCGTCGTTCTCCACCACCGTGTCGCCGCGCCGCCCCTTCACCGTCACCGCCGCGATCTCATCCTTGAACCGCCCGGCCTTCTGCGCCGCGCTCGCCTTGGTCTGGCTCCCCAGCGCGAACTCGTCCTGCTCCTCGCGCGTGATCTGGTAGGCGCGCGCCACGTTCTCCGCCGTGTTGCCCATGTGGTAGCCGAAGAAGGCATCCCACAGCCCGTCCTTGATCATCGTGTCCACCAGCTGCATGTCGCCCATCTTGGCGCCCGCGCGCAGATAGGTGCCGTGCTGGCTCTGGCTCATGCTCTCCTGCCCGCCGGCCACCACGATCGCGCTCTCGCCCGACATCACCTGCTGCGCCGCCAGCGCCACCGCCCGCAGGCCAGAGCCGCACACCTGGTTGATCCCGAACGCCGTCGCCCCGTCCGGAATCCCCGCCGCCCGCGCCGCCTGCCGCGCCGGGTTCTGCCCCTGGTTCGCCGTCAGCACCTGGCCCAGGATCACCTCGTTCACCTCGCCCGGCTCCAGCCCGGCGCGCGCGATGGCCGCCTGCAGCGCCGCCGTTCCCAGCACATGCGCCGGCACGCTGCCGAAGGCCCCGTTGAAGCTCCCCACCGGCGTCCGCGCGGCGGAAACGATCACGATATCGTCCATGATGGCGTTCTCCTGTCGGGCGTCGGCGCCCGCGTTTGCCCGCAGCATACCGCGCCGCACAACGGGATCAAAGCAACGCAAGCCAGTCCTGCAGCGGCCCCCACAACGCCCGCTCCGCGCTGGCCCCCGCCACCATCCCCACATGCCCCGCCGTCGGCTGATGCAGCACCGCGCCCGCGATCAGCCCGGCCAGCGGCAGCGAGCTCTCCGGCGGCACGATCCGGTCCCGCCCCGGCACCGCCACCAAGGCCGGCACACGCAGCCGCGCCGGCTCCACGGCCTCGCCAGCCACCCGCCACAGCCCCCGCGCCGGCGTGTTCTCCCCATACCACCCGCCCAGGCACTCCCGCGCCACCGCGGCCGCCAGCGGCACCCCGTCGTTCAGCCAGTCCTCGATCGCCACGAACTGCCGCGCCCGCGCGCTGCCCTGGTCCACCCGCGCGAACCCCGCATACTTCGCCGCGATCCCCCCGGGGTCCATCATCGCGAACAGCGTCTGGATCGCATCGATCGGCAGCCGCTGCGTCACCCCCATCAACGGCTCCAGCAGCGGCAGCACCTGCCCCAGCCCCCGCGAAGCCGCCGCATCAGCGGCATGGAAATCCCACGGCGTGGCCAGCAACCCCAGCCCGCGCACCAGCTCCGGCCGCAGCTGCGCCGCCGCCAGCGCCAGCAGCCCGCCCATGCAGTACCCCACCAGCACCGCGGGCTCCCCCACCGCCGCCAGCGCCCGCACCAGCCGCCCGGCCACATAGTCGGTCAGCGTGAACCCGCGCTCCGCCTCCCCAGGCCACCCCCAGTCCAGCAACAGCACCCGCCGCCGCGCCGCGAGAAACCGCAGCATCGACCGCCCCTCGAACAGGTCCAGCACATCGGCCCGGTTCACCAGGCTCGGCACGAACAGCACGGGGTCCCCGTCGCCGCCATACTCCAGCAGCCGCGAACCCCCCTCCGCCCAAACCACCGCCGGCGCCGCCACCTCCCGCCGCCACGGATGCCGCCGATACGCCGCAATCCCCGCAATCAGCTCAGCCGGCGCCACCCCGCCTGCGCCGCCGGGCCAATTGCTGCTCCAGCTCGGCCACCCGCCGCTCCAGGGCATCGATGCGTTCCAGAAGGGCAGCCCGCCCGGCATCCCCGCCAGCAGCAGGTGCAGCAGCAACGGCCGCGGCCCGCGCCGGATCACCGGCGGGGTCATGCCCGCCCAACCCCCGCGCCCACACCCCCGCCAGCGCAGCCCAAACCTCCTGCGCCTCCCGGTCCGCCGCCAGCCCCGCCAGCTCGGTCTGCACCAGCGTCATCCAGTCGCGCAGCAACGCGGCCGGATCCACCGTCCCCGCCCCGCCTGGCTCCTCCGGCCTGCCCGTCATCCCGCATCGCCCCTCCGCGCGGCAGCATAGCCACGCGCCGGCGCCCCGAATACCACGCGCATGATTTCAATCCGGCCCACACCCGTGCTACCTTGCACCGCACAATTCCCCACCCGGGGCAGCAAGGGGGCAGGATGTCGCAGTCAGCGCCGGTCGAGGACGCCCGCAGCACCGACGCCAAACCCGGCGACGCACCCCCTGTCGTCGTCAAGAAATACGCCAACCGCCGCCTCTACAACACCGAGAGCTCCAGCTACATCACCCTGGATTCGCTCGCGGAAATGGTCCGCCTCGGCCGAGACTTCGTGGTCTACGACGCGAAAACCGGCGAAGACATCACCCGCTCCGTCCTCACCCAGATCATCGTCGAGGAGGAGAACAAGGGCCGCGCCCTCCTCCCCACCACCTTCCTGCGCCAGCTCATCGGCTTCTACGGCAACTCCATGCAGTCCGTGGTCCCGAAATACCTGGAGGAAGCCATGGGCGCCTTCGCCGTCCAGCAAGACCAGATGCGCCGCGCCGTCGAACAAACCATGGGCACCTTCATGCCGCCCGGCCTGCAGGAAGTCAGCCGCCAGAACATGGCGATGATGGAACGCGCCATGTCCCTGTTCTCCCCCTTCCTGCCGCAGGAACCCGAAACCCCCCGCCCCGCCGCCACGCCGGAAGCCGAGGAAATCGCCGCCCTGCGCCGCGAAGTGGACCTCCTGCGCAAGCAACTCGCCGAGGCGCGCACCGCCGCCCGCAAGGACTAGCGGCAGGATAGCCCTCTCCCCTTGGGGGAGAGGGTTGGGTGAGGGGTCGAGCAAAACCACAAGCAGGCAAGACCATCCTCAAAAGCAAGCCCTTCTTTTTTCTGAAGAAAAAAGAAGCAAAAAAGACTTTATCCCTCCGCGGCTCCACCGCCGTGACTCTCTGGAACGAACACCCATGAGCTGGCCCCAGGCCCAAGGCACCTTCGTCCTCGGCACCTTCCCCGTCCAGAAGGGCGGCGCGATCGAGAACTGCACCATCCCCTTCAAGACCTACGGCACGCTCAACGCCAGCAAGAGCAACTGCATCCTCTACCCCTGCTCCTACGGCGCCTCGCATCCGGACATGGAATACCTGATCGGGCCCGAGGGCATCCTGGACCCGACCCGCTGGTTCATCGTCATCCCCAACATGTTCAGCAACGGCCTGGCCTCCTCGGCCGCCACCACGCCGAACTGGCCCACGCTCGTCACCTACCCCGACCTCATCGAGGCCCAGCGCCGCCTGCTGCTGGATGTCTTCGGCATCACCCGCCTGGCCGCCGTCTACGGCTTCTCCATGGGCGCCCAGCAGGCCTACCACTGGGCCGCGCTGCATCCGGATGCCGTGGACCGCGCCTTCGTCGTCTGCGGCACCGCCCGCACCAGCGTCCACAACAAGGTCTTCCACAGCGGCCTGCTGCGCACCCTGGAATCCGCCCCCGAATACGCCGGCGACGGCCGCTTCACCGCCGAGCCCGCCCCGGCCAAGAAAGCCTTCGCCCACATCTACGCCGGCTGGGCCCTCAGCCAGGATTTCTACCGCGCCAACCTCCACATAACCGCCCTCGGCGCACCGGATCTCGACACCTACCTGCGCACCGACTGGACCGAACGCATGGGCGCCCGCCCCGCCGCCAATCTCTACGCCCAGCTCATGACCTGGTACCACGGCGACATCGCCGATGGCGGCGACCTCCCCGCCGCGCTCTCCGCCATCAAGGCCCGCATGGTCCTCCTCCCCAGCGAAACCGACCTCTACTTCCGCGTCGCCGACAACCAGGCCGAACTCCCCCACCTCCGCCGCGCCGTCCTGAAACCCATCCCCAGCATCTGGGGCCACCGCGCCGGCAACCCCAACCCCGCCGTCATCCCCGCGGACTTCGCCTTCCTCAAGGCCGCCGTGCGCGAAGCGATGGACACCTGAACCTGCCGCCCCACCCCGCCCAGCTCCGTAGGGCGGGCTTCAGCCCGCCACCAGCCGCGCCGCCCCCGGCCTCCCCATCCCGCCCGATCCCGCCCGATCCCGTAGGGCGGGCTTCAGCCCGCCGCCCCCGCCCTCCATCGTAAGTCCCTGCGCGCGACGTCAAAGCAAAGAAAGCGCTTCTTTTTTGAAAAAAAAGAAGCAAAAAACTTTTGTCCTCTTAAGTGCCACCCCACCCACCGCCCCATGTAAACCCGCACGCCAAGTCGCAAAGTTTTTTTGCTTCTTTTTGTTCACAAAAAGAAGTCCTTCCCTTTCCTGTTTCGCACCCCCTCTCTCCATGTTATAACTCCCGTATCAACGGGAGCCCCGCCATGTCCGCCCTCAAGCTCACCCAGATCGGCAACTCGGTCGGCCTCATCCTGCCCAAGGAGCTGCTGGCCAAGCTCGGCGTCGGCAAGGGCGACACCGTCTATGCGATCGAAACCGAGAACGGCATCCGCCTCACCACCGCCGACCCCGAATTCGAATCCCAGATGGAGGTCGCCCGCGAGATCATGAAGCGCCGCCGCGCCGTCCTGCGCGAACTCGCGAAGTGACCGTTTGGCTCTCGCTCGATCTCGTCCTCGCCATCCACGACGAGCAGATCGCCGAACACGGCGGCGCCGCCGGCCTGCGCGATGCGGGCCTGCTGGAAAGCGCCCTCGCGCGCCCGCTCAACCTTGCCTCCTACGGCACCCCCGATGTCGCCGAACTCGGCGCCACCTATGCGCTCGCCATCGCCCGCAGCCGCCCCTTCATCGCTGGCAACAAGCGCGTCGCCTTCGTCGCCCTCGTCCTCTTCCTCGCCCTCAACGGCATGACATTCGATCCACCGCAGGTCGAGGCCGCCATCACCACCCTGTCCATGGCCGCCGGCGACATCGACGACGCCACCTTCATCGCCTGGGTCCGCCACCACGCCACCCAGGCGCCCTGACCGCACCGCGCGCCAGGAAAAAATCTCGCCATAGAGAAAAAATTCCCTTGCACCCGGTTGCGTCAATGGTTAAAACAAACCATGGATCACAGATCGGGAAGCAGCACCGCGCCTGCCCGCTCCGCCCCCCACGGGGGCGGGGAGGCGCGCGCGCCCGGCGCACTGCTGGCGGCCCTGCTGGCCTGCCTC
>CANHCJ010000008.1 GCA_947458025.1 Rhodospirillales bacterium | reverse complement strand
CGTTCCGCCGCGGCACGCTCGGCGGCGGCGCGCAGGGCCTCCGGCTTCGGCGCCTCGGGCTTCGGCGCCAGGGCCTGCTGGCCCGGGGCGGTGGGGGTGTCGATCTCCGGGCCTTGCTGGGCGCTGTCGGGCTTCACGCGCAGCGGGCGGCTGTCCGCCTCCACCACCGGCACCCCGCCGGACTTGCCGCCGGTGAGCGACCAGGCACCGACCATCACCACCAGGGCGGCCCCGATGCCGCCGGCGATGATCGCCAGCTTGCGGGTATTCGGGTCCATGCCCGGGCGGTGGCGCGGCGTGCGGTAGGACGTGTCGAACTCGGCCATAGGACTGCCCAACTTCCCCATCTCTGGCAGGAAGGGCAGCCGGCGCGGCGACGGCCCCTCAGCGCATCTCTTCCACCGGCGCCACGCCCATGACCGCAAGGCCGGACCGGATCACGGTCGCGGTGGCGGCCACCAGGGCAACGCGCGCCAACGTTTCGGCACGCTGCTCCGCCTGCAGGAAACGCAGTGCAGCATCGTCCCTTCCTCGGTTCCACAGCATATGAAAGTCAGCCGCTAAATCATAGAGGAAAAACGCAATCCGGTGCGGTTCTCGTGCCAGGGCGGCGCCTTCCACGGTGCGCGGCCAGCTTCCCAGGCGCTTGATCAGGGCAAGTTCGGCCTCGTGACTCAGGCTTTCCAGAGCCACCCCCCGCAGCGCGGCCGGCGCCGTGGCCTCCGCCCCCAGCATCTCGGCCGCCGCGCGCAGCACGGAGCGGCAGCGGGCATGGGCGTACTGCACGTAGAACACCGGGTTCTCGCGCGTCTGCGCCACCGCGCTGGCGATGTCGAACTCCATCTGCGCGTCGGACTTGCGGGTGAGCATGGTGAAGCGCACCGCGTCCCGCCCCACCTCGTCCAGCAGGTCGCGCAGGGTGATGAAGGTGCCGGCGCGCTTGGACATGCGCACGGGCTCGCCATCCTTCAGCACATGGACGATCTGGCACAGCACGATATCCAGCGTCGGCGCCGCCGCGGTGCCGTCCCCCAGCGCCTTCACGGCGGACTTCATGCGGCTGACATAGCCGCCATGGTCGGCGCCCCAGATGTCGATCATCACCTGGGCGCCGCGGCGCACCTTGTCGGCGTGGTAGGCGATGTCGTTGGCGAAATAGGTGTTGCTGCCGTCGGACTTGCGCAGCGGGCGATCGACGTCGTCGCCGAACTGCGTCGCCCGGAACAGCGTCTGCTCGCGCGGCTCCCAATCGTCCGGGGTCTTGCCCTTGGGCGGCTCCAGCACGCCCTCGTAGATCAGGCCGCGGCCGCGCAGCGTCTCGATCGTGGCATCCGCCGCCCCCGCCTCCACCAGGGCGCGCTCGGAGGCGAACACCTCCTGCTCCACGCCCAGCAGGGCGAGGTCCTCGCGGATCGCGGCCATCATCATCTCAAGCGTGGTGTCGCGCACCACCGGCAGCCAGGTCTCAACCGGGCCGACATGCCCGCCCGGGGCGGCGAGCCGATCGCCATGGGTCGCCTTCAGCGCCTCGCCGACCGGAACCAGGTAGTCGCCGCGATACTGCAGCCCGCCCGGGACCATCTGGGCGTAGTCCTCCTCCGACAGCGGCGTGCCGAGCGCCTGGAGGTAGCGCCAGTAGGCGGCCCAGGCCAGCGCCAGCACCTGATTTCCGGCGTCGTTGATGTAGTACTCCTTCGTCACCGCGAAGCCGGCCTTGGCGAGCAGGTTGGCCAGCGCATCGCCCACCACCGCCCCGCGGCAATGGCCGATATGCATCGGGCCGGTGGGGTTGGCGGAGACGTATTCCACGTTCACCCGCACCCCCTGCCCCAGCGCCGAATCGCCATACGACTCGCCCGCATCGAGAATCGCCGGAAGCTGTGCGCGCCAGGTGGATTCGGCGAGTCGCAGGTTCACGAAGCCCGGCCCGGCCACGCTTGCCTCGGCGATGTCCGGCTGGTCCCGCAGGCGCGCCACCAGCGCGGCGGCGATCTCCTGCGGCTTGCGGCCGGCCGGCTTGGCCACGACCATCGCGGCGTTGGTGGCCATGTCGCCATGCGCCGCCTCACGCGCCGGCGTCACCTCCACGCGGGCCAGCACCTCGGCCGGCAGGCCGGGCAGGTCGGCGGCAAGGGCGGCGAGCACGCGGTCGCGCAGGGTGGCGAAAAGATGGGTCATCGGCGAGGTTCCAGAGGAGGCGAAGGAAGCAAGAATCTTCTTTTTTCTGAAGAAAAAAGAAGCAAAAAAGACTTTACCCGTTTGCGCGGGGGCTAGCCGGGGCGCAAACGGGGAAAAGTTTTTTGGTTCTTTTTTTCAAAAAAGAACATCCTTCCTTCCTACGCCGAATGCGAAATATCAGTCAGCCGCAGATGCTCATCGCGCGCATACCGGTCGGTCATGCCGGCGACATAGTCGCACACCGCCACCGCGGCGCGCTGCGTGCCCGGCTCGCCCGCCCGCCCGCGCCAGTCCGCGCTCAGCAGCCCGGTATCGGCGTGCAGCATGGCGAAGACCTCGGTGGTGATGCGCTTGGCCTTGCCCACCATGCGGTTCACGCGCCAGTGGCGGTACATGTGCGCGAACAGGAAATCCTTGATCGCGCGGTTCGCCTCCGCCATCGCCGGGCTGAACGCCACCACGGGGGTGCGGGCGCGGCGGATCGCATCCGAATCCGCCGGATCCAGCTTGGCGATGCGGCGCCGGGTCTCCTCCACCAGGTCGGTGACCAGCGCGTTGATCACCCGCCGGTTGGCCTCGTGGCGCAGGCGCTGCGGCGGCACGTCCAGGCTGGCGCGCCGCGCGGCATCCAGCGCCTCGCCCACCACCGGCAGGTGGCGCACCTCCTCGATGGTGAACAGCCCCGCCCGCAGCCCGTCGTCCAGGTCGTGCGAGTGGTAGGCGATGTCATCCGCCAGCGAGGCCACCTGCGCCTCCACCGAGGCATGGGTGTGCAGGTCCAGCTTGTGGCGCTCGTCGTACTGGGCCACGTAGGGCGGCGGCCGGCGCAGCGGCCCGTTGTGCTTGGCCAGGCCCTCCAGCGTCTCCCACGTCAGGTTCAGCCCGTCGAAGGCGGCGTAGCGCGCCTCCAGCAGCGTGACCACGCGCAGCGACTGCGCATTGTGGTCGAAGCCGCCAAACGGCTTCATCACGATCGCCAGCGCCTCCTCCCCGGCATGGCCGAAGGGCGGGTGGCCGAGATCATGCGCCAGCGCCAGCGCCTCGGTCAGGTCCTCGTCCAGCAGCAGCTCGCGCGCGATGGAGCGGGCGATCTGCGCCACCTCGATCGAATGGGTGAGGCGGGTGCGGAAGAAATCGCCCTCGTGGTTCACGAACACCTGGGTCTTGTACTGCAGCCGGCGGAAGGCGGTGCTGTGGATGATCCGGTCGCGGTCGCGCTGCCAGGGGGAGCGGCCGGGCGATTCCGGCTCCGGATGCAGCCGGCCGCGCGCGGTTTCGGCCCGCACCGCCCAGGGGGCGCGCGTGGCCGTCATGAACCCGTGCTCGCTTCAGGCCGCTTCATCACCATGCGCCTTCGGATGCTTCGCTGCGGATACACAATGCGCCCCCCCGCTTCAATGCACAGCGATGCGGGAGGGGTCTTCAATCCGGACGGGGCTTGTCCTATATTGCCCTCATGGACACCCAGATGGTTGACGCCCCCTTCCGGCTGAGCGAGCGGGCCGCCGCGCAGATCAACGCCATCGTGCACAGCCAGCCCCCGGGCGGGCCAGACAAGCTGCGCGTGGCCGTGCTCGCCGGCGGCTGCAGCGGCTTCCAGTACCGCTTCGAGCTGGACGCCACCCGCGCCGAGGACGACCTGGTGGTGGAGCGCGACGGCGCCGTGGTGCTGGTCGATCCCGCCAGCCTGGACCTCCTCGCCGGCTCCGAGCTCGACTATTCCGACGCGCTGATGGGCGCCCACTTCACCGTGCGCAACCCCAACGCCGCCTCCGCCTGCGGCTGCGGCACCAGCTTCTCGGTCGAATAGCCGCACGTGCGCGTCGCCTCCTGGAACGTCAATTCCATCCGCCAGCGCGAATCCCACGTCGCCGCCTGGCTGGCGCGGGCCCAGCCCGACATCCTCTTCCTCCAGGAACTGAAATGCGAGGCGCCGGTCTTCCCCGCCGCCACCTTCCGCGCCCTGGGCTACGAGGCCGCGGTGGTGGGGCAGAAGGCCTATAACGGCGTCGCCGCCCTGGCCCGCGTGCCGTTCGAGGTGGTGCACACGAAGCTCCCCGGCCTGCCGGACGACGACGCCCAGGCCCGCTACATCGAGGTGACCTGCGGCGGCATCACCATGATCGGCATCTACCTGCCCAACGGCAATTCCGGCGGCGACGCCGGCTACGCCTACAAGCTCGCCTGGATGGAGCACCTGCGCGCCCGCGCCCGCACCCTGCAGGACACCGACACGCCCTTCCTGATCGCCGGCGACTACAACGTCTGCCCCACCGACGCCGATTTCGCGCCCGGCGCCATCTCTCCCACCGATGCCCTGGTCCGCCCGGCCACGCGGGCCCAGTTCCGCGCCCTGCTCTGGCTCGGCCTGACCGACGCGGTGCGCGCCCTGCACCCGGCCGGGCCGGTGTTCACCTTCTGGGACTACCAGGCCGGCGCCTGGCCGCGCGACCTCGGCCTGCGCATTGACCACGTGCTGCTCTCGCCCACCCTGGCGGAGCGGCTGGTCGCCGCCGGGCCGGACCGGGAGGAACGGGGGCGGGAACAGCCCTCGGACCATGTGCCGGTGGTGGTGGAGATCCAAGTGTAAGAAAGGAAGCGGTTCTTTTTTGAAAAAAAGAACCAAAAAACTTTTGCACGTTTGGTCCGGGATTATCCCCGGCGCAAAGGGGAAAAGTCTTTTTGCTTCTTTTTCTTCAGAAAAAGAAGACCCTTGCTTACTTCCACCGAGCCCGCCGCCACGCCCAGTCGCCCCCGGTCACCACCCAGCGCCCCGGCACAAACCGCGTGACGCCAGGGCGCCGCACCACGTGCCGGCCATGGTGCCAGACATAGCGGGCGTTCATCACATCCCATTCCCAATGCCCGGGCTGCCAGACCAGCCGCTCCGCCGGCGCACGTACGGGTCGGGTTTCCAGCTTCGGGCGCGGCAGCGGCGGCACGCCGGCCGGCTGGGCCAGCGCGGGCCCCGCCGCGAGGCTGGCGAGCAAAGCCGCCAGCCCGAGCAGCCTAGGCGCGCGGCGCGTCGTCATCCGCGGCAGCGGTGAGCCGCACCGCCTCCGCCTTGCCGCGACGGTTGCGGCGCGAGATCGCCAGGCCCAGCATCCCCGCCCCGAACACCATGAGCGTGCCGGGCTCCGGCACCGTCCAGCGCAGGTCGTAGACATAGATCGTCCCGGCGCCGTTCAACGACGTGTTCTCGTCCGTCGTGATGCGCAGCTGGCCGGCCCCGTTGCCCGCCTTGCTGACGAACTGGATGGCGATGGTGCCGGTATTGTCGCCCAGGTTCTTGGTGTTGTTCAGCGTGAAGCTGGTCGTGGTGGAGTCGACGAAGCCCACCGTCCCCCCGCCCACGCCGCCGCTCTGGAAGCCCGAGAGGCTGAACTGGTACTCGTTGGACCCGACGATGGTGACGGAGGTGAGGTTGAGATCCGTCAGCGCCTTGGTGGCATTGTCGTCGGAGATGTTGCTGATCAGCAGGTTCTGCAGCGTGGCGCCGCCGACGAAATCGCCGAACAGGATGGTGCCGCCATACACGGTCTGCATCGGCGCCGTGCCGGTCACGCCGCTGTTGGAGGTCAGCGTGGTGGTGGTGGTGGTGCCGTTGGTGGTGTACTTCGATTCGTACACCGGCCCCACCGCCTTGGCCGTCAGCGTGGCGTTGATCGTGCCGCCGGCGTTGGAGGTGGTGGTGCCGTTGTCCAGCGAAACCGCCACCGAGATGCTCGCCGTGCCGCGCGCGGTGGGCGAGTAGGTGAAGCTGTAGGTCTGCGAGGTGGAATCCTGCAGGCCGGTGCTGCCGTTCAGCGTGCCGCCCGCCCCGGAGATCGCGCCCGCGGCGCTGCCCACCTTGCCGGTCAGGTTGAAGGCGGCCCCGCTGCCGGCCAGGTTGCCGTCGCCGGTGTTGGTCACCGTCAGCGCGATCGAGCCGGTGGTGCCCACGCGGATTTCGGTGGTCGTGTTGGTAACGCTGGCCACCGGCGCCACGGTCTTGCCGGTGAAGGTGGCAACCGCGCTCTGCCCGCCGGCGTTGTTGTTCGCCGTGCTGCCGTTGGTGAAGCTGGCGGTAAGGTTCGCCGTGGCGGAGGCACCGCGCGTGGTGCCGGTATAGGTGGCGGTGAAGGTGGCGGAACTGGAAGCCGCGGCGGCCGGCCCCTTCGTGTCGGTCAGGTTCAGCGTGGCCGGGGTGCTGGGCGAAATCGTGAACCCGGCCCCGGAGGTGCTGCCGGTCACGGTGCCCTGCAGGTTGTACGGGCTGCTCAGCGCAAGGTTGGTGCCCGTGGGCGCGGCGAGATTGCCGTCGCCGATATTGGTCACCGTCATGCTGCCGGCGGTTGACTTGCCGGGCAGCACATAGAGCAGCGTCCCTGTCGCCGAGGTGGACTGGACCGGCGCCACCCAGTTGGTGATCAGGGTGATGTTCGTGGTGTCGGTGGGGGTCTTGGATCCCCCGCCAGACAGCGAGCCAAAAATCTGGAACGTGTTGGTGGCGGAACTGCCACGCGTCAGTGTCGCCGACGGCGAGTAGGTGAAGGTGCTGACAAGCGACGGCGTCGGGTTGTTGATGGTGCCCACGTTGGTGGTGGCACCCCAGCCCGCGGTGGCGGAAATCGGGCTGAGTGCGATCAGCACGTTCTTGGTGGCATCGCCGCGCGCCAGCGTCATCTGCGTGGAGTAGGTGGCGCCCAGCGTGCCCGGGGCGATCAACAGATAGCCCACCGTCTTCGACGGGGAGGTGGTCAGGCCACCGGTCCCGACGCCCAGATAGAGGGTCTCCGTGGTGTAGCTCGTTGCCTCGGCGGGCGGCGCCGGGCTGGCCGTGCCGATGCTGATCCCGTTGACCGTATAGATCACCGCTGCCTCGGCCGGCGCAACCGCCATCATGCCGACCATCGATGCCGCCACCAGCGCGCTGGCAGGGCGGTAGTTGATCGTCGCGGCCGTGCTCGCCCGCCCGGCGCCGAGCGCGATGGTGGGCGCCACGGTTGCGGTGGCAAGGGACGTCGAGGAAAGGAGTGACTGTTTCACCGAATTCCGTTCCAAAATATAGACTTAACCCGACGCAAGGGGTGCCATAACGGCCGAAACACACGTACGCCTGCAATTTCCAGGCGCACATGGTTAACATGCCCATACGTCAGGGTCAATTTGGAACGCGGTTCACATCGCCGACAGGCCCATTCCGCGCCTGCCAGGGGCAGGAACGGGGGCCGTTGGGGTCGCGACGGACGGTTTCGGTGATCTTCGCGGGGTTCGCCCGGGCGGTTCCGAGTCGCGGGACTATCCCGCACCCGGCGCCGCCGGCGTCACCTCGCGGTGGGGGGCGGCGGATCCTCCTGCTGCGGGGGGGCGGTCAGGGCGGCGAAGGCGCGGCCGCGGCGGCGCTGGCGCGAAACGGCCAGGCCGAGCAGGCCCACGCCGAGCACGGCCAGCGTGCCGGGCTCGGGAATGGCGGAGAGGTTGTAGACATAGATCGCGCCGGACCCGCCGAGTGCGGCGCCCTCGTCGGTGGCCACGCGCAGCTGGGCATAGCCGTCGCCGCCCGACACCTTGTTGGTGAACTGCACCTTCACGCCCTGGAAGGCGCTCTTGGCGACAGTCATCGGCCCGCCGGCCGTGCCGTAGGTGGTCCCGCCGTCGAAGCTGAGCTGGAACTCCTTCGTCGCGTCCCCGATGATCGAGAAGGTCAGCGTCATGTCGGTGAGGTTGGAGGCCGCGACATCGGTGGTGATGTTGCTGATCAGCAGGTCGCTGGTCTGGATCGCCGCGCCACCCCAGCTCACGAAGCCCACCGTGCCGCTGTTGGCAATCGCGTTGCCGTTCACCTTGGCGTCGTACACCGGGCCCACCGCGGTGCCGCTCATGGTGGTGTTCAGCTTCCCGGCGGAATTGGCCGAGTCGGCGCCGTTGGTCACGTTGGTGCCGACCGTGACGTTCGTCGTGCCGCGCGCGGTCGGCGCATAGGTGAAGGTGTAGGTGCTCGACGTCCCGTCGGTGAGGTTCACCGCACCGCCCGCGCCAGAGACGGCGCCGGAGCCGATGCCCACGGTGCCGCGCAGGTTGGTCAGCACGGTGGTGCCGTTATCCGCGCCGGCCAGGTTGCCGTCGCCGGTGTTCTTCACAGTCACGGTCTGGGAGGCGGTGGTGCCGACGCGCAGCGTGCCGAAGCTCACCGCCGACGTCACGCTGGCCACCGGCGCCACGGTCTGCGCGGCGAAGGTTTTGGTCACCGTCTCGCCGGTGTTGTTGCCGGAGGCGTTGCCGTTGGTGAACGAGGCCGTCACGGTGGCGGCGGTGGAGGCGCCGCGGGTCTGCCCGGTATAGGTCAGCGTCTGCGTCAGCGTGGTCGCCGCCGGCCCGGTCTTGCCGTCGGCCAGGTTGAAATTGGTGCTGCCGGTGGCGATGCTGCTGGCAACGCCCTTGCCCGCGGTGATCGTGGTGGTCAGCGTCCCGTCCAGCGTCTTGGACAGGAAGCTGCCGTCGCCCACGTTCTGGATCACCAGGCTGCCGGTCGCGGTCTTGCCCGGCAAGACATACAGCGTGGTGCCCGTGGCCGTGGTGGTGTTCTGCGGCGCCACCGTCACGCCGGTAAGCAGCGTCACCCCGGTGGAGCCGGTGTTGTTCTTGCCGCCGCTGGTGTAGGTCGCGGTGATGGTCGCCACCCCCGAACTGCCGCGCGCCGCCGCACCCTTGTAGGTGAAGCTGGAGGTCAGCGAGTCGGTGCCCCCGCCGGTGCTGGTGAGGCTGGAGGTGGTGGTGCTGAACGACAGCGTGGTGGCGCCGGACCAGGAGACACCCGTGGTGACGCTCGCCGAGCCCCAGAGATGGCTCTTGAAGGTATCGGTGTTGTTGCCCGCCAAGTGGCCGTCGCCGACGTTCTTGATCGTGAAGGCCTGGGTGGTGGAGGCCCCGGGCAGCACATACACGGTGGTGTTCGCGGTCTGGCTCGCCACCGCCGAAACGCCGGTGGTGGTCAGCACCACGTTGGTCTTGTCATCGGTATTGGCGGAGTAGTTCCAGCCAGTGCCGGACCCGGCGGTGCCGCTCCTGCCGCTCACCACGAATTCTCCGGTCACCGCGCCGCGCTCGCTCGGCGTGATCGTCATCGTCAGCGAGCGCGAGGTGGTGGTAAGGCTGTTGTTGTTCACCGACGCCGTAGCGGTCCCGGAGCCGGCCGTGACCGTCGCGGTCGGCGAGGGCGACCCCAGAGCCACCGTTCCACTAAAGCCGAGCCGCCGCGTCAGCTGCGCGGTTCGGCTGCCCGTGGCACCCACCAGCGTATAGGCAACCGTGTCGGCAGCAAGGAAGGTATTCTGGCCCAGGACGTCGGTGATGGTCAGCGGCACGCCGACGGAGCTGTTCGCAAGAATCGATTCCGACGGGTTGTTCAGCCGCACGGTGTAGATCACCGCCGCATTGGCCGGCGAGGTCAGGGCAAGGCCCGAGGCCAGCGACACCGCCGCCATCGACATGGCCGCCGCCCCGCGCCCCGGCTGCACCGTCGGCACATGCGTGACCGTGGCGAGGCAGGTCGCCGACATCAGGGTCGCCCGGTGGGAGACTGGCGCCATATCTCAAACTTCCAATTCAACCGGGAGGTAAACTTCCCCCCGCAATCGCATGAAACAACTATCGAGTCCGACTGCGATCATTCCCGCCCTGCGACTCTGGTCCCACGCTATGAGACCGCAACAGATGCAGAACACGAAGAACCGCAACATCATGTATCCGTTAATTCCGTACCGAGTCAATGATTTGCCGAAGATGTGATCGTCCGCGCCACCCGCCCGGCGCAAACGAAACCGCCCCACCCCGCAAGGCGGGATGGGGCGGCGCGGCAGGCGCGGCAGGAAAATGGGTTCAGGCGATCCGGCGCAGGGCGGAATCCAGCCGCTCGATCTCCGCCTCGGCGGCGGCCAGCCGCTCGCGGTTCTCCTCCACCACCTCCTCCTTGGCGCGCGCCACGAAATCGGCATTTCCGAGCTTTTTCGCGATCTTCTGCGCCTCGTCGGCCACCTTCGCGCGTTCCTTGGCCAGCCGGGCCCGCTCCGCGGCGATGTCGATCACGCCCTCCAGCGGGATCACCACGGTCGCCTCCCCCACCACCGCCTGCGCCGAGCCGGCCGGCACCTCGCCCGCCAGCGCCTCCAGCGCGGAAGCCCGCGCCATGCGCCCGATCGCCTCCATCCACCGCCCCCCGCGCGCCAGGGACTCGGGGGCGGCATCCTTCAGCAGCAGCGGCGCCAGGCGCGAGGGCGGCACGTTCATCTCCGCGCGCACCGTGCGCACCTCGGAGATCAGCTTCACCACCCAGTCCAGCTCCGCCCGCGCCTCGGCCGCCCCTGGCACCGCGAAGGCCTCCGGCCAGGGCGTGGAGATCAGGCTGTTCGCCGCGCCGTAGCCGAAGCGGTCCCACAGCTCCTCGGTCACATAGGGCATGGCGGGGTGCAGCAGGCGCAGGATCTGCCCGAACACATGCGCCGCCGTGCGCCGCGTCTCCGCCGCCTCGGGCGACTCCGCGTTGTTCAGCACCGGCTTGGCGAATTCCAGGAACCAGTCGCAGAACGAAAGCCAGGTGAAGCGGTAGGCGGCCGCGGCATAGTCGTTGAAGCGATACGCCTCCAGCGCCGCCGTCGCCTCCCCGATCGCATCGGAAAGCTCGGCCAGGATCCAGCGGTTCAGCGGCAGCGTGGCATCGGCCGGCGTGAACCCGGCATCCGGCGCCACCTGGTTCATTTCGCAAAACCGCGCCGCGTTCCAGATCTTGGTCACGAAGCTGCGCGTGCTCTCCACCCGCTGCGGCCCCAGCTTCACGTCGCGCCCGGGCCCGGTGAGGGAGCAGATGGTGAAGCGCAGCGCATCCGCCCCGAACCGGTCGATCAGGTCCAGCGGGTCGATCACGTTGCCCTTGGACTTGCTCATCTTCTGCCCGCGCTCATCGCGCACCAGGCCATGGATGTGCACCGTGCGGAACGGCACGTCGCCCATGAAGTGGATGCCCATCATCATCATCCGGGCCACCCAGAAGAAGATGATGTCGAACCCGGTCACCAGCACGTCGCCGGGGTAGTAGCGCGCCACCTCCTTGGTGTTCTCCGGCCAGCCCAGCGTGGAGAACGGCCACAGGGCAGAGCTGAACCACGTGTCCAGCACGTCGTCGTCCTGCACCAGCGGCTTCGCCTCGCCGTAATGCGCCGCGGCGGCAGCGTGGGCGGCCGCCTCGTCCTTCTCCACGAACACCGTGCCGTCGGGCCCGTACCAGGCCGGGATGCGATGCCCCCACCACAGCTGGCGGGAGATGCACCAGGGCTGGATGTCGCGCATCCAGGCGAAGAACGTGTTCTCCCACTGCTGCGGCACGAACTTCGTGCGGCCCTGCTCCACCGCCTCGATCGCCGGCTTGGCCAGCACCGCGGCATTGGCATACCACTGGATGGTCAGCAGCGGCTCGATCGGCACGCCGGAACGGTCGCCATGCGGCACCTGGTGGATATGCGGCTCCACCTTGGCCAGCAGCTCCAGCCGCTCCAGCTCCGCCACGATCGCCTTGCGCGCCATGCCGCGGTCCAGCCCCGCCAGCGTATGGATGAACGCCCCGTCCGCCACCCCCTCGGCCACCGCGATGTCGCCGGCGATCTCATCCAGGATCACCCGCGCCTGCTTGTCCAGGATCGAGGGCATCGGCAGCGAATGGCGCTGCCCCACGGCGAAGTCGTTGAAATCATGGGCGGGCGTGATCTTCACCGCCCCGGTGCCCTTCTCCGGGTCGGAATACTCGTCCGCCACGATCGGAATGCGCCGGCCCACCAGCGGCAGGATGGCGAACCGGCCCACCAGGTCGCGGAAGCGCTCGTCCTCGGGATGCACCGCCACCGCGGTATCGCCCAGCATCGTCTCCGGCCGGGTGGTGGCCACCGTGATGAACCGGCCCGGCATGCCGTCGATCGGATAGGTGATGTGCCAGAGGCTGCCGCGCACCTCCTGGTTCTCCACCTCGAGGTCCGAGATGGCAGACTGGAACTTCGGATCCCAGTTCACCAGCCGCCGGTCGCGATAGATCAGCCCCTGCTTGAACAGGGTCACGAACACCTCGCGCACCGCCGCCGAAAGCCCGTCATCCATCGTGAACCGTTCGCGCGGCCAGTCCAGCGAGGCGCCCAGCCGGCGCAGCTGGCGCGTGATGGTGCCGCCCGATTCGCCCTTCCACTGCCACACCCGCTCCAGGAACGCCTCGCGCCCCAGCGCCTGGCGGCTGGTGCCTTCCTCGCCCAGCAGGCGCTCCACCACCATCTGCGTGGCGATCCCCGCATGGTCGGTGCCCGGCTGCCACAGCGCGTCGCGCCCCTGCATGCGGCGCCAGCGGATCAGCGTGTCCTGGATGGTGAAGGTCAGCGCATGGCCCATGTGCAGGCTGCCGGTCACGTTCGGCGGCGGGATCATGATGGTGTAGGGCGCGGCAGTGCTGTCGGGGTCGCAGGCGAAGGCGCCCTGCCCCTCCCAGCCGGCATACAGCCGCGCTTCGATCTCGGCGGGGGAATAGGTCTTGTCGAGCATGGGTCAGGAATCCAGGCAGGCGGGATGGAACGGCGGCGGGGCAGGCTGGGGCGTTTACCGGCGGCCGGCGATGGTCAGCCGACCGCCCGTCCTACCACGCGTTCGATCTCGGCGCGCACCAGCCGCTCCACCACCGGCGGCAGGTTCTCGTCCAGCCACGCCTTCAGCAGCGGGCGGATCTCCTCGCGCACCATGTCCTCCAGCGTCGGCCCGCCGCGATACAGCAGCGTGCCGCCGGCCTGGCGCGTGGAATCCAGCGTGCGCAGCAGCGAACTCACGGAACTGGCCGTAGCCGCCTCCGCCTCCGGCGCGATCAGCCGGTCGCTGGCCGGCGCCGCCACGGGCATGGCAAGCGGCATCACCGGCGGCGCTGGCGGGGGCGGCGGCTCCGGCACGGGCTCGGGCATCGCCGGCGCCACCTCCAACGGCTCGCCGGGGGCGGAGATCGCCTCCACCAGCGCCATGCCCTCGTCCACCGGCTCCGCCGGCGCCGCCGCGGGCGCGGCCACCAGCATGGATTCGTCGAGCTTCAGCACGTCGTCCTCTTCCGGCGCCGCCAGGGCAGCCGGGGGGGCAGCGGGCGGGGCGGGTTCAGGCGGCGCCGCGGCGGCCGGCTTCGCCGGTTGCTCGTCCTCGCTCAGGATGCGGCGGATGGAGGCGAGGATATCCTCCATCGAAGGGTCCGCCGCACCCCTGGGGGAGGCCTGCGCCTGCCCCGGCGCGGTGCCGGGCTGGCCCGATGGGGGAAGGGATCCGCTCATGTGCTCGCCATGCCTCTCTTCTGCCTGCCGCCCGTCATCCGGCACCGCGGCGGGCGCGCCCGGCGCTCCGGCAACGAAGCCCCGCGCACCCGCCCCGCTCAGCGGCCGGGCTGGTTGGTGGCCTGGTCGCCAGTGCCGATCAGCCGGTTGCGCACCGCCTTGTAGTAGGCGGTCTCGTCGTACAAGGGCACGTTGAGGTTAAGATCCCGTGCCGTCAGCCGCCCACCGGCCGCCGCCACGCCGTAGGAGGCGGTGATCAGGCTGCCCAGGTTGCGCACCAGCGTCACCCGCGAGTTCAGCAGCCGCTGCTCCTCGTTCAGCACGTCCAGCGTGGTGCGGCTGCCCACGATCGCCTCGCGCTGCACGCCCTCCAGCGCGATCTCGTTGGAGCGGATCTGCTGGCGCGTGCTCTCGATGGTGGCGCGCGCCGAGGCATAGCGGTTCCAGGCCTCGGTCACCTGCTGGATCGCCTGCCGGCGCGCATCGTCCACCTGCTGGCGGGTGCGCTGCTGGTCCTGGCGCGCCTGGCGGATGGCGGCGTATTCCGCGCCGCCCTGGTACAGCGGCACGCTCAGCACCATTAGGATCTGCGCCACCTTGGTGGTGAGGTCCTTGGTCTGCACGTCCTCGTTGCGCGAAAGGCTGCCCTGCAGGCTCAGGTTGGGCATCAGCCGGGCGTACTGCACGTCGAAATTGTCGCGCGCCGCCGCGTCGGTGAACATCGCGGCCACCACGCTCGGGTTGTTGCTCCCGGCCAGGCCGCGCGCCTCGTCCAGCGTGCGGGTCGGCAGCCGCAGCGGCTGCGGCTCCACCAGCCGCTCCGGCGCCGGCTCGCCGATCACCTGCTGGAAGCGTGCCCGGGCCACCTGCACGTCGCCCTCCGCCGTCTGCCGGTTCGCGGTGGCACCGGCCAGCGCCGCCTCGGCCTGCGCCACGTCGGTGCGGGTGATCTCGCCCACGCGGAACCGCTCGCGCGTGGCCTGCAGCTGGCGCGCCAGCACCTGCTCGTTGTTGATCGTCAACGCCAGCACCTGCTGCGACTGGATCACGCCGACATAGGCCTCCACCGCGCTGCCGAAGGCGGTCTGCTCGGCCCCGATCAGCGTGGCGCGCTGCGCCAGCACCTGATTCTCGCGGAAATTCACCGTGGACACCGTGGCACCGCCGCGGAACAGCGGCTGCGTCACGGTCAGCGCCTGGGTATTGGTGCCGCGGAACGAGTCGCTCTCCACCGTCCTCCCGCGGGAGATGGCGGTGGGGCGGATGTACTGCAGGGAGGTGCTGTCGGCGTAGCCCGCGTTGGCGGTGATGGTCACGGTCGGGCGCCAGCCGGCCAGCGCCTGCGGCACGTTCTCGTCCACCACCCGCAGCTGGGCGCGCGCGGCCAGCAGCGCCGGGTTGGTTGCGTAGGTCAACGCCAGCGCGTCGTTCAGCGTGCGGATCTGCTGCGCCGCCGCCGGCCCCGCCAGCGCCACGCCAACCGCCGCCCCCAGCGCGAGCACCGCGCGCAAGCCCCAACGCCGGGAATTCGTTCCAGCCTCGCTCATGCCGCAGCCCTTCCTGTCAGCCAGCCCCGCAGGCACAGCCAGCCCGCGGTATCCTGCACTGCACCATTTGCCACAGGACGCGCCGGCGCGCCACGCCCAAGCCGCCAGGGCGGACCGGCCGGCCCCTCAGAACACGAAGCCGGCCTCGCGCTGCAGCATCGGCAGCACCGGCGTGGCGCAATCGAACACCGGCGCCGGGTTCAGCCGCCCGCCGCCCAGGCGCGTGGCCAGCACCGCCTGGCCGATCCGGCTGCCCGGCTTCAGCACCGCCAGCAGCCGCCCGCCCTCGCCGCGCAGCTGGCCCGGCAGCGAAGCCGGAATCTCCGGCACCGCCCCTTCCACCAGGATCACGTCATAGGGCGCGCCGGCCTTCCAGCCCTCCGCCACCGGCCCTTCCATCAGCTTCACCCCCGGCGCCAGCTCCGCCAGCACGGGGCGCGCCATGGCCAGCAGCGCGGGGTCCTGCTCCACCGCCGTCACGTCCGCGCCGCACGCCGCCAGCAGCGCCGCGCCATAGCCGGCGCCCGAGGCCACCACCAGCACCCGCTCGCCCTCACGCACCGCCGCGATCTGCACCAGCCGCGCGATCACCATCGGCTCCAGCAGCACCCGCCCGCCGCCCAGCTTCACATCCTCGTCGGAATAGGCCAGCGGGGCCTGCGACGCCGGCACGAAGCGCTCGCGCGGCAGGGCGCGCATGGCGGCGATGATGCGCGGGTCCGTCACCTTGTTCGGCCGCACCTGGCCATCCACCATCAGGGCGCGGGCGGCGGCGAAGTCCATCGTGGCATGCGGCATGGGGGCATCCGGGCTGGTCTGCGGGAGCGCCCGTTATAGGTGCGCCACCGCCCGCACGCAAAGCCGCCCACCCGCATCCCCCCGGGCCCCTTGACCCAGGCCCCCCGCACGGCCAATAACCAGCCCGCACCCCGGTGAGGTCCGGTGGCAGAGTGGTGATGCAGCGGACTGCAAATCCGCGAATGTGGGTTCGATTCCCGCCCGGACCTCCAGGGAGAGCCCTCCCCCCCCCGCTCCGCCGACAGCGCACCGCTCAGGGCGCCGCAACCGCGGCCCGCCCGTCCTCCAGCAGCCGCGCCATGCGCTCCTCCAGCTGGGCTATGGTGAAGGGCTTGCGCATCACCTGGTCGGCGCCGATCTGCGCGGCGGTCTGCGATTCCGCATTGCCGGTCACCAGCAGCGCGCGCAGCCCGGGCTGCAGCACCTGCGCGGCCTGGATCAGCGAAACGCCGGTCATACCCGGCATCACATAGTCCACCAGCATCAGGTCGAAGGGCTGCGCATGCGCCGCCGGCCCGTCCAGGATCGCGAGCGCCTCCGCCCCGTCCGCCGCGGCCACCACGCTGTGCCCGCGCTCCTGCAGCATCTCGGTGGCCATCTCGCGCACCGCCCGGTCATCGTCCACCACCAGCACGTGCAGCCGTCGCAGCCGCGCATGCGCCCGCGGCCCCGCCTCCGCTCCGGCCAGCGCCAGCCCCGCCGCCGCGCGCGGCAGCAGCACCTCCACGCTGGTCCCGAACCCCGCCCGGCTGGCGATCCGCACATCCCCGCCCGACTGCACCGCCAGCCCGTGCACCTGCGAAAGCCCCAGCCCCGCCCCCTCCCCCGCCGGCTTGGTGGTGAAGAACGGCTCGAACACCCGCTCCAGCACCGCCGGCTCGATGCCGCCGCCGGTGTCGCTCACCTCCAGCGCCACGTAGTCGCCGGGGGCCGCGTTCGGATACTCCCCCTGCCCCGGCCGCAGCGTCAGGTTGCGGGTGCGGATCACCAGCACCCCGCCGCCCGGCATCGCGTCGCGCGCATTGATGGCGAGGTTCAGCACCACCGCCTCCAGCTGCGTCGGGTCCACCATCGCCGGCCACAGCTCGGGCGCAAGGTCGGTCTCGATGCGGATGTTGCGCCCCAGCGTGCTCGCCAAAAGCCCCGTCAGCGCCAGCACCGGCACGTTGAGGTCGGTCGGCGCCGGCAGCAGCCGCTGGCGGCGGGAGAAGGCGAGCAGCTGCGCCGTCAGCCGCCCGCCGCGCTGCGCCGCCTCCAGCGCGTTCTCCACCAGCGGCCGCAGCTGCGCCTGCTCCGGCGGCAGCCGGCGATGGATCAGGTCCAGCGCCCCCACGACTGCCGTCAGCAGGTTGTTGAAGTCGTGCGCGATGCCCCCCGCCAGCTGCCCCACCGCCTGCAGCTTCTGCGCCTGGTGCAGCTTCGCCTCGGTGCGCTCGCGCTCGGCCACCTCGTGCTCCAGCCGGTTGCGGCTCTCCTCCAGGTCACGCGTGCGCTCCTGCACGCGCGCCTCCAGCGTGGCGTTCAGCTCCTCCAGCTCGCCGCGCCGCCGCCCCAGCGCCTCGGCCATCCCGTTGAACGCCGCCGCCAGCCGCCCGAACTCGGACCCCGGCGCCTCCTGCAGCCGCGCCCGCGCATGCAGGTTCCCCTCCGACCACCGCCCCGCCGCATCCAGCAGCGCCGCCGTCGGCCGGCGCACGAAGCGCTCCCCCGCGAACGCCGCCAGCGCCAGCGAAAGCACCACCCCCAGCGCCATCAGCACCAGCCCCTGCCAGGCCGCATCATCGAAATCGGCCAGGATGTCGGGGGCATACAGCCCGGTGCTGACGAACAGCCCCTGCGCCGCCACCCCGGCCGGCACATAGCCCACGATCCGCTCGCGCCCGTCCACCCCCACCACCCAGGCATGGCCACGCTGCGCCGTGCCCACCAGCGGCAGCACCGCATCCGGCAGCTTGCGCCCGGCCATGCGCTGGTCCGGCACCCGCACCAGCACCGTGCCCTCCCGGTCCGCGATCCCCACCGTGCTGCGTGCCGGCAGCCGCAGCTCGGAGACATGCGCCGCCAGCCAGTCCAGGCTCAGCTCCAGCACCAGGTAGCCGGTGCGCCCCTCGGTCGCGGGAAAGGCGATGCACAGCGGCAGCACCGCCCCGCGCCGGTCCGTGGCCGGCGTGAACAGCCCCGGCCGCACCACCCAGGGGTCCGCCCCATGCCCCGGGCGCAGGCAATGCTGCTCCAGCGCCGCGCTCGCCGCCTCGGGGTTGGAACTGCACACCAGCCCGCCAGCCCCGTCGCGCACCGAAACCACGGCATAGGACGGCAGGTCGCCCTGCACCTCGTGCATATGCCCCACGCAGCGCGGATCGAGCCCCCGCACCGTGGCATAGCGCGCCATCGCCGCCCCCAGCTGGCGCGCGCCTTCCATCACGCTGCGCATGTCGGTGTTGATCAGCTCGGCCTGCTGCAGCGCCTCGTCCGGAATCCGCCGCAGCCGGTCGTGCCGCAGGTCCTGCTGCAGATAGGCCAGCACCATCAGCGCCGGCAGCGTCGCGGCCACCACCAGGATCAGAAGGCGGGCAAAGAGGTTGCTCCGGAAGATCATGCGGCCACCCACTCCTGCGCCCCGCCCGGTTCCGCCCCCCGCGGCGGGGCCTGGTGCGAGAGGGGGGACTCGAACCCCCACGACTTGCGTCGGTCGATTTTGAGTCGACTGCGTCTACCGTTCCGCCACTCTCGCGCCTCGGCCTCTATACCCCAGCCGGCGCCTCCCACCAATCCGCGCCGCACCGCCCCTGCCCCGGCAACGCCGCCCGGCAAAAAACCGGGTTGACCGCGCCGGCCGCGCTATCTAGAGAGGCCCCCTCCGCAGCGGAATGTTCGGGCGTAGCTCAGCGGTAGAGCAATCGGCTGTTAACCGATTGGCCGTAGGTTCGAATCCTACCGCCCGAGCCATTCCGCGGAACCTCCCCCTACTCCCTCGCCGCCGCCACCAGCCCCTCGGCTGCGCGCGTCCAGGCGCCATCGATCTCCGCCGTCCACGCCGCCCCTAGCACCTCGCGGAACGTCGCGATCACCGTGGCGTAGAACCGGTCGAACATCTCCGCCGGCACCCCCAGCCCGCCATGGTTCACCCGCTCGCTGCCCACGAAATGATGCGCGTAGGCGCGCGCGCCGGCGAAATCCACCAGGCACTCCAGCGTCGTCGTCAGCATGTTGCCGCGCACGATCCCGCTCACGTCGCGCACGAACAGCGCCTCCAGCTCCGGGAACTGCGCGAACAGCCGCGCATACACCAGCGGCGCCGGGTCCCCCACGCGCGCGGCCACCAGCTCCAGGCTGTGCTCGATCAGCGCCGCGTCGTCCATCAGCCGAACCCGCAGGCCGCCCGCACCGCCGCCCCCACCGCAGGCGCCCGCAGCGCCGCGATCCGGTCCAGCCGCCGCTGCAGCTCCTCAGGCGTCATCCGCGCATAGTGCGGGTTGTCCACATGCGTCTTGCGGTGCCAGGCCTGCAGCACCGTGCCGATCGCCGCCCGCACCGCCGTCAGCAGCGGCAGCAGCGCCACCTCCTGGGCCAGCAGCGGCCGCACCGCATGGAACCCGCCCACGAACCGCCCCAGCGCCTCCGGCACCGCCATGTCGTCCCCCACCGCGGTGATCGCCCCCACCGCCACGTCGATCGCCACCGCCGTGTGCACCAGGTCGCCGAAATCGATGATCCCCACCACCTCGTCCGGATGCGCCGGGTCCACCAGCGTATTGCCGTGGTTCATGTCGTTGTAGAGCACCTGGTGCCGCAGCCCCGGCAGCACCGGCACCACCTCGCGCTCGAAATCATCCAGCAGCCCGCCGATCGCCCGCTCCGCCGGCGCGTCCTCCAGGTTGTGCAAAATCTCGCGCAGCCGCAGCGCGTGCGTCAGGTCCCAGATCAGCTCGTAGCCGCTGTCCGGATGCGCGAAGCCCTGCAGCGCCAGCCCCAGCCGCGCCAGCGCCCGCCCGCAGCTCTCGCGCTGCGCCGCCGTGCGCGGGGCATGGCGGATCGGCGTGCCATGCACCCACGACAGCAGCCGCACCCGCGCCGGCCGCTTCGCCCGCGCCACCACCGCCTCGATCGCGCCCCCCGGCAACGGCACCATCCGCGGCACGTTGAACGCCGGATCGGTGCGCGCCACGTGCTGCAGCGCCTTGATCTGGAGGTCCGTCACCCCCGGCGGCTCGGCCGGGTTGGCGAATTTCAGCACGAACTCGCGCCCGTCCTCGGCCACCAGGTGGAAGTTGCGGTCGCGCTCCCCGGTCAGCAGCTTGGCGCGCGCGGCGATGCCCCAATGCGCCCGCGCCACCGCCACCGCCTCCTCGTCGGAGATGTCGTCGGCCGGAACGGTCATGGTGGCGAAGATCGGATGCAGGTCGGTCATGCCGGCAGTCTAGGGGGCCGGCACGGGGGCTGGGAACTCCCCCCCGAAGGCAAGGAAGCAAGCATGTTCTTTTTTGAAAAAAAGAACCAAAAAACTTTTCCCCGCTGGCACGCGTGCCAGACGACAAGCAAACGGGAAAAGTCTTTTTGCTTCTTTTTCTTCAGAAAAAGAAGAATCCTTGCTTACTGAACTCTCCTCCACCCCTCCGCGCTCAAATGCGCCACCGCCCCACCAACAACCGTCGCCACCAGCCGCGGCGCCGCCCCCGAGGCATCCACCAGCACCAGGTCCCCGCGCTTGCCCGGCGCGATCACCCCGCGATCCCCCAGCCCCCCCGCCGCCGCCGCGTTCTCGGAAACCAGCGCCCAGGCCTGCGCCAGGTCCAGCACCCCGCGCCCGGCCAGGATGAACGGCGCGCGCAGCAGGCACGGGTAGAAGTAGTCGCTGCACAGCACGTTGCACACGCCCGCCTCCGCCAGCCGCGCCGCCGAGGCCCAGCCCAGGTGCGACTTGCCGCGCACCACGTTCGGCGAGCCCATCGCCACGAAATCCCCGGCCGCCTGCGCCGCCTGGCCGACCTCCTCGGCCATCGGGAACTCGCAAATCCGCGCCCCCTCGGCCCGGAACCCGTCGCGCACCGCGATGCTGTCGTCGTCGTGGCTGGCCATCGGAATCCCCGCCGCCCGCGCCGCCGCGCCGATGCGCTTCAGCGCGCCGGGAACCTCCGCCGCGCGCCCGCCGATCCGCTCCGCCAGCGCCCGGAACGGCGCCAGTGCCATGCCGGCCCGGTCGGCATACTTCGCCCCGGTGGTGGCGTCGGCGATCTTCTTCAGGATGGAAGGCGTATGGTCGTTGAACGCCAACAGGTGCACCCGCCCGGCCGCGATGTCCCCGATCGCCATCTCCAGCGCATCGAGGTTGTACGCCTCCCAGCGCAGGTGCACCCGCATGTCGCAGGTCCAGCGCCGCGCGCCCAGCCCGTCCAGCACCGCCCGCCACGCATCGGCGCTGCGCAGCCCGGGCTCCCAGGACAGCGTCACGCCATGGAACGCCGTGGTGATCCCGCAGGCCAGCAACTGCCGCTCGGTATCCTCCAGCGCGAGGTCGGTCGGAAACTCCACCCCCGGCCGCGGCTGGAACTGCCGCTCGAACGCATCGCCATGGATGTCCACGATCCCCGGCAGCACCAGCAGCCCGCGCGCATCCAGCAGCCGCGCATCCGCCGGCGCCCCGGAATCGACCACGCCGCCGCGCAGCGTCACCTCCCCCTCCGAAAGCCCGCCCTCGGCCAGCACCTGCCCGCCGGTGATCCGCAATGCCCGCATCATCCTCTCCCCATGAAGTCCCGGCCGCTCAGGGCTCAAAGACGATCTGCACGCGCGGCGTCGGATAGCGCGACAGCCCGAACTCCACCACCGCGCCCGCCGCATCCACGTTGATGTTCTCCGTCACCAGCAGCGGCCGGTTGCGCGGCATGCCCAGCAGCGCCGCCTCCGCCTCGGTCGGCATGCGGGCCGAAACCCGCGTCACCTGCCGGCGGTAATCCTCCACCCCGGCCAGCGCCAGCGCCTCCGAGATGCCGGCCCCGCCGCGCAGCGCCGAAAGCAGCTTCGGGAACCGCGCGGAGGCGAAATGGTGCGCGCCGAGGCTCACCGGCCGCCCATCGGCCAGCCCCAGCCGCTCCAGCCGCACCACCTTCGCCCCCGCCCGCACCCCCAGCCCCGCCGCCACCGTGGCGTCGGCCGGCACCTCGCGCAGGTCGATCGTCCGCCCCGAAGGCTCCTTGTTGTGCCGCCGGATCCATTCCGAAAACCGCGTGCGCGGCCCCACGGTATAGTCCAGCACGTCCTCGGCCACGAAGCTGCCGCGCCCCTGCTCCACCCGCACCAGCCCGTTGCGCGAAAGCTCCTCCAGCGCCCGGCGCACCGTGTGCCGGTTCACCGCGAACTGCACCGCCATCTGCGCCTCGGTCGGCAGCTTCGCCCCCGGCGCCAGCGTGCCCGCCGCGATCTCCTGCTCCACCGCCCCGGCGATGCGCCGCCACAGCGCCACCCCGCGCGCACCCAGCATGCGCGCCGCACCCGCCTCCCCGGCAGCCGAAGCAGTCATCGGAATTTCATCCACGCGGCGCGCCCCGTCGTGCAAACACGGCTTGACGATACATGGCCCGGCCGGTAGCTGTCTAGTTGTCTAGATATCCGATTGCCCGGGAACCACCCGATGCCCGCACCCCCGCCCTCGCCGGAAACCGCCGCGCGCCAGCGCTGGATGTCCGTCCTCGCCCGCGCCAGCGCCGATGCCATCGCCGCCCGCCTCGCCCACGCCCCCGCCCTGCCCGAAAGCACCCTGCTGCGCGGCCCCGAATCCGGCCTCGTCATGCTGCGCGGCCGCGCCGGCGGCGGCGGCTCGCCCTTCAACCTCGGCGAGATGTCCGTCACCCGCTGCACCGTGCGCAACGCCCAGGGCTTCGTCGGCCACGCCTATGTCCAGGGCCGCGACCAGCACCAGGCCCGCCTCGCCGCCGAGCTCGATGCCGCCCTGCAAGACCCCGCCCGCCACGACGCGCTGGAACAGGGCGTCATCGCCCCGCTCGCCACCGCCCAGCAGGCCGCCCGCGAGGAGGCCGCCGCGAAGGCCGCCGCCACCCGCGTCCAGTTCTTCACCATGGCCACCATGCGGACATCATGAGTATCGACCTCCCAGGCTTCGCCGACCCGGTCGCCCAGGCGCAATCCACCTTCCGCGCCGTGCTCGATGCCATGGCCCGCCCCGGCACGCTGCATGACGCGGGCAACACCCTCACGCCCCCCGCCCCGCTCGCCCCGGCCACCGCCGCCGTGCTGCTCACCCTGGTGGACCACGACACCACCCTGCACATCGCCCCCGATTGCGTCGCGGCTACCGCCTGGCTCACCTTCCACTGCGGCACCGCCCCCGCCAGCAGCCCCGCCAGCGCCTTCGCTCTCGCCCGCACCCTGCCCGATCTCGCCACGCTGAACGCCGGCACCGACGAAGCGCCCGAATCCGCCACCACCCTCGTCCTCCAGGTCGCGGCACTGGGCACCGGCCCCGAATTCACCCTGTCCGGCCCCGGCCTCAAATCCCCCGCCGCCTTCCGCGCCGAGGGCCTGCCGCCCGATTTCGCCGCACGCTGGGCCGAAAACCACGCCCTGTTCCCGCGCGGCATCGACCTCATCCTCTGCGCCGGCACCACGCTCGCCGCCATCCCGCGCAGCATCACCGTGCAGGAGGGCTGAGCCATGGCCTACGTGGCCGTCAAGGGCGGCGAACGCGCCATCGACAACGCCCACGCCTGGCTGGCGGAGGACCGCCGCGGCGACCCTTCCGTGCCCGAAATCAGCCTCGCCCAGATCCAGCAACAGCTCGGCCGCTCGGTCGACCGCGTCATGGCCGAAGGCTCGCTCTACGACCCCCACCTCGCCGCCCTGGCGGTGAAGCAGGCCCAGGGCGACATCATCGAGGCCGCCTTCCTCCTGCGCGCCTACCGCACCACCCTGCCCCGCTTCGCCTACGCCACCCCGGTCGACACCGCCGCGATGCAGATCCGCCGCCGCATCTCCGCCGTCTACAAGGATCTCCCCGGCGGCCAGGTGCTCGGCCCCACCTACGACTACACCCACCGCCTGCTCGATTTCGCCCTGGCCGCCGAGGGCCATCCCCCCGCCCCCGCCGCCACCGCCCCGGCCGAGGCGGCCACCATGCCCCGCGTCTCCGACATCCTGCGCGGCGAAGACCTGATCGAGCCCGACGGCGACCCCAACCCGCCCGCCGAACCCGGCGACCTCACCCGCGAACCCCTTGCCTTCCCCGCCGGGCGCGACGTACGCCTGCAAGCCCTGGCCCGCGGCGACGAGGGCTTCCTGCTCGCCATGGGCTACTCCACCCAGCGCGGCTGGGGCGGCACCCACCCCTTCGTCGGCGAGATCCGCGTCGGCGAATGCGCCGTGGAGATCACCCCCCCGGAGCTGGGCTTCGCCATCGACATCGGCGACATCACCCTCACCGAATGCCAGATGGTCAACCAGTTCAAGGGCAGCAAGACCAAGCCGCCCCAGTTCACCCGCGGCTACGGCCTGGTCTTCGGCCATGCCGAGCGCAAGGCCATGGGCATGGCCCTGGTCGACCGCGCCATGCGCCACGACGAGTTCGCCGAGGAACCGAACGCCCCGGCCCAGAACGTGGAGTTCGTCGTCTACCACAGCGACAACATCGAAGGCACCGGCTTCGTCGAGCACCTCAAGCTGCCGCACTACGTCGATTTCCAGAGCGAACTGGAGACGATCCGAAGGATGCGGCGCGAGGCCGAAGCAAATGCAGCTTCACTGAAGGAAGCCGCCGAATGAACGGCTACAACTTCGCCTACCTCGACGAGCAGACCAAGCGCATGATCCGCCGCGCCCTGCTCAAGGCCGTCGCCATCCCCGGCCACCAGGTCCCCTTCGGCTCGCGCGAAATGCCGCTGCCCTACGGCTGGGGCACCGGCGGCATCCAGGTCACCGCCAGCGTGCTCGGCGCCGGCGACACGCTGAAGGTCATCGACCAGGGTGCCGACGACACCACCAACGCCGTCTCCATCCGCCGCTTCTTCGCCCGCACCGCCGGCGTGGCCACCACCACCGACACCGCCGAAGCCACCATCATCCAAACCCGCCACCGCATCCCGGAAAAGCAGCTGCGCGAGGACCAGATCATCGTCTACCAGGTCCCCCAGCCCGAGCCCCTCTCCAAGCTCGAACCCTCGCGCGCCGAAACCCGCCGCATGCACGCGCTCGCCGAATACGGCTCCATGCACGTGCGCCTCTACGAAGACATCACCCGCTTCGGCCACGTCGCCATCAGCTACGACTACCCGGTGATGGTGAACCGCCGCTACCTCATGGCCCCCTCGCCCATCCCCGCCTTCGACAACCCCAAGATGCACATGATGCCCGCGCTCCAGCTCTTCGGCGCCGGCCGCGAAAAGCGCATCTACGCCATCCCCCCCTACACCGACGTCCGCAGCCTCGATTTCGACGACCACCCCTTCCGCACCACCCGCGCCCCCCAGTGCTGCGCCCTCTGCGGCGCGGATGACAGCTACCTCGACGAAGTCGTAACGGACGACCAGGGCGGCCGCATGTTCGTCTGCTCCGACACCGACCATTGCGAATCCCGCCAGGCCGAAGGCCACACCGGCACCGGCGAACCGATCACCAGGGAGGCCGCAGAATGAACGAAGACACGCTGCTCTCCGCCCGCGGTCTCACCCTCCACTTCGGGAAAGTCCCAGCCCTCGTCAACGTCGATGCCGACCTCTGGCCCGGCGAGGTCCTCGCCGTCGTCGGCGAATCCGGCTCCGGCAAGACCACCCTGCTCAACGTCCTCTCCGGCCGCATGCGCGCCGATGCCGGCGTCACCTGGTACCGCGATCCCCAGTCGCGCCTGCACGACGTCCACGCCATGCCCGCCCCCGCCCTGCGCGCGCTGCACCGCTCCGACTGGGGCTTCGTCCACCAGAACCCGCGCGACAACCTCCGCATGTCCGTCTCCGCCGGCGGCAACGTGGGCGAACGCCTGATGGCCGCCGGCCAACGCCACTATGGCAACATCCGCGAAGCCGCCATCGACTGGCTCGCCCAGGTTGAAATCGACCCCGCCCGCGTCGACGACATGCCCCGCACCTTCTCCGGCGGCATGCTGCAACGCCTGCAGATCGCCCGCACCCTCGTCACCCACCCGCGCCTGGTGTTCATGGACGAACCCACCGGCGGCCTCGACGTCTCCGTCCAGGCCCGCCTGCTCGATCTCATCCGCTCCCTGGTCGCCCGCCTCAACATCGCCGTCGTGCTCGTCACCCACGACCTCGCCGTCGCCCGCCTGCTCGCCCACCGCATCATGGTCATGCAGCGCGGCGTCGTCGTCGAAACCGGCCTCACCGACAAGGTGCTGGACGACCCCCAGCACGAATACACGCAGCTTCTCGTCAGCTCGGTCCTGCAAGCATGATCCCGATGCTCGAAGTCCAGCACCTGGCAAAGCAGTTCACCCTCCACCTGCGCGGCGGCCTGCAGCTGCCGGTCCTGCACGGCGTGAACCTCACCGTCCACGCCGGCGAATGCGTGGCCCTGGCCGGCCCCTCGGGCGCCGGCAAGTCCACCCTCCTGCGCTCTCTCTACGGCAACTACCGCGCCGGCGCCGGCCGCATCCTCATCCGTCACGCAGGCGAAATGGTCGACATCGCCAGCGCCCCGCCCCGCACCGTCGTCCAGGTCCGCGCGAAAACCCTCGGCTATGTCAGCCAGTTCCTCCGCGTCGTGCCCCGCGTCCCGGCACTCGACATCGTCGCCGAAGCCGCCCCCGACCGCAGCCAGGAAAAGGCCGCCGCCCTCCTCCACCGCCTCAACATCCCCACCCGCCTGCACGCCCTCCCGCCCGCCACCTTCTCCGGCGGCGAGCAGCAGCGCGTGAACCTCGCCCGCGGCTTCATCGGCGGCCACCCGATCCTCCTGCTCGACGAGCCCACCGCCTCCCTCGATGCCGCCAACGCGGACATCGTCATCGCCATGATCACCGAGGCGAAGGCCAGGGGGGTTGCCATCGTCGGCATCTTCCACGATGCCGAAGTCCGCCGCCGCGTTGCCGACCGCCTCCTCACCATCGCCCCCCTGCAGGACGCCGCATGACCAGCGAGACCATCCTCACCAACGCCGCCCTCGTCCTGCCCACCGAGGTCGTCGCCGGCACCCTGGTCATCCGCGCCGGCCGCATCGCCGAAATCCAGCCCGGCCGCAGCCACGCCCCCGCGGCCATCGACCTCGGCGGCGACCACCTCATGCCCGGCGTCGTCGATGTCCACACCGACAACCTCGAGCGCCAGGTCGAACCCCGCGCCTCCGCCCGCTGGCCCTCGCGCTCGGCCATGATCGCGCACGACGCGCAATGCGCCGCCGCCGGCGTCACCACCGTGCTCGATGCCCTCTGCCTCGGCGACCTCGGCTTCGACAAGGAACGCGTGAAGACTTTCCGCGACGCCGTGGTCGACCTCGACGCCCTCGTCCCCACCGGCCTCCTCAAAAGCGACCACTACCTCCACCTGCGCTGCGAACTTCCCGCCGTCGAGATGATGGAGCTCGTCGACCCCGTCGCCGACCACCCCCTCGTGCGCATGGTCTCGCTGATGGACCACTCCCCCGGCGTCGGCCAATACGCCAACATGGATCGCTACTGGGCGCTGCGCCGCCGCGGCGGCCTGCGCGACGAGGAGATCCAGGCCCGCATCGACCACCTGCTGGACCAGCGCGCCCGCACCCGCAACCCCAACCGCCGCGCCCTGCTGAAGCGCGTCGCCCACCTCGATATCGAACTGGCCAGCCACGACGACCGCACCGAGGAAGAGATCGCCGAGAACATCGCCGACGGCATCCGCATCAGCGAATTCCCCGTCAGCATGGTCGCCGCCAACGCCGCCCGCGCCGGCGGCATGGAGATCATCGCCGGCGCCCCCAACATCGTCCGCGGCGGCAGCCACTCCGGCAACATCGCAGCAGCCGACCTCGTTCGCGCCGGCCGCGTCGATGCCTTCGCCAGCGACTACGTCCCCGCCGCCCTCGTCGAATCCGCCTGGCTCTGCGTGGCACAAACCGGAATCACCCTGCCGGAGGCGGTCGGCTACATCACCGACAAGCCCGCCCGCATGTCCCGCCTGCCCGACCGCGGCCGCCTCGAACCCACCCTGCGCGCCGACCTCGTCCGCGTCCACGCCCACGAAGGCCAGCCCATCGTCATGCAGGTCTGGCGCGGCGGGGAGCGTGTTGCCTGATGCGCGTCGCGCTTTACTACGCCCCACCCATCGACGACCCGCTCCACGAAGCCGCCTCCACCTGGCTCGGCCGCGACGCCGAAACCAACGCCCCTCGGCTCCAGCCCAGCCTGCCCGACATCGCCGCCATCACCGAAGACGCGCGCGGCTACGGCTTCCACGCCACGCTCAAGGCCCCGTTCCGCCTCGCCGAAGGCGTGCACTGGAACACCTTCGTCGAAGCCGTCGAACACCTCGCCGCCGGCATCCGCCCCTTCGATCTCCCGCCGCTCGCGGTGCAGGACCTGCAAGGCTTCCTCGCCCTGCGCGAAACCCGGCAAAGCCACGCGCTCCAGGCCCTGGCCGACCTCTGCGTCGCCGGCATCGACCACCTCCGCGCCCCGCTCTCCGAAGCCGAGCTCGCCCGCCGCCGCAAGGGCGGCCAGCTCCCGCCGGCCCAGGAAGCCCTGCTGCAACGCTGGGGCTACACCTACGTGTTCGGCGAGTTCTTCTTCCACATGACCCTCACGCGCCGCCTCACCGCGGCCGAGAAGAACATCTACCTCCCCGCCGCCACGGACTTCTTCGATCCGGCCCTGAAACAGCCGCGCGAGGTCACCGACATCGCGCTCTTCACCCAGGCGGCCCCCGGCCCGCCCTGCACCATCGCCCCGCGCATCCCCCTGCGCGGCTAACCCGTCGTAGGGCGGGTTTCAGCCCGCCGCCGGCCCCCCCCCCGCCAACGCCCCCCGCAACACCGCCACCACCGCCTCCGCGCCCTCCCCGGCGCTGCGGTCATTCATCACCCGCGCCACCCGCACCCCGTCCGGCAGCGCCACCTCGCGCGCCAGCCGTCGCGCGATATCCTCCGCCGTCTCCCGCCCCCGCGCCGCCAGCCGCGCCGCCAGCACCTCCGCCGGCGCCGTGATCTCCAGCGCCAGCGTGGGAAACATCAAGGCCGCGTCTGCGATCCTGGCCCGCGAGATATTCGCGATCACCACCCGCCCCGCCGCCACATCCGCGGCCACATCGGCGGGAATCCCATATCCCAGCCCATGCGCCTCCCAGGAAAGCGCATAGGCCCCCGCCGCCCGCCGCGCCGCGAACTCATCCGGCGTCACCGCCAGGTGCTCCTCGCCCCCCGCCTCCGCCGGCCGCGTGATCTCCCGCCGCACGAACCGGAAGCGCCCGTCGCCGCCGAGCCGCTCCCGGGCAAGGGCCATCAGCGTATCCTTGCCCGCCCCGGAAGGCCCGACGACGACGACGAACACGAAAGTCTACCGCAGCACCGACCGCTCCGTCGGCACGATCCGCTGCACCACCATGCCCGAGCGATCAAGGCACCCGGCATATTTCGGCGCGATCACGTTCTTCCACTCGTCGCTCTCATAGACATCCTTGTACAGCTGCTCCCGCTGCGCCTCGCTCTCAAAGCGGCGGATCCACACATACACGCTGTCATCCGTCTCGCCGCGCCACGACCCGGCGATCACCATTCCCTTGCTCACCTGGAACGGGATGATGTCCTTCTCCATCACCTCCAGCCACTGCGCCATCTTGCCGGGATTCACCTTGTACTGGCGCAGTTCATAGAAAGCAGTCACGTCTCGCTCTCCTTATGGTTGGAAGGCGCGAGTGTGCCGCCATCGGCCCCCGCGGGCAACGGCCCGATTTGGCCCACCGCTCTCCCCGCGCTACCTTCCCCCGGCATCCCGGAGGGCCAGCACCATGTTCACCACCCGCCCCGAAATCGCCGGCACCTTCGGCGTCGTCGGCACCACCCACTGGCTCGCCAGCGCGGTCGCCATGGCCGTCCTCGAACGCGGCGGCAACGCCTTCGATGCCGCCGCCGCCGCCGGCTTCACCCTGCAGGTCGCCGAGCCCCACCTGAACGGCCCCGGCGGCGACGCCCCCATCATCATCCACGACGCCAAGGCCAACCGGCAGCACGTCATCTGCGGCCAGGGCGGCGCCCCCGATGCCGCCACCCCCGCGAAATTCGCCGAGCTGGGCCTGGATCTCGTCCCCGGCACCGGCCTCCTCCCCGCCGTCGTCCCCGGCAGCTTCGATGCCTGGATGCTCATGCTGCGCGACTGGGGCACCATGGAATTCGGGGACATCATCTCCTACGCCATCGGCTACGCCCAGAACGGCATCCACCTCGTCCCGCGCATCCCCGCCGCCATCGAATCGATGCGCCCGATGTTCGAGCAGGAATGGAAAACCTCCGCCGAGGTCTGGCTCCCCGGCGGCAACACCCCCGCCCCCGGCGCCCTGTTCCGCCGCCCCGCGCTCGCCGCCACCTGGCAGCGCCTGGTCCGCGAAGCCGCCGGCCCCTCCCGCGAAGCCCGCATCGACAGCATCCGCAACGCCTGGTACCGCGGCTGGGTCGCCGAGGCCATCGGCCGCTTCTACGGCACGCAGGACATCCTCGATTCCTCCGGCCGCCGCCACCGCGGCCTGCTCACGTCCGACGACATGGCCCGCTGGGCCGCCTCCGTCGAGGATCCCATCGCCTACGACTACCACGGCCACACCGTGCTGAAGGTCGGCGTCTGGAGCCAGGGCCCCGCCCTCCTCCAATCCCTCGCCCTCCTCAAGGGCTTCGACATCGCCGCCATGGACCCGAACGGCCCCGATTTCGTCCACACCCTCACCGAGGCCATGAAGCTCGCCTTCGCCGACCGCGAGGCCTACTACGGCGACCCCGAACACGTGCAGGTCCCGCTCGATCACCTGCTCAGCGACGCCTACAACGCCGAACGTCGAAAGCTCATCACCGACCGCGCCAGCACCGAGCTGCGCCCCGGCGCCATCCCCGGCTACACCCCGCGCACCGATCTCGCCGCCGCCGTCAAGCGCATCGAGCTCCTCACCCGCGCCCCCGGCGTCGGCGAGCCCACCGTCGCCCGCCTCGGCGCCATGGGCGGCGACACCTGCCACGTGGATGTCATCGACCGCTGGGGCAACATGGTCAGCGCCACCCCCTCCGGCGGCTGGCTGCAATCCTCCCCCGTCATCCCCGAACTCGGCTTCCCGCTCTCCACCCGTGGCCAGATGTTCTGGCTCGAACCCGGCCACCCCAACACCCTGGCCCCGCGCAAGCGCCCCCGCACCACCCTCTCCCCCAGCATGGCGCTCCGCGACGGAAAGGCCTGGCTCAGCTTCGGCACCCCCGGCGGCGACCAGCAGGACCAGTGGCAGCTGGTCATGTTCCTGCGCATGGTCCACCACAACCTCACCATCCAGCAGGCCATCGACGCCCCCTGCTTCCACTCCGAACACTTCACCAGCAGCTTCTGGCCCCGCGTCGCCCGCCCCAACAAGCTCGTCCTCGAAGGCCGCTTCGACCCCTCGGTCCGCGACGCCCTCATCGCCCGCGGCCACGATGCCTCCCTGGGCGAACCCTGGAGCGAAGGCCGCCTCTCCGGCGCCCGCCTGGAGCCGGACGGCCAGATGTTCGCCGGCGCCAACCCCCGCGGCATGCAGGGCTACGCCATCGGCCGCTAACATCTCGATCACGATTTTCGAATATGCCGCCGTTGGGCGCCCGACCCGGGTGCCCACGGCCGCATGCCATGCGATACTCGCGCACCGGCACGGTCAGTGCCGAGGCGAGGAACCCAGACGATGGCCGGCAGCATCTTTCTGCGCAGAACCGAAACCTCGATCGGCGAGGCCAACACCACGATCAACATCGAGATCGTGCGCTCCGGCTCCACCGCCGGCGCCGTCACCATCCAGTACGGCATCTTCGCCGACACCGCCACGCCGGGCGCCG
>CANHCJ010000007.1 GCA_947458025.1 Rhodospirillales bacterium | reverse complement strand
GCAGCAGGGCCATCGCGTCCTGCGGCGCGGCCGGGGCCGGCATGGGCATCGGCGGCAGCAGCAGGCGCAGCAGCACCGCCAGCGCCGCGAGGGCGGCGGGCAGCGTGAGGCCATGCATGCGCCGGGGCGCGGAGAGGGGGCGGGCCATGGGTGAGTCCGCGTGGAACGGCGCCAGCGTTACCGGCAACGCGGCGTCATGGCAACACTGTGTTACGTATAGATCATCTTGCGCGTCATGCCGCCGTCGATCACCCACTCGGCGCCGGTGACGAAGCCGGCCTCGGGGCCGAGCAGGAAGGCGGCGGCGGCGGCGATGTCGGCAGGCGTGCCGACGCGGCCGGCCCAGTGCTGGGCGTGGTCCTCCGCCGAGGGGGCGGGGCCCTTGGTGAGGATCCAGCCCGGGGAGATGCAGTTCACCCGCACCGGGGCGAGCGAGGCGGCCAGCGCGTGGGTGAGGGCGACCACGCCGCCCTTGGAGGCGGCATAGGCCTCCGTGTGCGGCTCCGACTGGTGGGCGCGGGTGGAGGCGATGGTGAGGATACTGCCGTTCGCGGCGCGCAGCAGGGGCTCGGCGGCGCGGGCGAGCAGGAAGATGCTGGTGAGGTTGGTGGCCAGCACGCTGTTCCACTCGGCGAGCGACAGCTGGGCGAGCGGCCTGGTGATGCCGAAGCCGGCGTTGCACACGAGGCCGTCGAGCCGGGTTTCGCCGGATAAGATGCCGGCGACGAGGGACTGCACCGCCGCCTCGTCCGACACGTCGCAGCGCACGCTGCGCGCACCCGGGGGGCCATCGGCGTCGCGGTCGGCCACCACCACGCGCCATCCGTCGGCGAGCAGGCGCGCCGCCACCGCGCGGCCGATGCCTCGGCCGCCACCGGTGACGAGCGCGGTCCTCATCCCTTCAGCGCCCCCAGCACCCGGGCGATCCAGGCATCGAGCTGGGCGGCGTCGTGCCAGCGCAGCACGGCGACGATGTCGTGCGTGGGATCGACCCAGGTGAAGTTGCCGCCGGCGCCGGTGGCCCAGTAGCTGTCCGCCGGCGCGCTGGGCTTCGGGCCGCGGCCGGTGTTGAGCCACCAGAGGAAGCCGTAGTCGGGCTTGATCGGGCAGGGGGTGACGGATTGGCGCACCCAGTCGGCCGAGAGGATCTGCCGCCCGCCCCAGGCGCCGTTGCGGGCCATCATGAGGCCGATGCGCGCCTGGTCCTCGGCATGGATGAACACGCCGCCGCCCCAGTGGCCGCCGCCCGAGACGCTGCGGATGCTCTGGCCATTCACCAGCACGTAGGAGTTGGAATAGCCGCTCCAGCGCCATTCGCTGGACGCCCCGATCGGGTTCATCACGCGCTCGGCGAACACCTCCGGCAGACTGCGGCCGAAGCGGCGCAGCAGGGCGAGCGAGAGGCGGTTCACGCGGACGTCGTTGTATTCCCAGTAGCTGCCGGGGCTGCGCAGCGGGCGGGCCTCGCCCTTCTTCATGTTGGTCTGGCCGGCGAACTCGGTGGCCAGGGTGCGGTTGCGGTCGATCTGGTCGGCCTTGCCGAACAGCGTGCCCTCCCATTCCGAGGTCTGGTGCAGCAAATGGCGCCAGGTGATGGCGCCGTTGTGCGGGCCGTCGAAGCCGCCGTCATCGACGGTGCGGCCCACGGGCTCGTCGAGGTCGCGGATCAGCCCGTCGGCCACGGCGAGGCCGGCGAGGATGGAGAGGTACGATTTCGCGACCGAAAAGGTCATGTCGACCGCGCGCGTGTCGCCCCAGCGCGCCACCAGCTTGCCGCCGCGCAGGATGAGGCCGTTGGGGCCGCTGCGGTTGGCGACGGGGCCGAACAGGAAATTGTCCGGCGGCGGCTCGAAGGTGCCGGTTTCCAGCTGGGTGCGCACGTTGCGCTGCCACTTGGTCTCGTTGGCCAGGGCGAAGGCGACGGCATCGTTCAGCCTTGCCGCGTCGAAGCCGGCTTCCTCCGGTGCCACCTGGTCCCAGGCGGCGCCATCGGCGGGCGGAGTGTAGGGGGTGCTCATGGGGCGTGGGTGTCCTCAGGCCGGCCGCACGCCCCAGGGGAACGGCGCGATGCCCTTCACCATGTCGCGCAGCGAGGTGCGGTAGGCGGTTTGCAGGTAGAACTGGCCGACCGGGATGGTGGCGACCTCGGACAGCGCCAGGCGCCCCAGCTCATGGGCGATGCGGGTCTGCTGGGCGGGGTCGCTCGCCTCCACCCAGGCCTCGGCCAGCTCCTCGGCGCGGGCATTGCCCCACCAGCCGAACCAGCCGCGCTCGCCCTGGCCGCGCACCAGCGGCGAGGTGACGGGCGAGCCGTAGGTGGGCGCGGGGCCGGTGGTGTGGAACAGGCTCCAGCCGCCGCGTTCGATCGGCTCGCGGCTGGCGCGGCGCTGGATCACGGTGCCCCAGTCGCTCTCGCGCAGCTCCACGTTCACGCCGATCTTCTTCAGCGCGTCGTTCATCACCAGGCCCAGCGGGCCGATATCGGGGAAGTCGGTGGGGTTGATGATCACCACCTTCTGCCCGGCATAGCCGGCCTCGCGCAGCATGGCGCGGGCGCGGTCGAGGTCGCCGGGCATCAGGTCGGCGTGGTCCTGGTAGTACGGCGTGTTCTTCGGGAACAGGCTGCGGCTGGTGGTCCAGAGCTTCTCGTCGTCGCCGCGGCTGGCGCGCATGAATTCCTCCTGGCGCACGCAGGCGAGCACGGCGCGGCGCAGGCGCACGTCGTTCATGGGCGGCTGCAGGCAGTTGGGGCGGCAGAGTGCCAGGCGCCCGGCCGGGTCGGTCACCTCGGCGCGGATCGCGGGGTTGCGCAGCAGGGAGGGGATGAGGTCGACCAGCGGGCGCTCCCACCAGTCCGCCTCGTTGTTCTGCAGCGCGGCGCCGGCGGTGGAGGGGTCGGAGATCACGTTCCAGACCACGCGGCCGAAATGCGCCACCTTGCCGCCGGCGGTGCCGTCCGGTGCTTCCTGGCGCGGGGTGTAGCGGTCGAACTTCGCGTACACCATGCGGCTGCCGGAGTTGTACTCGTCGGCCACGAAGCGGAACGGGCCGGAGCCGACCACCTCGCGCACCGCGGTGTTGGCGTCGGTCTTCGCCAGGCGCTCCGGCATGATGAAGGGCGGGCCCTCGCCCTTGGCGATGGCGGCCAGCAGCAGCGGGAAGGGGCGCTTCAGCTTGATCTCCACGGTGCGGTCATCGGCCGCACCCCAGCTTTCGACCGACCTCTCCAGGATCTGGCCGAACGGGTCGCGCTTGGCCCAGCGGGCGATCGAGGCGGCGCAATCCTGCGCGCGGACGGGCTCGCCGTCGTGGAAGAACAGGCCGGCGCGCAGCGGGAAGCGCCAGGTGCGGCCATCCTCGGACACGGTGTGGCCCTCGGCCATCTGCGGGCGGTGCACGCCCTTGCTGTCGGTGGCGTAGAGCGTGTCGAACACGTAGTAGGCGTGGTTGAACGTCACCGTGGCCGTGGTCCAGACCGGATCGAGCGCGGTGAGGTTGGCCTGCGGGATGAAGCGCATCGTGGGCACCGGCTGCGCGATGGCGGGCGCGGCCAGCGGGGCGGCGGCGGCGGCAAGGCCGACCTTAAGGAAGCTGCGGCGTTGCATGGTGGTATCCTCCCGAAGGGCTATACGTTGACCCAGCCGCCCTCGCGGGCGCTGCGCGCAATGGCGGCAAGGGCGAGCGCCGTGTCAATCGATTCCGCCTCGGTGCAGCCGTTCCAGGCCGGGGCACCCTCGCGGACCATGCGGGCGAAGCTTTCGGCCTCCAGCCGGAAGCCGTCGCCGCCGGGCACGGTCTCGGTCTCGAACGGCACCGTGGCGGGCACGCCGCGCTTGATGCGCAGGGTGAGCTCGGCATCGGCCGGCTTGTGGTTGGCGTAGCTGGTCTCGATCACGCCGCTCTCGCCCACGACGGTGGCGTGGCGGTGCATGGCCGCGGACATCGTGCTGCTCACCTGGGCGATGGCGCCGGAGGGGAATTCCAGGATGGCGGCGATGGTCTGGTCCACGCCGGATTGCGTGGTGCGGCCGGTGGCGAAGGCGCGGGCGGGGCGCTCGCCGGCGACGATGCGGGCCATGCTCATGGAATAGGTGCCGGCATCCAGCAGCCCGCCGCCGCCGCGCTCCGGCAGCAGGCGGATGTTGGCGGGGTCGCGCAGCGGCGTGCCGTCGGGGGCCACCAGGGCGAAGCCGAAGGCGGCGGTGATCAGCTGGATGCGGCCCACCGCCTTCTGCGCCAGCAGTTCGCGCAGGCGCAGCGTCTGCGGCTGGGACATGTAGGGGTAGGCTTCCACCAGGTGCACGCCGGCCTGGCGGGCGGCGGCGTACATACGCCGGGCTTCGCCGGCGTTCATGGCCAGCGGCTTCTCGCACAGCACATGCTTGCCGGCCTGCACGCAGCTTATCGCCCAGTCGCAGTGCATGTCGTTGGGCAGCGGGATGTAGATCGCCTCGATGGCGGGATCGGCGAGCAGCGCCTCGTAGCTGGCGTGGTGGCGCGGGATGCCGCATTCGGCGGCGAAGGCGGCGGCCTTGGCGGCGTCGCGGCTGGCCACCGCCTCGACGCTGGCGAGCGAGGAGCCGGCGACGCCGCGGGTGAACTGGCGCGCGATGTTGGCGGCACCCAGGATGCCGTAGCGGAGGGGGGCGGGCATGGGCGTTGGCTCCCGTTGCGGCGGGCAGCATGGCGCTAGCGTCCTGCCCGCGAAGTTCGTCCGACTTGGGACGAACGTAGCGGACAAGCAGGCCGCTGAAAACAAAGGCCCAGTGTCCCGCTCACATGTGTATCGAGGTCGGCAGGATCTTGCGGTCGGGACACTAGGCGTGCGTGTGGTCCAGCAGCCAGGCGCGCAGCAGGGCGATCTCCGGCCGGTCGGCGGTGGGCTCCGGGGCGACGATGTAGAAGCCCATCTCGCTGGGCAGCTGGAGGCCGAAGGGCACCACCAGCCGGCCGGCGGCCAGCTCCGCCTCCACCAGCGGGCCCTGCACGAGGGCCACGCCCATGCCGCCCAGGGCTGCCTGGATCGCCAGGATCGGCATGTCGAACACCGTGGCATGGTCGGCCAGTTCGGACGGCTGGCCGGCGGCGGTGAGCCAGCGGTGCCACATGTCGCGGTAGGTGGAGATGGCGATCAGCCGCTGGCCGGCGAGGTCGGAGGGCGTGTGCAGCCGGGCGGCGAGCGCCGGGGTGCAGACCGGGAAGATGTCGTCCGACAGCAGCCAGGTGGCGCGCAGCCCGGGCCAGCTGCCCCGGCCGTAGCGGATCGCCATGTCCACCTCCTCGCGCCGGAAATCGACCAGCGCCATGGAGGTGCTGACCTCCACGTCGATCTCCGGATGCCCGGCCTGGAAGGCGGCCAGGCGCGGCACCAGCCAGGTCCCGGCGAAGGACGGGGTGGTGGAGAGGCGCAGCACGCGCCGCCCATCCGTGCCCTGCAGCTTCGCGGTGGCGGCGCGCAGGTGGTCGAAGGCATCGTGCACGGCGGCGAGATAGGCCTCGGCGGGGGCGGTGAGGCGCACGGCGCCGGGCGTGCGGACGAACAGGCGCACGCCGAGCTGGTCCTCCAGCTTGCGGATCTGGTGGCTGATCGCGGTCTGGGTCACGTGCAGCTCGTCGGCCGCGCGGGTGAAGCTGCCGTGGCGCGCCGCGGCCTCGAAGGCGCGCAGACCGCCCAGAGGGGGCAGGGGCTGGGTCATGGGCTACCCATCATGAGGGAAATTCATGCGGTGGGTGAGAAATCATCATTTGCTGCGGTGCAGCATAAGCGGTTCCCATGAGTGCGGCAACAATGCTGACGGAGTTTTCCATGGCGCAGACCTTTGCCGGCCCCCTCGCCGGCTTCCTCCCCGGCCCGCTTTCCACCCCCCTGCGCGACATCCCGGCCCCGCGCGGCGCCGGCCTGTTTGCCCTGCTGCGCCGCTGGCGCCGGCGCGGCGACGAGAACGCGCAGCTGTCCCGCTTCACCGCGCGCGAGCTGCAGGATGTCGGCCTGACCGAGGCCGACCGCGTCGGCATCCTGAACACGCCGATGTGGCGCGAGGCCGCGCCGCGCCGCTGACTTCTGCGGCCGCCTCCGCCGTGGCAGCATCGTCGCCTCCAGCGGAGATGCGCCGATGCAACCCACCCTGGCCGGCACCTTCCGCGCGATGGCGCGCAACAACGCGTGGTGCAACCACCGGCTGCTGGCGGCGGTGGCGCAGCTGGACCAGGCGGCGTTCGAGGCGCCGCGCACCGGTTTCTTCCCCAGCCTGCGCGGGATCCTGAACCACATCCTGGTGATCGACCTGTTCTACGTGGACGCGCTGGAAGGCGGCACGCTGGGCCCGGCGGCCTGGGCTGACCCGCAGCCCTGCGCCACGGTCGCGGCGCTGCAGGCGGCGCAGGCCGAGGTGGATGGCCGGCTGATCGCCCATTGCGACGGGCTGGACGACCCCGCCCTGGCCACCGACGTGCGCGTGCATCGCGGCGCGCGCACCCAGGTGGAGCGGCGCGACCGGCTGCTGCTGCACCTGTTCCTGCACCAGATCCACCATCGCGGCCAGGCGCACGCCATGCTGTCGGGCACCGGGGTGAAGCCGCCGCAGCTGGACGAGTTCTATTCCGTGGCCGAGGCGCCGCTGCGGGCGGCGGAGTTCGCGGCGCTGGGCTGGACCGAGGAGACGGTGTGGATGCCGCCGCGGTGATCGGCGTTGCCATGGCCAAGCCGCACGCCCCATCCCATATCCGGGGCCGCCGCTGGATGATGGGATACCGAGATGCTCGCCCGAATCACTGCCCTGGCTGCCGGTCTGGCCGTCGCCGCCTGCTCCGTGGTGGGTGACCGCAGGGGCACGGAGGAGCCGGCCTTCGATGTGCTGGGCCGGGCCGGGGCGGCCGAGATCCGCCGCTATGCGCCGCGGATCGCCGCCGAGACCGATCTCGAAGGCGATGCCGAGACGGCGCGCAACGACGGCTTCCGCCGGGTGGCCGGCTACATCTTCGGGGGCAACCGTGCCGCCGCGAAGATCGCCATGACCGCCCCGGTGGCACAGGCCGCGGCGGGCGGGGAGCGGATCGCCATGACCGCGCCGGTTTCCCAGACCGCTTCCGGGCCCGGCAGCTGGACGATCCGCTTCTACATGCCGGCGCAGTGGACGCTGGCCACCCTGCCGGTGCCGAACGACCCTTCGGTGCGGCTGGTGGAGGTGCCGGGCGAGACCATGGCGGTGCTGCGCTTCAGCGGCGACCGCGGGGCTGCGGCGGTGGCGGCGCGGCAGGCGGAGCTGCTGGGCGCGCTGGCCGGCACCGCCTGGGCACCGCGCGGCGCGCCGGTGGCCTGGTTCTACGACCCGCCCTGGACGCTGCCCTGGCTGCGGCGCAACGAGGTGGCGGTGCCCGTGGTCGGCGGCTAACCCACGAAAAGCCCCGCGGCATCGCTGCCGCGGGGCATTCAGGCCAGCCGATCCCGAGGGATCAGACGGAGTAGTACATCTCGAACTCAACCGGGTGCGGGGTGTGTTCGAAGCGGTACACCTCCTGCCACTTCAGCTCGATGTAGCTCTCGATCTGGTCGGCGCTGAACACGTCGCCGGCCAGCAGGAAGTCGTGGTCGGCGGCGAGCGCGCCCAGGGCCTCGCGCAGCGAGCCGCACACCGTCGGGATGCCCTTCAGCTCCTCCGGCGGCAGGTCGTAGAGGTCCTTGTCCATCGGGTCGCCGGGGTGGATCTTGTTCTTGATCCCGTCCAGGCCCGCCATCAGCATCGCCGAGAAGGCGAGGTAGGGGTTGGCGGTGGGGTCGGGGAAGCGAACCTCCACGCGCTTGGCCTTCGGGCTGGTCGCATACGGGATGCGGCAGGAGGCCGAGCGGTTGCGCGCCGAGTAGGCCAGCAGCACCGGCGCCTCGAAGCCCGGAATGAGGCGCTTGTAGCTGTTGGTGCTGGGGTTGGTGAAGGCGTTCAGCGCCTTGGCGTGCTTGATGATGCCGCCGATGTAGTAGAGCGCCGTCTCGCTGAGGTCGGCATAGCCGTTGCCGGCGAACAGCGGCTTGCCGCCCTTCCAGATCGACTGGTGCACGTGCATGCCGCTGCCGTTGTCGCCGTAGATCGGCTTCGGCATGAAGGTGGCGGACTTGCCGTAGCTGTGCGCCACGTTGTGGATGACGTACTTGTAGATCTGCAGCTGGTCGGCCATGCGCACCAGCGGGCCGAACTTCATGCCCAGCTCATGCTGGCTCTGCGCCACCTCGTGGTGGTGCTTCTCGATCACCAGGCCCATCTCGCCCATGGTGGAGAGCATCTCGGCGCGCAGGTCGCTTTCGCTGTCCACCGGCGGGACCGGGAAGTAGCCGCCCTTGACCACCGGGCGATGGCCCATGTTGCCTTCCGGATAGTCCTTCAGGCTGGCGCCGGGGCCCTCGATGCTGTCGAGCTGGTAGATGCCGTAGTTGCCGCCGGTGCCGAACTTCACGTTGTCGAAGATGAAGAACTCGGCCTCGGGGCCCATGAACACGGCGTCACCCACGCCCGACGCCTTCACGTAGGCCTCGGCCTTCTTCGCCGTGCTGCGCGGGTCGCGGTTGTAGGCCTGGCCGGTCGAGGGCTCCACGATGTCGCAGAACAGGATCAGCGACGGCTTGGCCGCGAACGGGTCGATCACGGCGCTGTCGGGGTCCAGCTGCAGGATCATGTCGGACTCGTTGATCGCCTTCCAGCCGGCGATCGAGGAGCCGTCGAACATGATGCCGTCGCGGAACGCGTCCTCGTCGATGGTCGAGACGTGCTGGGCAGTGTGCTGCCACTTGCCGCGCGGGTCGGTGAACCGCAGGTCCACGTATTCGATGGAATGCTCCTTGATGAGCTCCATCACCTTCGCCACGCCGCTAGCAGCGGCGCCGGAAGCCTTCTTCGCCATCGTCGTCCTTCTCTTTCCCTGGTGGTGTACCCGCCCGCGCCTGTGCGGCGGGGCGGCGGGGTGGTGTCGGGCTGCCGGCCGGGCGGTGGCCGGGTTCATGCCCTGGTGTGGAAGCGCCTCCTAGCCGGGGCGGCGCCGGGTGGAAAGCTGAATCGGTGCCTGCCTCGCTAGATCGCCTCCTCGCCACGTTCGCCGGTGCGGATGCGCACCACCTCCTCGATGGTGCTGACGAAGATCTTGCCGTCGCCGATGCGGCCGGTGCGGGCGGCGTTGACGATTGCCTCCACCGCGCGTTCCACCACCGAATCCTCGCAGACGACCTCGATCTTCACCTTCGGCAGGAAGTCGACCACGTATTCGGCGCCGCGGTAGAGCTCGGTATGCCCCTTCTGGCGCCCGAAACCCTTGGCCTCCACCACGGTGATGCCCTGCAATCCAACCTCATGCAGCGCCTCCTTCACCTCGTCGAGCTTGAACGGCTTGATGATTGCCTCGATCTTTTTCATGCGTGCGAACCCGGCCGGGCCGGGCACCTCCTCCATTCCATCAGGGCCCATCAGGGTCCGCGCATCCCCGATGGCAGGGAGGCGGGGGGACAGGTTTGCATGATGCGTGCCAACTTCCAAACCGGGCCGGAATCCCGGGAATGCCCGCATTTTGGGCGCCGCCCCTGCCTCATTTCCGGGCGCCTGCTGCCGCAGGGCAGGGCACTTTGCCGCGCACCTGCAATCCATCCGCCATGCCGCCGTGACCGGCCCACGTTGACCGGCGCGCCCCGCGCACCATACTGCGCCCGCTTGCGTATGCCCGGCCATCGGCCGCCCAGGGAGGTTTGTCTGCGGTGAAGGACCTGAACCACCAGCTCGCCGGACTTGGCACCACCATCTTCACGGTGATGTCGGCCCTTGCGGTGCAGCACGGCTCGATCAATCTCGGACAGGGCTTCCCCGACACCGACGGGCCGGACGACGTGCTCCAGGCCGCCGCCGATGCGCTGCGCGACGGCCGCAACCAGTACCCGCCGATGACCGGCGTGCCGGAGCTGCGCCAGGCCGTGGCGGCGGCCAACCGGCGCTTCTACGGGCTGGAGATCGACCCCAACACGGAGGTGGTGGTCACCTCCGGCGCCACCGAGGCGATCACCGCCAGCCTGATGGCCCTGATCAACCCCGGCGACGAGGTGGTGCTGATCGAGCCGCTGTACGACACCTACGTGCCCGTGGTGCGCCTGCTGGGCGCGGTGCCGAAGCTGGTGCGCCTGTCGCCGCCGAACTGGGACCTGCCGCGCGCCGAGCTGGCCGCCGCCTTCGGGCCGAAGACCAAGGCGATCATGCTCAACACGCCGATGAACCCCACCGGCAAGATCTTCTCGCGCGAGGAGCTGGAGTTCATCGCCGGCCTGCTGCAGAAGCACGATGCCTACGCGGTGTGCGACGAGGTGTATGAGCACCTGGTGTTCGACGGCATGCAGCACATCCCGCTGATGACCCTGCCGGGCATGCGCGAGCGCTGCCTGCGCATCGGCAGCGCCGGCAAGACCTTCAGCCTCACCGGCTGGAAGATCGGCTACATCTCGGCAGACAAGCGCCTTGCCGGCGTGGCCACCAAGGCGCACCAGAACCTCACCTTCACCTCCGCGCCCAACCTGCAGCGCGCCGTGGCGGTGGGGCTGGCCAAGGACGACGCGTATTTCGCCTCGCTCGCCGGCGAGCTGGAGCGCAAGCGCAACCTGATGGCCGAGGGGCTGGCGCGCATCGGCTTCGGCGTGCTGCCCACGCACGGCAGCTACTTCATCAGCGCCGATTTCCGCCCGCTGGGCTTCAACGGCGACGACATGGCCTTCTGCCGCCACATCACCGAGGCCGCGAAGGTGACGGCCGTGCCGGTGACGGCGTTCTACGACGCGCCCGACGCCCCCACCCATTTCGCCCGCTTCGCCTTCTGCAAGCGCGACGAGGTGTTGCTGGAGGCGCTGGCCCGGCTGGAAAAGCTCTTCGGCACGCGCGGGGCCGCTGCCACGCCATCGGCATTGACGCCGCCCGCGGCATCGGCGTAAACGCCGCGCTCTGGAAATTCGGGGGCTTCCCCTCGATGGCGGACGTAGCTCAGCTGGTAGAGCGCCAGGTTGTGGTCTTGGATGTCGCGGGTTCGAGCCCCGTCGTTCGCCCCAGTTTCCCTCTGGAGCACGCTCCGCGCCCAAGCAGGCGCGGCTCCTGCTCCAGGTTTTTGGTGGATCGCGTGATTCACGTCTCCGGCGATTCCGCCTCCGACGATCACGCTCTCGCAGGACATGCAGCATGACCCTCACGGTCGCCATCGGCGGTTTGGGGGCCATCGGCCTCGCCCTCGCCAAGTCCCTGGACCAGGGGATCGGCGGGCTGCGCCTCGTCGCCGTCAGCGCGAAGGACAAGGACAAGGCCCGCGCCAACCTCGCCGGCTTCGCCCACCCGCCGGAGGTGGTGGAGCTGGACGCGCTGGCCCAGGCCGACATCGTGGTGGAGGCGGCACCCGCGGCGGTGTTCGAGGCGATCGCGGTGCCGGCGCTGACCGCCGGGCGCATCTTCATCCCCAGCTCCGTCGGCGCGCTGCTGCCGCGCATGCACCTGGTGGACCTCGCGAAACAGCATGGCGCGCGCATCGTGGTGCCCACCGGGGCGCTGCTGGGGCTCGATGCCGTGCGGGCGGCGGCGGAGGGCGAGGTTTCCTCCGTCACCATCGAAAGCCGCAAGCACCCGCGCGGCTGGGCCGGGGCGCCCTACCTCGTGAAGCACAACATCGATCCCAGCGGCTTCAACACGCCCACGGTGATCTTCGAGGGCAACGCCTACGATGCCGCGGCCGGCTTCCCCGCCAACGTGAACGTGGCCGCCGCCCTCGCCCTGGCCGGCATCGGGCCGGAGCGCACCACGGTGCGGCTCTGGGCCGACCCCGGCGTGGACCGCAACATCCACACCATCAAGGTGGAGGCCGCCGCCGCGCGCCTGACCATGACGGTGGAGAACGTGCCCAGCGAATCGAACCCGCGCACCGGCAAGCTCACGCCGCTCTCGGTGCTGGCCTGCCTGCGCGGGCTGGTGAGCACGCTGAAGGTGGGCAGCTAGGCCCCCTGGTCCATGGCCGCCAGCGCCGGCTTCGCCGCGCTGCTGCACGAGCACCTGGCGCCCCTGGGCGGGCTTTCGCTGCGCCGCATGTTCGGCTCCACCGGGCTGTTCTGCCACGGCGTGATGTTCGGGCTGGTGAAGCACGACACGCTGTTCCTGCGCGTGGACGAGGGCAACCGCGCCGCCTTCGACGCCGAGGACGCCCCCGCCTTCACCTATCGCCGCGCCGGCCAAACCAGGGCGCTGGCCTATCGCGCCGCGCCGGAGTCGCTGCTGGACGAGCCCGAGGCATTGCGGCGCTGGGCGCGGGATGCGCTGGCGGCGGCGCATCGCGTGGCGCGCAACCGCGGCTGAGGGCCGCGCGTTCGGGTTGCGCGGGATCAAGGCGGTGCCTGTTCCGGCGTGCCACGTTGGCCACCCCTCAGGATGCCCGCCATGCAACTCATTCGTGCCCTTCACGCCGCCCTGGCCGTGCTGGCCGGGCTGGCCTACGTCACCGGCGAATGGGGTGCCGTGCATGCCTGGCTCGGCTACGGCGTGGCGGCGGTGGTGCTGCTGCGCCTGCTGGCCGCGCTCACCGGCCGCATCGCCGGCATCTTCACCCTGGGGCTGCAGCGCTTCTACCCGCACTTCACCGGGCTGCGCTTCGACAACGCGCTCTCCCACCCCGCGGTGAGCCGGGTGCTGATCGCGGCCATCGCCCTGTCGCTGATCGGCGCCACCGCCACCGGCATCGCCATGGACCGCGGCCGCACCCTGGCGCTGGCCGGGGATGCCATCGTGGCCCCGGCGATGGCCGACGAGGGCCGCGGCAATCGTCCGCCGCGCAGCCTGGCCGAGAAGGCGCTGGGCGAGGCGCACGAGGTGCTGGCCAACCTCATGCTGCTCGCCGTCGGCGCCCATGTCGGCTACCTGCTGCTGTTCCGCCGGCCGCTGGCGCGCTTCATGCTGTTCCTGCCGCCGGCGGCGCGGGCCGCTACTCCGCCAGGAAGCCCCGCACCTCGGCCAGGAACGCCTCCAGCCGGTCGTGCTGCACCCAGTGGCCCGCCCGCTCGAACGAAACCACCCGGGCGGTCTTGAAGAACCGCACCCGCCCGTCCTCGGCCGGGTTGGAGGCCCAGCTTTCGCGGCCGTACACCAGCAGGGTGGGGCAGGTGATGCGTTCCCACAGCTGCTCCACCTCGCGGTAGGTCATGTCCACCGGCGGCCAGCCGCGCACGTAATTGTCGAACTTCCAGCTGTAGGTGCCGTCCTCGTTCTGGATCACGCCCTGCTCCGTGAGGTGGCGGGCCTGCGCCGGGGAGAGGTGCTTGTTCTGCTCCTGCATGCGCGCCAGCGCCTCCTCGATCGAGGGGTAGCGGCGCGGGATGCGGGCGGACATCGCCCGGCGCTCGGAGATCCATTCCTGCATGCGCTCGTGCACCGGCTTGCTCTCGCGCTTGGCCTGGCTGCGCGGGGAGGGGCCGAGGCCCTCGATGGCGACCAGCTTCTTCACGTTCTCCGGGTAGATGCCGGCGTAGCGCAGCGAGATGTTGCCGCCCAGCGAATGGGCGATGATCGTCACCGGCGCCAGCTTCTGCTGGTGGATCAGCTGGGCGAGGTCGGCGACATAGGCGGCCATGGAGTAGTTGCCGTCATCCGCCCAGGCGCTGTCGCCGTGGCCGCGCAGGTCCGGGCAGATCACGTGGTAGTCGCGCCGCAGCTCCTCGGCCACCCAGTCCCAGTTGCGGCAGTGGTCCTGCCCGCCATGCACCAGCAGCAGCGGGGGGGCATCGTGGTTGCCCCAGTCGACGTAGTGCAGCCGCAGCCGCTGGCTGAAGAAGGTGCGGGAGGTCGGGCCGCGCTTGGGCAGGGCATGATCGGCCATGGTCAACCTTGTCATCGATGCGGGGAAGGCTAAGCTTGCTCAGCGCCCCCCTTAGAGACCTCAACAGAGGGCGGCAAGAACCGGAGGACACCCTTGGCCAAGATCACATTCCCCGTCGAGGCGTCGCACATCATGATGTTCGCGCGCTCGATCGGCGACACCAACCCCGTGTACTACGATGCCGAGGCAGCCAAGAAGACCGAGGCCGGCGGCATCATCGCCCCGCCCTCCTTCGCGCAGTCGGTGGCGCAGTTCAACCCCGACTACTTCCTGCGCCCCAAGCCCGGCCAGCCCTGGTTCGGCAGCGGCAAGACCGCGTCGGGCGTGGAAGGCAAGGCCAGCTCCTCGGGCGGGCTGCATGCCGAGCAGCATTTCGAGTTCCACCGCCATATCGGCCCGGGCGACGTGCTGACGGTGGAAACCAAGCCCGGCGCCTCCTGGGAAAAGGAGAGCAAGCGCGCCGGCAAGCTGATGTTCCGCGAGAGCATCACCGAGTACCGCGACCAGAACGGCAACCTCGTGATCACCGCCCGCAGCGTGGGCGTGACCACCGAGCGGCCGGTTTCCCAGGGCTGAGGAGAACGAACATGGCACTCAAGGCTTCCGCCCTGAAGGTGGGCGACACCCATTCCGAGCGCGTGGTGGACAACCTCTCGCGCACCCAGATCGTGCAGTACGCCGGCTCCTCCGGCGACTACAACCCGCTGCACACCGATGAGATCTACACGGTGCAGAAGGCCGGCTACCCCAGCGTCTTCGCCCACGGCATGCTCACCATGGGTCTCACCGGCAAGATGCTCACCAACTACGTGGGCGACGGGCGCCTGACCAAGTTCGGCGTGCGCTTCACCAACCAAGTGTGGCCCGGCGACACGCTGGACGCCTCCGCCACCGTCGCCGCCATCCGCGAGGAAGGCGGGGTGAAGCTGGTGGACCTCACCCTGTCCACCGTGAACCAGGACGGCACGGAAGTGATGACGGGCAACGCCACCGCCCGCATCGACCCGTAACCGCTCCCCCACGGAGCCGTTCCGGCGCGCCCGGCCGTCCTGGCCGGGCGCGTTTCGTTTTGCGGCAAATCTCCCGCCACGCTTGACTCCACCGGCTGCCATGCGATGTGAGGCGGACAGGCGTGCAAGCGCCGCCACGGGGAGAATCGTCATGCGTCGCCGCTTCCTGACCGCCCTTGCCGCCCTCGCGGCGCTGTGGGCCGCCCCCGCCGGGGCGCTCGACAGCCGCTACACCGATGCCAACGGCGACATGGTCGCCGATGCGCCGACCGACCCGCGGCAGTTCGTGGACCCCTCCACCCTGATCTTCGCCTACACCCCGGTGGAAGACCCGGAGGTGTACCGCAAGGTGTGGGACGAGTTCCTGGCCCACCTCTCCAAGACCACCGGCAAGCGCGTGGTGTTCTTCCCGGTGCAGTCCAACGCCGCCCAGATCGAGGCGATGCGCGCCGGGCGCCTGCACGTGGCCGGCTTCAACACCGGCTCCAACCCCATCGCGGTGAACTGCGCCGGCTTCGTGCCGTTTGCCATGATGGCCAGCAAGAACAACGAGTACGGCTACGAGATGGAGATCATCGTGCAGGCCGACGGCCCGATCCAGAAGATCGAGGACCTGAAGGGCCGCACCGTCGCCTTCACCGACCCGAACTCCAATTCCGGCTACAAGGCCCCCTCCGCCCTGCTGAAGGCGCAGTACGGGCTGGAGGCCAACCGCGACTTCAAGCCCGCCTTCTCCGGCAAGCACGACAACTCGGTGATCGGCGTCGCCAACAAGGACTACGAGGCCGCCGCGATCGCCAATTCGGTCAAGAACCGCATGATTCTGCGCCGCGCCGTCGATGGCACCAAGATCCGCACGATCTACAAGTCGCAGACCTTCCCCACCACCGGCTACGGCCATGTCTTCAACCTGAAGCCGGAGCTGGCGGCCAAGGTGCGCGAGGCCTTCTTCACCTTCAACTGGGAAGGCAGCGCCCTGCTGAAGGAGTTCGAGAAGTCGAGCCCGCCGCAGGAGAAGTTCATGCCCATCACCTACAAGGAACACTGGCAGGTGGTGCGCGACATCGACGCGGCGATGAACGTTTCCTACACCTGCCGGTGACCGCTTCCGACGCCGCCCCGATGCTGCGGATAGACGATGCCAAGCCGATGCTGCGCATCAGGGGCCTCACCAAGACCTACCGCAGCGGCGACAAGGCGCTGGATGGCGTGGACCTCGACGTGCCGCGCGGCCAGCTGATGGCCCTCATCGGCCCCTCCGGCGCCGGCAAGTCCACCCTGATCCGCTGCGTGAACCGCCTGGTGGAGCCCACCGCCGGCGAGGTGGTGGTGGATGGCGGCCCCGTGACCGGCCTCGGCGGCGGCGCCCTGCGCGCGGCACGGCGCCGCATGGGCATGATCTTCCAGGAATACGCCCTGGTGGAGCGCCTGTCGGTGATGGAGAACGTGCTCTCCGGCCGGCTCGGCTATGTCGGCTTCTGGGCCAGCTGGCTGCGCCGCTACCCGCAATCGGACATCGACGAGGCCTTCCGCCTGATCGAGCGCTGCGGCCTCTCCGGCATGCACGACAAGCGGGCGGACCAGCTCTCCGGCGGCCAGCGCCAGCGCGTGGGCATCTGCCGCGCCCTGATCCAGAACCCCGCCCTGCTGCTGGTCGATGAGCCCACCGCCAGCCTCGATCCGAAAACCTCGCGCCAGGTGATGCGCCTGCTGGTGGAGCTGTGCGCCGAGCGCAACCTCGCCGCCATCGTGAACATCCACGACGTGGCGCTGGCGCAGATGTTCGTGCAGCGCATCGTGGGCCTGCGCGCCGGCCGTATCGTGTTCGACGGCCCGCCCGATGCGCTGACCACCGAAACGCTCACGGCGATCTACGGCGAGGAGGACTGGAACGCCAGCCGCCCCACCGAGGAGGACGAGGAAGACGAAGCCGCGGCCCGCGCCATCGCCGCCCGCCTCGCCGCCGAGGCGCGATGAGCGCCACCACGACCACCACCGGCCGGCGCTGGCGCCCGCCGCCCTTCATCGCCAACCCCTGGCTGCGCCTGGCGCTCTATGGCGGCGTCGCGCTCTACCTCGCGCTCGCCCTGGGCACGCTGCAGGTGAACTGGGGGCGCGTGGCCGAGGGCCTGGTGCGCGGCTGGGCCTTCATCGCCGCCTTCGGCAGCCCGGACTTCACCTCCCGCTGGCCCGAGATCTACGAGGGCATGGTCGAGAGCCTGACCATGACGGTGGTCTCCACCGTGCTTGGCGTGGCGCTGTCGCTGCCGGTGGGGCTGGGCGCGGCGCGCAACCTGGCGCCGATGCCGGTCTATCTCGTCTGCCGCGCCATCATCGCCACCTCGCGCTCCTTCCCGGAGATCATCGTGGCGATCCTGTTCGTGAAGATGTTCGGCTTCGGCCCGCTCGCCGGCATGGTCACGCTCGCCTTCGCCACCATCGGCTTCATGGCCAAGCTGCTCGCGGAGGACCTGGAGGACATCGACGAGGCGCAGGTGGAAGCCATCCGCGCCGCCGGCGCCTCCTGGCCGCAGCTGATGGTCTATGCCGTGCAGCCGCAGGTGCTGCCGCGCTTCATCGGGCTGTCGGTCTACCGGCTGGACATCAACTTCCGCGAAAGTGCCGTCATCGGCATCGTCGGCGCCGGCGGCATCGGCGCCACGCTCAACACCTCCTTCGACCGCTACGAGTTCGGCACCTCGGCGGCGATTCTCATCCTGATCATCGGCATTGTGATGGCCGCCGAATACGCCTCGGGCATCATCCGCAAGCGGCTGCAGTGAGAAGGCGTTCTTTTTTGAAAAAAAGAACCAAAAAACTTTTATCCGTTTGCACCCCGGCGCGACCGTTCCTCCCGGCGCCAACGGGAAAAAGTCTTTTTGCTTCTTTTTCTTCAGAAAAAGAAGAATCCTTCCTGTCTTCTGGCCGCACCTGAATGCCCACCCACTCCCTCCCCTCCGGCCAGGTTGAATGGCGCCGCCGCACCCCGCGCGCGGTGCTGCTGCGCTGGGTCTGCTGGCTGCTCGGCGTGCTGCTGGTGGTCCAGTGCTGGCAGATCATGAACGCCGACACGATCTGGGAGTTCGTCTACGACGCCCCGGCCCAGGGTGCCGACCTGCTCGGCCGCATGTGGCCGCCGCGCTGGTCGGTGATGGACAAGCTCTGGTGGCCGCTGTGGGACACGCTGAACATGGCCACGCTGGGCACCGCGCTCGGCGTCGTGCTCGGCGTGCCGGTGGCCTTCCTGGCCGCGCGCACCACCACGCCGAGTGCCGCCATCGCCCGCCCGATCGCGCTGCTGATCATCGTCTCCTCGCGCTCGATCAACTCGCTGATCTGGGCGCTGCTGCTGGTGACGGTGATGGGCCCGGGCGTGCTGGCCGGCATCCTGGCCATCGCCCTGCGCTCCATCGGCTTCATCGGCAAGTTGCTGTACGAGGCGCTGGAGGAGACCGACCCGAAGCAGATCGAGGCGATCACCGCCACCGGCGCCAGCGGCGCGCAGCGCATCGCCTACGGCTTCGTGCCGCAGATCATGCCCACCTTCGCCGGCATCTCGGTCTACCGCTGGGACATCAACATCCGCGAATCCACCGTGCTCGGCCTCGTGGGCGCCGGCGGCATCGGGCTGCAGCTCAACGCCTCGGTCTCGCGCCTGGCCTGGCCGGAGGTGACGGTGATGTTCATTGCCATCCTCTGCACCGTTGCCGTCTCCGAGTGGGTATCGGCCCGGGTTCGAGCCGCCATCATCTAGCTCCGCCTCTAGAACATTGCGCGCTTGACGCGGCCCCCGGCCTTGTCGGAGGGTGCGGGTATAACAACCGCACCCGGCATACGGGCAGCAGGGGGAACAGAGGATGCGTCTCGGTCGGAGACTGGCGGGGCTTGGCCTTGCCGTGGCGGCGGCGTTCGGCATCACCTTCGGGGCCGATGCCCAGGAGCGTAAGTTCAAGATCGGCGTGATCTACGACTATTCCGGCCCGCTCGCCGGCGGCGGCTCCAGCCTGCACGGGCTCGGCGCCAAGATCATGATCGACCACTTCATCTCGAAGGGCCCGGTCGAGGGCTACACGATCGAGGCGATCTACGCCGACGCCCAAAGCCGCCCGGAGGTGGCCATCAACGAGGCCGTCCGCCTGGTGGAGCAGGAAAAGGTCGACATGCTGCTCGGCTTCTTCTCCTCCGCGCAGTGCGTGCCGGTGGCCGGCCGGGTGGAGCAGCTCGGCAAGTTCATGTGGATCACCACCTGCATCTCCACCGCCGTGCTGGAGAACCGCAACTACAAGTTCGTCTTCCGCCCGCAGGCCATGGGCCAGCATTTCGGCATGACGGCCACCGACATGATCGCCGCCTACTCCAAGGAGAAGTTCGGCAAGGAGCCGAAGGACCTGCGCGTGGCGATCATCCACGAGGACGGCGCCTACGGCGTGGACGTGGCCCGCGGCAACGAGGCCGGCGCCAAGAAGCACGGCCTCAACGTGGTGCTGAAGGAAGGCTACGCCGCCACCGCGCCCGACCTCTCGGCCCTGGTCACCAAGCTGCGCCGCGCCCGGCCGGACGTGATCCTGCACACCGGCTACAACCCGGACATCTCGCTGTTCCTGCGCCAGGCGCGCGAGGGTGGCCTCAAGTTCGGCGCCCTGGTGGGCCACGGCGCCGGCTACGGCGTGCCGGAGAAGCTGCGCGAGGCGCTGGGCAAGGATCTCGTCGGCTTCTTCAACGTCGACCCGATCTCGATCTGGGAGACCAACCAGGCCGCCCTCACCCCCGACCTGCCGCCGATCGTGAAGATGGTGGGCGAGGCATACGACAAGGCCCAGCCCGGCAACCAGCGCTCGCCGCATGTCGGCATGGCCGCCAGCAACGTCTACCTGTTCCTCCAGCACGTGCTGCCGCGCGCCATCAAGGCCCATGGCGGCGTGAACGCCGAGGCGCTGCGCAAGGCCGCGCTGGAAATCGACTTCCCCGAGGGCGGCACCATGCTCGGCTTCGGCGTGAAGTTCGCCGGCGACGGCGCGATGGCCGGCCAGAACGAGCGCGCCGCCCCGGTGGTGATCGAATACACCGCCAATGGCGCCGACGTGGTGTGGCCGCGCTCCCAGGCCAAGCGCCCGCCCACCCTGCCGCTGCCCGCCGGCAACCCGTACACGACCCGCTGATGCTCGTCGTCGAGGGGCTGACCAAGCGGTTCGGCGGCTTCACCGCGGTCAACAACGTGTCGTTCAAGGTCGATGAGGGCGAGATTCTCGGCCTCATCGGCCCCAACGGATCGGGCAAGAGCACGATCTTCAACATGCTGTCCGGCACCCTGGCGCCCAGCGGCGGAACCATCCGCTTCCTGGGCCGCCAGATCGGCGGCACCGCGCCGCACGCCATCATCAACAACGGCATCGGGCGCACCTTCCAGATCCCGCGCCCGTTCCGCCGCCTCTCCATCCTGGAGAACGTGACGCTGGCCGGCTTCTATGGCCAGGGCGGCCATTCCCGCCCTTCCGCCGAGGAATCGGCGCGCGAGGCGCTGGCCATGGTCGGCCTGCCCGCCACGCCGGGCGTGTTCGTCGACGGCCTCGGCGCGGCCGGGCTCAAGAAGCTGGAGCTGGCCAAGGCGCTGGCCACCAGGCCGAAGCTGCTGCTCGCCGACGAGAGCCTGGGCGGGCTCGACGAGGCGGAGATGGACCAGGCCGCCGACATGCTCCGCCGCATCCGCGCCGAGCTTGGCATCACGATCATCTGGGTGGAGCACATCATGGGCGTGCTGATGCGCGTCGTGGACCGCGTCATGGTGCTGGACCACGGCGAGAAGATCGCCGAGGGCCTGCCCGCCGAGGTGGTGCGCGAGCCGAAGGTGATCGAGGTCTATCTCGGCGCCGATGCGGATGCCGTGCACGCGGTCGCCTCCGCGGCCCGCGCGTAAGGCAGCAACCATGCTCGAACTCAGGAACGTCGATACCGGCTACGGCACCTTCCAGGCGCTGTTCGGCGCCTCGCTGGAGGTGCGGCTGGGCGAGGCGGTGGGCGTGATCGGCCCGAACGGCGCCGGCAAGACCACGCTGATGCGCGTCATCTCCGGCCTCATCCGCCCCACCGCCGGCCAGGTGCTGTGGGAAGGCACCGACCTCGCCACCGTCCCCGCCCATCGCATCGTGGAACTCGGCATCGCCCACGTGCCGGAACACCGCCGGCTGTTTCCGCGCATGACGGTGGAGGACAATCTGCGCATGGGCGCCTTCATGCCCGCAGCAAGGCCCAAGTTCGCCCAGCGCCTGGAATTCGTCTACGGCCTGTTCCCGCGCATGAAGGAACGCCGCAACCAGCTCGCCGGCACCATGTCCGGCGGCGAGCAGCAGATGTGCGCCATCGGCCGCGCGCTGATGAGCGACCCGCGCATCCTGTTGATGGACGAACCCTCGGCCGGCCTCGCCCCCGTGATCGTGCAGCAGGTGTTCGAGCTGGTGCGCCGCATCCGCGAAAGCGGCCTCACCGTGCTGATCGTGGAGCAGAACGTGCAGCAGGTGCTGAAGGTCGTCGACCGCGCCTACCTGCTGGAAGCCGGCACCATCCGCATGAGCGGCACGGCGGCCGAGCTTTCGGCCAGCGACACCATCCGCGAAGCCTATCTGGGCGTTTAGGAGCATAGAGATGGGCTTCTTCGACATTTTCCTGGTGGAGGCGCTGGTCAACGGCCTGCTCCTCGGCGGCGTGCTGGCGCTGCTGGCCCTCGGCCTCAACCTCATCTTCGGCGTCATCGACGTGGCCTGGATCTGCTACGCCGAGCTGGTGATGTTCGGCATGTACGCGATGTACTACTTCGTCATCGTCTTCGGCCTGTCGTACTGGGTGGCCGCCCCCATGGCGATCGCGCTGATCGGCGTGATGGGCGTGCTGCTGCACGTGCTGGTGATCGCCCCGCTGCTCGGCACCGCGCCGATCAACCAGCTTCTCGCCACCGGCGGCGTGCTGTTCTTCCTGCAGAGCCTGGCCACCGTCGCCTTCGGCATCGACTTCCGCAACCTCGGCATCCGCCTGCCCACGCTGGAGGTGGCGGAGGTGTTCGTCAGCTACGCCCGCCTGCTGGCCTTCGGCGCCGCCCTGACCGGCATGCTCGCGCTGTGGCTCTTCCTCACCCGCACCTATACCGGCACCGCCATCCGCGCCATCGCCCAGGACCGCGAGATCATGGCGCTGATGGGCGTGGACACGCGGCGCGTCTACGTCATCACCTCGGCCGTCGGCGGCGCGCTCGCCGGGCTCGCGTCCTGCCTGCTGGTGCTGCAGTACGACGTGCACCCCTTCGTCGGCCTCTCCTTCGGCCCGATCACCTTCATGATCTGCGTGATGGGCGGGCTCGGCAACATGATCGGCGGCTTCATCGCCGCCTTCATCTTCGCCGAGATCATCTCGATCGGCGGGCTCTACCTCGACCTCGAATGGGGCTACGTGTTCGCCTTCGTCTTCTTCATCGCGATGATGTTCGTCCGGCCTGAGGGCCTGCTCGCGAGGCGCTCATGAACGCCATCCCGAAGGGCAAGGCCGGCCTCTGGGCCGCCGCCGCCGCGGCCCTGGTGATCCTGCCGCTCGCGTGGGGCTCGCCCTACCCGATGCACATCATGATCACCATCCTGATCTGGTCCTTCGCCTACACCTCCTGGAGCATGATGGGCCGCTTCGGCCTGGTCTCGCTCGGCCATGGCGGCTTCATGGGCGTGGGCGCCTATGTCACCGCGCTGGCCTGGAACAATTTGGGCCTGTCGCCCTGGCTCGGCATCCCGCTCGGCCTGCTCTGCGCCGCGCTGCTGGCCCTGGTGGTGGCCTGGCCCTGCTTCCGCTTCCGCATCACCGGCCACTACTTCGCGCTCGTCACGCTCGCGCTCTCGGGCATCGTGCTGCAGGTGATCGTCGCCACCCGCGGCCTCACCGGCGGCTCGCTGGGCTACACGCCGGATCGCGTGCCGGGCGGCTCCTCGATCATCGCCTTCCAGTTCACCGACAAGTCCACCTGGTACCTGATCGCGCTCGCCGTCTGGGCCATGGGCCTGGTGATCTGGTACGCCGTGCAGCACAGCATGATGCGCTACGCGCTGGAGGCGATCTCGGAGGACGAGGACGCGGCGGCTGCCGCCGGCGTCAACGTCACCGCCGAGAAGCTCAAGATCACCGTGATCTCCGCGATGATGACGGCGCTGTCCGGCGCGCTCTACTGCCAGTACCAGATGTTCGTCTCGCCCGACAGCGTCAGCGGCATCGCCATCTCGCTGCAGATGGTCTTCGCCGTGGTCGTCGGCGGGATCTACGTGGCGCTCGGCCCCACCATCGGCGCGGTCATCACCATCCTGCTCGGCGAAGGGCTGCGCATCGGCTTCGGCCCCGCCGCCGTCGGCTGGGACAACCTGATCTACGGCCTGCTGCTGGTCATCTTCATCATTTTCCTCCCCCAGGGCATCCTCGGTAGCATAATGTCGGTGTGGCGCCGCAACACGGCGCGCGCCGCTGCCTGAACCCACCGAACCCTGGACCCCACGACCCATGCAGCATTCCGGCATCCACAGCATCCGCGTCGGCGACATCACCGTCACCGCCCTCAACGACGGCCAGTTCCAGGCCTCCACCGCCATCGTGAACGGCGTGGCCGAGGATCAGGCCGCCGCCGCGGAGGCCGCCGCCTTCCGCGTGCTGCCGCCGCGCATCACCATCTCCTCCTACCTGCTGGAGATCGGCGGGAAGAAGGTGCTGGTGGATACCGGCTGCGGCACCGCCTTCGGCCCCGCCATGGGCCGCGCCCGCGGCAAGCTCGACACGCTCGGCATCAAGCCCGCCGACATCGCCGCCGTGCTCGTCACCCACGCCCATGTCGACCACGTGAGCGGCCTGGTGGATGGCGACGGCAAGCCCTGGTACCCCAACGCCGAGATCATCATCAACGGCCTGGAGACCGCGTTCTGGCTCGATGATGCCCGCGCCGCCGCCGCGCCGGAGGCCGAGAAGGGCAACTTCGCCATCGCCCAGGGCGCGCTGCGCCCCTACGCCGCGCGCACCCGCACCGTGGCGCACGGGCAGGAAGGCCTGCCCGGCATCACCTGCCACCACCTGCCCGGCCACACGCCCGGCCATTCCGGCTGGCTGATCGCCTCGGGGCAGGAGAGCCTGTTCATCTGGGGCGACGTGGTCCACCTGCCCGGCATCCAGTTCGCCCTGCCGCAGGCCGGCCTCGCCTTCGACACCGACAGCGACCAGGCCCGCAGCACCCGCGCCCGTGCGCTGGACATGGCCGCGGCGGACAAGCTCCTGGTCGCCGGCATGCACCTCGATTTCCCGTCCTTCGGCCATGTGGTCCGGGCGGGCGGTGCCTATGCCTTCGTGCCAGTCGTCTGGCGCCCCGAGGTGGATGTTCCCTAAGCAAGCATCTTCTTTTTTCTGAAGAAAAAAGAAGCAAAAAAGACTTTCCCCGTTTGCACCCGGGTGCAAACGGGGAAAAGTTTTTTGGTTCTTTTTTTCAAAAAAGAACGCCTTGCTTACGTGAGATACACCCCCCCATTCACATGAATGGTCTGCCCGGTGATGTAGCCCCCCTCCGGCCCCACCAGCAGCCGCACCGTCCCCGCGATCTCGTCCACCGTGCCGCGCCGCCCCAGCGGCGTGCCTTCCAGCGTCAGCGTCCCCGGCAGCGGCCCGGCCGAGGCCCCGCGCACCGTGTCGATCGCCCCCGGCGCGATGCAGTTCGCCCGGATGTTCTGCCCGCCGAATTCCACCGCCAGCGAGCGCATCAGCCCTTCCAGCCCCGCCTTGCTGGCCGACACATGCGCCCGGTTCGGCGTGCCGACATGGTTGGACATGCCGGACATCGCCACGATTGCCCCGCCGCCGCGCCGCAGCATGTGCGGGATCGCCGCCTGCGACAGGAAGAACGCGCCGTCCAGCGCCACGGACATGATCTCGCGCCATTCGGCCAGGGAGATCTCCAAGTACGGCGTCTGCCGCCGCAGCCCGGCGTTGCTCACCAGGATATCCAGCGCGCCGAGCGCCTGCACCGCCGCCCCCACCACGCCGCGCGCCTGCTCGTGCGCGGAAACGTCGCCCATCACCGCCACCGCGGTGCCGCCGGCGGCGCGGATGGTGGCCACCACCTCCTCCACCGCCGCCGCATCGCTGCGCCCGTTCACCGCCACCGCGGCCCCGTCGCGCGCCAGGGTCAGCGCGATGGCCCGCCCGATGTTCTTCCCCGCCCCGGTCACCAGCGCGACCTTGCCCGCCAATGCGCCCATGCCGCGCCTCCCGCTATTTCGCCACTCGGGTTTGGGTCCAGCCGATATACAGCCCGGAGACCATGATGATCCCCGCCCCGATCCACATCGCCGCATCCGGCAGGGCTGCGAAGAACAGGTAGCCCACGATCACGGAGGCAAAGAGCTGGAAATACTGGAACGGCGAGACGAGGTTCGCCGGCGCCAGCGTCAGCGCCTTCGCCACGAAATAGTGCCCCGCCGCCCCCAGCACGCCGAGGCCCAGGAACATGCCGAGGTCCACCAGCGTGCCCGGCGTGCGCCACACGAAGGGCATCACCAGCAGCATGCCGATCGCGCCGATGATCGGGGCGTACACCGCCGAGGTCTCGGGCGAATCGATCCCGGCCACCTTGCGCGTCAGGATCTGGTACATCCCGTAGCAGACCGAGCTGGCCACCACGAACAGCGAGGCCCAGTGGAACAGGTCCGTCCCCGGCCGGATCACGATCAGCACGCCCACGAACCCGATCGCCAGCGCCACCAGCCGCGCCGCGTTGGTCCGCTCGCCCAGCAGCGGCCAGGCCAGCAGCGCCACCACCAGCGGCGAGGTCATGCTGATCGCCGCGGCATCGGCGATCGGGATGAACACGATCGCGAAGAAGAAGCACAGGTTGGAGACATACAGCATCACCGCCCGGCCGAACTGGATCATCGGCCGCTTGGTGCGCAGCAGCCCCAGCCCGTGCTGCGGCAGGAAGGCCAGCAGGATGAACACGAAATGCCCGAAGGCGCGCGCCCAGCTCACCTGCAGGAAGGAATACTCGGCCCCCAGGAACTTGGCGAAGCCGTTCATCACCGGGAACACCACGCCGGAGAGGCAGATGAACAGGATGCCAAGCAGCAGCCGCCGGTCGAACAGCCCCAGCCCCGTGGCCGTCTTGGTCACTCCATCCGCTGCCACGCCCGCCGTCCCGTTGCCACCCGTCGCCGGCCAGGATGCCTGAATTCGTGCAGGTGCGAACCCCCCTCGCCGGCCCCGTAACGGTGCCCGCGCAATAATGCATGGAAGGCAGGCAGCTCGGCTTCGCTGTTTTCCTTGCCTTTCCCGCGCACTGCGGCAAAGCATGCCGCCGGAAGGAGAAATTCGCATGGCACACACGGCCACGGTCTTCATCGACGGCGAGGCAGGAACCACGGGGCTCGGCATCCGCCAGCGCCTGGAGGCGTTCCCCTCCGTGCAGCTGAAGAGCCTGACCGGCGACCGACGAAAGGACCCCGCCGCGCGCCAGGAGATGATGCGCGACGTGGACCTCGTGGTGCTGTGCCTGCCGGATGACGCGGCCAAGGAAAGCACCGCGCTCGCCGATGCGCTGGGCGACCGCGCGCCGAAGCTGCTCGATGCCTCCACCGCGCACCGGGTGAACCCGGGCTGGGCCTACGGCTTCCCGGAAATGGCGCCGGGCCAGGCCGCGAAGGTGGCCACCGCGCGCAAGGTGGCCAACCCGGGCTGCTACCCCACCGGCGCCATCGCGCTGATCCGGCCCCTGGTGGACGCGGGCATCATGCCGGCGGACTACCCGATCGCGATCAACGCCGTCAGCGGCTATTCCGGCGGCGGCAAGTCGATGATCGAGGCGCACGAAACCACCGGCGGCCCGAGCTTCGAGCTCTACGGCATGGGCTTCGAGCACAAGCACGTGCCGGAGACCCAGCTCTATTCCGGCCTCGCCCGCCGCCCGATCTTCATCCCCTCGGTCGGCCATTTCCGCCAGGGTATGCTGGTCAGCGTCCCGCTCCACCTGGATATGCTCGCCGGCGCGCCCACGGGTGCGGACCTCACCGCGGCCCTGCAGGCGCATTTCGCCGGCAGCACGCTGGTGAAGGTGATGCCGACGCAACCCGCCGACCGCCTCACCTCGGAAGACCTCAACGACACCGACATGCTGGAACTGCGCGTCTACGCCAACGACAAGCACCGCCACGCGCTGCTGGTCGCCCGGCTCGACAACCTCGGCAAGGGCGCCTCCGGGGCCGCGGTGCAGAACATCGCGCTCATGCTCGGCCTGCCGCATCCCGGCAACGCGCTGCGCGAGCTGGCCACCGCGTGAGCATGGCCGGCCCGCTGTTTCCGTTCGAGGGCGCCACCCCACAGGTGGCGCCCGACGCGTTCATCGCCCCCACCGCGGCGCTGATCGGGCAGGTCACGATCGGCCCAAAGGCCGGCATCTGGTTCCACTGCGTGCTGCGCGGCGACACCAACTTCATCCGCGTCGGCGCGCGCAGCAACATCCAGGACGGCACGATCGTCCACGTGAACGCCGGCACCATGCCGACGATCATCGGCGAGGACGTGACGGTGGGCCACGCCTGCATCATCCACGCCTGCACCCTGAAGGACCGCGCCTTCGTGGGCATGGGCGCCACGGTGCTGGATGGCGCGGTGATCGAGGAAGGCGGCATGCTCGCCGCCGGCGGCCTGCTGACCCCGGGCAAGCGCATCGGCCCCGGCGAGATCTGGTCCGGCTCGCCCGCCAAGCTGTGGCGCGTGCTCTCGGCCGAGGACCAGGCGAAGTTCGGCCGCACCGCCGCCCACTACGTGGAACTGGCCGAGCGCTACCTGAAGGACGCGCCCTGAGCCTGGCGCCGGGCTGAACCGCCCCCTGGCGGCCCGCAACGGCCACCCGTCCCGGTCGACCGCCCGCCAACGCGAACGCCCGGCAAGATTTCCTTGATTCAATCCCTGTGTCCCGTTGTTGCGGCCGCATACACTGGCGCACGTCGTCCGGGGCAGGGATCCCGGCGGCCCAGGGGGTCGCGGCATGGCATCGTTTGTCTGGAAGAGCTCGGTTTCCGGCCTGTGGGGCCAGGACAGTCTTTGGGCCGGCGTCGTCGCCCCGAACGCGACGGATGCCGACGTCGCGCTGTCGCCGGCGGGGCCCTACACCGTCACCGTCGGGTCCGGCACCTCGGTCCAGGCCAGGTCGCTGAGCGGCGGCACAGGCGTCACCCTGGATGTCGCCGGTACGCTCGCGCTTTCGGGCAAAGCAACCGTCCCGACCGTGGTCGTGCCGACGGGGGGGCGGCTGTCGAGCAGCGGGACCCTTGCGGCGAGCGGCGGCACCACGGTGTTCGGCACGCTCGCTGTCGACAAGGCAGACGCCGTCCTGCAGGTGACCAAGGGCACCCTGACCAACAACGGCACCCTCACCGCCTCGGTCTCTGGCAGCTACATGTTCCTGAACGGAACGACTCTCACGAACCTGTCTGGCGGCACGCTGTCGGGCGGCACCTACATTGCCAGCGGCGCGCCATTGGGCGGGCAGGTTGCCACCATCGACATCGCGCGATTCGGGCAGAGCACCGAGATCACCACGCTGGCCGGCACGGTGGTGCTGAATCATGTGAACTCGGCGGTCCAGGGGCGCACCGCGGGGGGCCTCGCCCGAACGATCGACAGCACCCTCACAACGATTGTGCCGGGCGGCGACCTGCAGATCCTCGGAATGCGCAACTACATCACGGCGCAGGCTCTGTCGGTTGCCGGGCGCCTGGAACTGGGCGGCGGAACGTTGGCCGCGAGCGGTGGCCTGTCGGTCGCCCCCGGTGGCGTCCTCACCGGATTCGGCCGGATCAGCACGTCGGTGGCGATGGCGGGTTCGCTGGTTGCCGATGGCGGCGTGCTGCGGCTGGCCGGCGGCATGACAGGCAACGGGGCCGTGACGATCGCGCGCAACGCGACGCTGGAGCTTCCGGCCGGCAGCTATGGCGTGAGCCTGGAGGGCGAGGGGGTGCTTCGCGCCACTGGCGGCACGGTCACCATCGGCGGGCTGCTTTCCGGCTCGCTGGTGGTGCAGGCCCCGGCGGGCGCCACGCTGGACCTCGGCACCGTCTCGGGCGGCACCATGGCCTTCGTCGGCACCAACGCGAAGGTGGCCTTCAGCGGTGCGGGCGCGTTCGGCGGCATCATCGCCGGGTTCCAGACCACGAACGTGCTCCAGCTGAAGGACGTGCTGGCGAGCTCCGCGGCCGCGGTGCCGCTTGGCGCCGACAGCTCGCTGGTCCTCACGACCGCGGGCGGCAGCGTGTCGCTGCGCCTGGCCGGGGACTACAGCGGGCGCAGCTTCCAGGTGGCGCCGGACGGGTTCGGCGGCACGCTGGTCACGGTGGCGGGCGTCAGCTTCGAACCGGGGTCCGCGATCTGGACCTCGCCCGAAGTGCGCTGGAGCTTCGCCCAGGCCAACTATCCCGGCGCGTCCGCGAGCTTCAGCAGCTTCGTGGACCCGGTGGCGCAGGCGAACCTCGCCGCGCTGTGGCGGGCGTCCTTCGCGCGCTGGTCCGCCGTCTCCGGGCTGCGCTTCGTGGAGGTGGCAGACGCGCCAGGGGAGGAGGGGCAGGCCGATATCCGGGTGGGCTGGGGCAATTTCGGCAACCCTCCGGCCGGGGAGATCGGCGAGGCCAGCTTCAGCTTCTTCCCGACAACGCGCACCATGAGTGCCGGGGCGCTGGTGCGGCTCCAGGATCCCTCCATCACGCCGCTGACCGATGGCGGCGGCACCCTGGTCTACCAGGGCACCGTCTCCTCGGCCTTCCAGGTGATGCTGCACGAGATCGGCCACGCACTGGGGCTGGACCACAGCAACACGGCCACCGACCCCACCGCCAATCTGTCCCCCATTGCCTCGGGTTTGAACCGGGACCTCAACGTCAGCGACATCACCGGGATCAGGGCGCTCTATTCCGGCGTGGTGCTGCCGGCGGAAAGCACCGTGTCGATCGCGCCGCTCTCGGCGTTGAAGCCGGAGGGCACCGGCGGCACCACCGGCTTCACCTTCACCCTCACCCGCGGCGGCGATCTCGGCGCGGCCGCGACCATCGGCTACGCCACCTCGGGCAGCGGGGCCAACCCGGCCACCGCCGCGGACTTCGCCGGCGGCGTGCTTCCCTCCGGCACCGTCACCTTCGCGCCCGGCCAGGCCAGCCTCGACATCACCATCCCCGTGGCCGCCGACACGATCTCGGAGGCCGACGAGGGCTTCAACGTCAACCTCACCAGCCCCGGCAGCGGCCTCGAGATCGCCGCAGGCACGGCCTCCGGCACGATCCAGAACGACGATGCCATCCTGTCCGTCGCCGCCGCCACCGCCGTGCGGGCCGAGGGCCAGTCCGGCAGCACCGCCTTCACCTTCACCGTCACCCGCAGCGGCAACACCGCCCAGGCCAGCACCGCCAACTGGGCCGTGACCGGTTCGGGCGCCAACCCGGCCGCCGCCGCGGATTTCCCGGGCGGCACCTTGCCCTCCGGCACCGTCAGCTTCGCCGCCGGCGAAACCAGCCAGACGATCACCGTGCTGGTGGCCGGGGACAGCACCGTGGAGCCGGATGAAGGCTTCACCGTCACGCTCGACAACGCCACCGGCGCCACGATCGCCACCGCCACCGCCGCCGGCACGATCCAGAACGACGACGCCTCCCTGTCGATCGCCGCCGCCGCCGCGGTGCAGGCCGAGGGGCACGCCGGCAGCACCGCCTTCACCTTCACCGTCACCCGCAGCGGCAGCACCGCCCAGGCCAGCACCGCCAACTGGGGCGTGACGGGCGCTGGCGGCAGCCCCGCCCTGGCCGCGGATTTCGCCGGCGGCGTCCTGCCCTCCGGCACCGTCAGCTTCGCCGTCGGCCAGACCAGCCAGACGATCACGGTGCCCGTGGCCGGCGACAGCGTGGTCGAAGCGGACGAGGCCTTCCTCATCTCGCTGGGCGGCCCGATCGGCGCGACGATCATCACCGCGTCGGCCTCCGGCACCATCCTGAACGACGACGCCTCCCTGTCGATCGTCGTCGCCTCCGCCATGCGCGCCGAGGGCCAGTCCGCCAGCACCGCCTTCACCTTCAACGTCACCCGCAGCGGCAACACCGGCCAGGCCAGCACCGCCGGCTGGTCCGTGGCCGGATCGGGCAGCAACCCGGCCGCCGCCGCGGATTTCGTGGGCGGCGCCTTGCCCACCGGCACCGTCAGCTTCGCGGCCGGCGAGACCAGCCAGACCATCACCGTGCTGGTGGCCGGGGACAGCGGCTTCGAGCCGGATGAGGGCTTCACCGTCACGCTGGCCAACCCCGGCAGCGGCACCGCGATCGCCGGCGCCACGGCCTCCGGCACCATCCAGAACGACGACACCGCCCTGTCGATCGCCGCCGCCGCCGCCGTGCTGGCCGAGGGTCAGTCCGGCAGCACCGGCTTCACCTTCACCGTCACCCGCAGCGGCGATACCACCCAGGCCAGCACCGCCGACTGGTCCGTGGCCGGGTCGGGCGCCAACCCCGCCGCCGCCGCGGATTTCGAAGGCGGCGCCTTGCCCTCCGGCACCGTCAGCTTCGCCGCCGGCGAGACCAGCCAGACCATCACCGTGCTGGTGGCCGGGGACAGCGGCTTCGAGCCAGACGAGGGCTTCACCGTCACGCTGGCCAACCCCAGCAGCGGCACCGGGATCGCCGTCGCCACGGCCTCCGGCACCATCCAGAACGCCGACGCGGCGCTGTCGAGCGCCGCCGTCGCCGCCGTGCGGGCCGAGGGCCAGTCCGGCAGCACCGCCTTCACCTTCACCGTCACCCGCAGCGGCGATACCGGCCAGGCCAGCACCGCCGGCTGGTCCGTGGCCGGGTCGGGCAGCAACCCGGCCGCCGCCGCGGATTTCCTGGGCGGCACCTTGCCCTCCGGCACCGTCAGCTTCCCGCCCGGCGAAACGAGCCAGGCGATCACCGTGCTGGTGGCCGGGGACAGCACCGTGGAGCCGGATGAGGGCTTCACCGTCACGCTCGACAATGCCACCGGGGCGGCGATCGCCACCGCCACGGCCGCCGGCACGATCCAGAACGACGATGAGGTGCCCGCCATCTCCGTCTCCCGGCTGCACGCCGCGCGGGCCGAGGGGCAATCGGGCAGCACCACGGGCTTCACCTTCCTGGCCACCCGCACCGGCCCGCTCGGCGCGGCGGCGAGTGCCAGCTGGACCGTCTCGGCCGGGGCCGTGGGCGGCACCGTCTCGGCCGCCGGCAGCGACTTCGCCACAGGGGCGATGCCGACCGGCGTGGTGTCCTTCGCGGCGGGGCAGGCGAGCCGGGCCATCACCGTCAGCGTCAAGGGCGACGCGACGAACGAGTTCAACGAGAGCTTCACCCTCACCCTGGCCAACCCCTCGGCGGGGCTGATGCTCGGCACCGCCGCGGCCACGGGGGTGATCTTCAACGACGACGCGGCCGGCACCGGTTCGCTGGCGATCGCGCGCGGCAGCGCGCAGCGGGCGGAGGGGCAGGCGGGCACCGCCGGCTTCACCTTCACCGTCACCCGCAGCGGCGACACCAGCGGGACGGCCAGCGCCGACTGGGCGGTGACCGGCGGCGGCGTTGCCTCCACGGTCGCGGCCGCGGGCTCGGACTTCGCCGGCGGCGTGCTGCCCACGGGCCGGGTTAACTTCGCCGCCGGTCACACCCAGGCGACCGTGGTGGTGCCGGTGGCGGGCGATGGGGTGATCGAGGTCAACGAGAGCTTCACCGTCACCCTGGCCGCGCCGCAGGCCGGCGTTGCGATCGGCGGCGCCACGGCCACCGGCGTGATCATGAACGACGACTTCCCGCCCTCCGGCATCCTGTCGATCGTGCCGGTCCAGGCCGATCGCGGCGAGGGCGCGGGCGGCAGCACCGCCTTCACCTTCGCGGTCACGCGCGGCGGCAGCACCGCCGGGCCGGCCAGCGCGAACTGGGCGGTGGCCGCCGGCGGCGCCACGGCGGAGGATTTCGCCGGCGGGGTTCTGCCCAGCGGCAGCGTCAGCTTCAATCCCGGCCAGGCAAGCCAGATCGTCACCGTGCTGGTGGCGGGCGACACGGCGGTGGAGGCGGACGAGGACTTCTCCATCACCCTGTCGGGCGTGCCCGCGGGCGTGACGCTGGGCACCGCCACGGCGGCCGGCATGATCCGCAACGACGACCCCGCCGGCACCGGCACCCTGGCGATCGCGCGGGCCAGCGCGCAGAAGCAGGAAGGGGCGGCAGGCAGCACGGCGTTCACCTTCACCGTGACGCGCAGCGGCGACCTGTCCGGGGTTGCGGCGGCGGACTGGGCGGTGACCGGCGGCACGGCGAACGGCACCCTTGCGGCGAGCGGGGCGGATTTTGCCGGGGGGCAGTTGCCGGCCGGGCGGGTGAGCTTCTCGCCGGGCCAGGCGACGCAGACGGTGACGGTGCTTGTCGCCGGCGATGTCGCGGCGGAGGCGAACGAGAGCTTCACCGTGACCCTGGCCAACCCGCAGCAGGGCGTTGCGCTGGCCACCGCCGCGGCGGTGGGGATCATCCTCAACGACGATATCGCCAGCACGGCCGCGAACCAGACGCTGTCGGGCTCGGCCGCGCCGGATGTGTTCCTGCTGGGCGGCGGCATCGATACCGTGCTCGGCCGGGATGGGGTGGACGAGTTCCGCTTCCTGCCGGCGGCGGTGGGGCCGGCGGCCACGAACGCCACCACGCTGCAGGACCTGAACCGGGCGGCCGGGGAGGTGATCAACCTCGCCGCGATCGATGCGATCGGGGCGACGCTGGCCGAGGATGCGTTCAGCTTCATCGGCACGGCCGCCTTCAGCGCCGCGGGCCAGCTGCGCTGGCAGGACCAGGGGGCGACACGGCTGATCCAGGGCGAGGTGAACGGCGACGGCGTGGCCGACGTGACCATCATCGTCACCGCCGCGGGACCGGTGGAGGCGAACTGGTTCGTGCTGTAGCGGGGCCGCTCAGCCGCGGGGGCAGTCCTTCAGGCCGCGATACTCCAGCACGGCGCCGCCCGGCGTGCGATGCAGGACCTGGGGCGGCAGGTGCAGGTCGTGCACCAGCACCGCCTCCTGCCGGGTTGCCCCGTCGCGGCCGGGGCGGGTTTCCACCAGGATGCCGAAGCGCTGGGCATTGTCGCGCAGGGACGGCAGGGCGGGGTCGAGGTCGTCGGCCGCGGCGAAGGCAAGCGTGGCGCAGAGGCGCTGGACGATGTTCGGGGTGCGGCTTTCCTGGAACAGGCGCACGCCCGCCAGCTGGTTGTCCTGGGCGACGCGCGGCATGAAGAACAGCGGGGCATCGCCGTCGCGCAGATAGGCCTGCAGGCGCGCACCCTCGAAATCGGAGCGGGCGAGGCTGGCATTGGCGAAGCGGGCATTGCCGAGATCGGCGCCGCGGAAGCTGACGCCGGACAGCGTGGCGCCGGTGAGGTTCGCGCCGGGCAGGCGGGCGCCGGCGAGGTCGAAGGTTTCGAGCCGGATGCCGGCGAGGTTGGCGCCGGGGATGTCGGCGAAGGTGAAGTTGGCACCAGCGCGTTGGATCACGTTCAGCTCAATGCCGGCGGCGTGCAGCGAGACCAGTACTTGGCCGCGCTCAGGGCTGGTTGGGCCGCAGCCTAGTTGGAAGAATGTACGTCCACTACCGAATGAGTTATCGATCCAGTCCAATACTCTGCTTGAGAATCCGTGCTTCTTCACGTCTAGAACTTCTGTGTCGGAGAGGTAGATCTCTCGCAACTGGATTTTGGCCTCGTCTAGAGAAACGCTGTGGCTTGGATTGGTCGCGCGGCGAGCGATCCAAGGGCCAAGCAAAGCGATATAGGCGCGCGTGAGGGTTGGCGACGCGGTGGTGTGAAGGCAGAGGTCAGGTGTTGCTCCCTCAACGTTGATGCTCAGGTATGGTTGCATTGCCTGGGTGAGAGCGGCGATGCGGCCAATGGTGGCCTGGGTGGGTATGAAGCTGAATTGAGCTGGCTCACCCTCGATCCGCAGCCAGCAGCGGCGGTCGGCGACGGTGCGGCATTTGCCGAACTGGGCGCGTTCGGCCTCCTCCTTCTCCCTGTCGAGCTTGTCGTTAATTGAAATTAATTCGTTAGAAAGATTAGTGCGACGCTGGCTGTCGACCAGCATGTTCTGGATCTCGATCTTGTCGTTCTGGATCGCTAGCAGGCGGGCCTGCTGGAAGGTGACGAGCAGGGTGAGCACGGCGACGAGACCGACCGAGGCGGTGCCGGCGGAGGGCAGCAGGCACCAGAACACCGAGGTGAGGGCGGCGGGCAGGACGCGCCAGCGCTCGGCGCCGCGGCGCTGGAAGACCACCTCGGCCAGGGTGCGGATGGCCGGGAT
>CANHCJ010000006.1 GCA_947458025.1 Rhodospirillales bacterium | reverse complement strand
GGGCGCCGGTGCGGCGCGTCCGGCGCTGTGCGGCGCGGGAGGCAGTCTGGCTCGGCTCGGCCATCACGCTGTCTCCTGGGGGCCGGTGGGCGGGGTGCCCGGGCGGATGGTTGCTTCGCGCGGGCGCATGGTCAGAACCGGGTGATCAGGCGCCAGTAGAAGGCGTCGCCGCGCAGGGGGGCGGTGTTGGCCTGGGCGCCGAGCGGGCGGCGCACGACGCGGTGTGCCCATTCGAGATCGATCGACACGTTGGTGGTGAGACGCAGCCTGGTGCCGGCGCCGAAGGACTGCAGGCGGCGGTTCGGGTCGGTCTTCTGGTTCTCGACGATCTCGCCCCAGTCGTAGAACGTGTAGAGCGTGGTGCCGATCTCGAGCGGGGTGCCCAGCAGGTCGAGGCTGAGGGCGGTGTTGAGCTGCAGTTCGAGCGCCGTGGCCCAGGCCTTGTCGCCGGTGACCTCGCCGGCGAAGTAGCCGCGGTTGATGCGCGCGCCGCCGAGGTAGAATTTCTCCGCCGAAGGGAGGATGTCCTGGCTGAACTGGGCGGCGATGGTGGCCTGCAGCGCCACCGACGCGCCCTCCCAGGGCTGGAACAGGGTTTGGGTGCGGCTGAGCTCAAGGTTGACCTTGGTGAACTCCACCACCTGATTCTGCCGGCCGACATTGACCGGATTGCTGGGCGAGGCGCCGAGCGTATCGAGGCCGCGGGACACCCGCACGGCGGCGGTGGAGATGGCGCTGCGCTCGGCGCCGAGCCAGGTGTCCTGCCGGGCATACTCGGCGCCGGCGCGCAGGATGCGCAGGTTGTCGCGGCTGGCCTGGCGGGCAGGGCTGCCGGTGAAGATCTCGCTGTCGAGCAGCTCCATGGTGCCGAAGATGCCGAGGCTTTGCTGGCGGGCGCGGATCACCGGGTAGCTGGCGGTGAGGCCGACATTGGTGGTGATGCCGTGGTAGCGGTTGGCGCGCAGGGCACCGGAGGGATCGGCCGTGCCGGAGCCGCCGAAGAGGCGGATCTTGAGGCCGGAACTGCCGACGAAGGCTTCGGTGGCGATCTGGCCGAAGGTCTGTGTGGCGTTGAAGGTGCGGAACAGGGAGACCGTGGTGCGTTCCCCGAATTCGCTGAAGCTGTTGGCGTCGATGGCCAGCAGGGCGCCCTCGGGGCCGGTGAAGGGGGCGCCGCGATTGTCGGCGACGAAGGTGGCGCCCCAGGGCGAGCGCTGGACCTGGGCAATGAGGGTGAGCGCGCCGGGCGCCTCGGCCGAGGGGCGCAGCACGGCGCGCAGCGAGACGCCCGGGACATCCTGGGCGAGGAGCAGGGCGCGCTCCAGAGTGGCGGTGTCGATCGGGCGGGTTTCGATGAGGCGGTTGAGGAAGCGCAGCACCTGGGTGCCGGCCGGGCCGATGTCGCCGTCGAGCTTCACCTCGGCAATGTGGCCCTCGGTGACGACGAAGCGAACGCGGCCGGCGCCGCCATCGGCGAGGGTGACGCCGGTGAGGAGGTAGCCGTCGGCACGATAGCGCCCGAGGATCTCCTGGCGGAGCGCCTCCACCTGCGCACGAGTGACGCGGCCGCGGACACGGTTTGTGAGGGCGGCCCAGCTGTCGGGCGGGTAGACGGTGGAGCCCTCGACGGTGCCGCCGCTGACCTGGAACACGTCGTCGGGGTTGCCGCGGCTGATCGAGGGCGCGGCGGGCGCGACGGCAGGGCCGCCGACGGCGGGGCGTGGGGCCGGCGCGATTCGCGGCAGGGGGGAGCCCGCCGGGACCTGCGGCAGGGGTTGCGCAATGGCCGTCGTGCCTGGGGCGGAGGCCAGCAGGAACGCGAGCAGCGACGCACCGACGATCTGCATCGTGGGGGGACTCGGCCGGGTGGAATCCTCCCGCATCGGCAGCGTCGTACCTCCCTGGTCATGATCGCATATGGATGCAATTTCCACTGTTACGGCACGGCGTGCAATGCTGTCCGCGCAACGGCTTGTTTCGGGTGCGGCGCGCCGGCCCTCCGGCTGGATGCCGCAGACGATCGCGTGGATGACTCGGAAGGACCGGTGATGACGCTGCCCATGCCGACGCTGGACCACGTGGTGGTCAACGTGCACGACAGGATGGACGAGGCGCAGGAGATCTATGGGCGGCTGGGCTTCTCGCTGACCCCGCGCGGCTACCATTCGCTGGGGTCGGTGAACCACCTGGCGATCTTCGGCACCGATTACCTGGAGCTGATCGGCACGCCGCCCGGTGGTGGCGGGCGGAAGGACATCCTGGGCTGGCCGATGGGGCTGAACGGCCTGGTGTGGGGCACCGAGGAGTCGGCGCAGGTGGCGGCGGCATTGCAGGCGGCCGGCGTGGCATGCTCGGCGCCGAACGAGTTCACCCGGCCGGTGGAACTGCCGCAGGGCCCGCGGGATGCGGTGTTCCGCACGGTGCGGTTGCCGAACGAAGCCACGGAGGCCGGGCGGATGTATTTCTGCCACCACCTGACGCGCGACCTGGTGTGGCGGGACGAATGGCGGCGCCACGCGAACGGGACGGTGGGCGTGCTGGAGGCGGTGATTGCAGCCGAGGACCCGGCGTGGCTGGGCGGGCTGTTCGGGCGGATGTTCGGCGCGGGGGCCGTGAGGGCGATCGCGGGTGGCGTGCGGCTGGCGGTCGGGTTGTCGCGCATCGACGTGGTTGATCCGCGGGAGCTGTCGGCGCGGTTCGGGGCCGCGGCGGCGCCGGCGCTGGGGCGGCGGGAATGGATGGCCGCGCTGGTGCTGCGCACGCAGGGGCTGGACATGGCCGAGGCTGCGCTGCGCGCTGGCGGCGTTGCGCTGGCGGCACGGACGCCGGATCGTGTGCTGGTTGGGCCGGAGCAGACGATGGGCGTCACGCTGGCCTTTGTGGCGTAGGGGGCAGGCGATGGCGGACAAGGTTCTGGTGGTGACCGGGGGCAGCACCGGCATCGGTGCCGCGGTGGCGCGCATGGCGGCGGCGCAGGGATATGCGGTCGGGCTCAGCTATCGCAGCAGCGAGGAGCCGGCGCGGCAGGTGGTGGAGGAGATCCGCCGGGCCGGCGGACGTGCCTTGGCGATGAAGGCGGACAGCGCGAGCCCCGCGGAGACAGCGGCGTTCTTCGCGGCGGTGGACCGGGAGCTGGGGCGCGTGACCGCCCTGGTGAACAATGCGGGGATCACCGGGCCGATCAGCCGCATCGAGGCGCTGGACCCGGCGGCGCTGGACCAGGTGCTGGCGATCAACGTGAAGGGCTGCTTCCTGGCATTGCGCGAGGCGATCCTGCGCATGGCCACTGACCTGGGTGGCACGGGCGGGGCGGTGGTGAACGTGTCGTCGCGCGCCAGCGAGATCGGCGGCGCCAACGAGTGGGTGCATTACGCGGCCTCGAAGGGCGCGGTGGACACGTTGACCGTGGGCGCCTCGCGCGAGCTGGCGCCGCGGGGGATCCGGGTGAATGCCGTGAACCCTGGCCTGATCGACACGGAGATCCATGCCAAGGCCGGCGTGCCGGACCGTGCCGAGCGGTTCAGGCCGATGATCCCGATGGGGCGCGCCGGCTCGGCGGAGGAGGTGGCGGACGTGATCCTGTGGCTGCTGTCCGACCAGAGCTCCTACGTGACCGGCGCGCTGGTGCCGATCGGCGGCGGGCGGTAGCGGCCCGCCGCCTTCGCGCGCCCTACTGGGCGGCCTGGACCAGGTGGTTGGCCCATTGGGCGCGCAGGGCGAGCTTCTGCACCTTGCCGGTGGCGGTGTGCGGCAGCTCCTTCACCACCACCACGTCGTCGGGGATCCACCACTTGGCGACCTTGCCCTCGTAGAACGCGAGCAGCGCCTTCTTGTCGATCTCGCGGCCTTCGCGCGGGACCACGATCAGCAGCGGGCGTTCGTCCCACTTCTCGTGCCGGGCGGCGATGATCGCGGCCTCGGCGATGTCGGGGTGCGACATGGCGAGGTTCTCCAGCTGGATCGAGCTGATCCATTCGCCGCCGGACTTGATCACGTCCTTCGAGCGGTCGGTGATCTCCATGTAGCCGTCGGGGCTGATGGTGGCGACGTCGCCGGTGGCGAACCAGCCATCCGGCGTCAGGGCATCGCCGGCGGTGCCGCCGAAGTAGCTGCTGCAGACCCAGAAGCCTTTCGACTGGAGGTGGCCGGAGGTCTTGCCGTCCCAGGGCAGCTCGCGGCCCTCGTCGTCCACGATCCGCATGTCCACGCCGTAGATGCTGCGGCCCTGGGTGAGCTGCAGGGCCATCTTCTCCTCGCCGGTCAGATGGATGTTGGAGGCCTTGGGGGCGTTGTAGGTGCCCAGCGGCGACAGCTCGCTCATGCCCCAGGCGTGGTCCACGCGGATGCCGTATTCCTTGTCGAATGCCTCGAACAGCAGGCGCGGGCAGGCCGAGCCGCCGATCACGAAGCTCTTCACCGTGTGCAGCCGCTCGCCGCTGCTGCGCAGGTGGTTCAGCAGCCCGAGCCATACCGTCGGCACGCCGGCCGACAGCGTCACCCGCTCGTCGTTCATCAGCTTGGTCAGGCTGGCCCCGTCCAGGTGCCGCCCGGGCATGATCAGCGAGGCCCCCACCATCGGCGCCGCGTACGGCGAACCCCAGCCGTTTACATGGAACATCGGCACCACCGGCAGCACCCGGTCGGTGGCGCGCAGCCCGAACACGTCGGCGGTGTTCTGCGCGAAGGCATGCAGCACGGTGGAGCGGTGGCTGTACAACACGCCCTTCGGCTTGCCCGTGGTGCCGGAGGTGTAGCACAGCGAAGCCGCCGTGTTCTCGTCGAAGCTCGGCCAAGCGTAGTCCTCGTCCGCCGCCGCCATCAGCTCCTCGTAGCAGAGCAGCTCCATGCCCTCGGGCAGGGCGATGTCGGGCATGTGCGCGCGCTCGGTCATGAACACCACGGCGCGCAGGCTGGCGCGCACGTCCTTGGCCACGGCAGCCACCAGCGGCGCGAAGGTGGTGTCCAGGAACAGCACCACGTCGCCGGCGTGGTTGATGATGTAGGTGATGTCGGCGGGGGAGAGGCGCGGGTTGATGGTGTGGCAGACCGCGCCCATGCCGGAGATGCCGTAGTACAGCTCGAAATGCCGGAAGCCGTTCCAGGCCAGGGTGGCGACGCGGTCGCCGGCCTGCACGCCCAGGCGCTGCAGCATGCGCGCGGCGCGGCGGCAGCGCGGTTCGAGGTCGCGGTAGGTGGTGCGGTGCACCGCGCCCTCGACGGTTTTGGACACGACCTCGCCGGTGGGGTGGTGGCGCGCGGCGTGCTGGATGATGGAGCTGATCAGCAGTGGTTGCGCCTGCATCAGGCCGAGCATGTCCGTTCTCCCTGCTCCGGGGGCGATCCGCCGCCCAGGTCGATTATGGGTCCAATCCTACGGCCGAAGCGCGGCCGCGCCAACCGCGGGTGGTGCGGAGAGCGCGGCGCGCGCGGCCTGATGGCGTGGAATATGGGAGCGCCGGGCCGCGTTCAACGGCCTGGTGCATCTTCGCCGGGCGGCGGGGGTCGTTCAGCCGTGCCGAGCGATGAAGCCCTTGATGCGCGGGGCGACGTCGGCATTGAAGCGGCGGCCATTGAAGAGGCCGTAATGGCCGACACCCGGCTGCTCCCAGTGGTCGTGCTTCTCCGGGGCGAGGTTGTGCGCCAGGGCGTGGGCGGCGCGGGTCTGGCCGATGCCGGAGATGTCGTCCCGCTCGCCTTCGACGGTGAGCATGGCGGTGCGCGCGATGGCCGCGGGCTCCACCAGCTGGTCGCGGTGGCGGAACAGCCCGCGCGGCAGGTGGTGCTCCTGGAACACGCGCTCGATGGTCTGCAGGTAGTAGTCGGCCGGCAGGTCCATCACGGCGCGGTATTCCTCGTAGAAGGCGCGCTTGGAGGCGAGCGGCTCGCCGTCGCCTTCCACGAGGTGCTGGAACATCTCCCAATGCGCCTGCATGTGGCGGTCGAGGTTCATGGCCATGAAGCCGGCGAGCTGCAGGAAGCCGGGATAGACTTGGCGCATGAAGCCCATGTTGCCGAACGGCACGCGGTGGATGACATGGCGCCGGAACCATTCCAGCGGCCGGCTTTTGGCGAAGGCGTTCACCGCGGTGGGGCCCTTGCGCGTGTCGATCGGGCCGCCGATCAGGGTCATGGTGCGCGGGGCGGTGTGCGGGGCGTTGGCGTTCATCAGCGACACGGCGGCCAGCACCGGCACGGCGGGCTGGCAGACGGCGACCACGTGGCAGTCCGGCCCCAGGTGCTCGATGATGGCGGTGATGTAGTCCACGTAGTCGTCAAGGTCGAAGTCGGGGCCCATGACCGGCATGTCGCGCGCATCGCGCCAATCGGTGATGTACACGTGGTGGTCGGGCAGGAAGGCCTGGACGGTGCCGCGCAACAGCGTGGCGTAGTGGCCGGACATCGGGGCGACCAGCAGCACCGTGGCGTCTTGCGGGCGGTGGGCCTCGCGCCGGAAGTGCAGCAGGTCGCACCAGGGCTTGCGCAGGATCACTTCCTCATGGACGGCGACCTCCTCCCCGTCGATGCGGGTGGTGGGCAGGTCCCAGGCGGGTTTGCCGAAGGCGCGGGTGGTATGCTCGAAGCTGTCCAGCGCGGCGGCGGAGATGCGGCCGAGCGGCGTCTCCCGCAGCGGGTTGAACGGCATTTCGAGCAGGGACAGGGCGCCGGTGGCGGCCATGCGCATGGGGGCGAGTGCCACCCGCTGCATTTCGTAGACGTGGTAAAGCATCCGGTCCCTTCGGTGTTCGCTGGCCCTGCCGGGCGGAAATGCCCGGCTTCCCGTGTCCCTTGTTGTGGACCGGCGCCGGGCCGAGCGGGGCCGGGCGGCGGCTCGCCATGGCGTGGGTTCGCCGGCGGAGCATCCTGGTCGAAGTATGCGATACTCCATACCGATCAATGAAGTCTCAAGCGGTTGCCGCCCGCGCCCAGGGCACGGCAGCCCCGCGGGAATGTGCGGTGCCCCGCGGGCATTCCCACGCAGCCACAAGGGCTCTCCGCTTCGGGGCGGAACTGGGCTAATGTGGGGGCGATCGCACGGCCGCGGGCCGCGCTTCGGGAAACGCCCCGGTAGGAGCAGAACATGACCGACGTCTTCATCGTCTCCGGCGTGCGCACGGCCGTCGGCACCTTCGGCGGGTCGCTGAAGGACATCACCCCCTCCGAGCTTGTTGCCGCCGTGGCGAAGGAGGCGGTGGGGCGGGCGAAGGTGGATCCGCATGAGATCGGCCTCGCCGTGTTCGGCCAGATTGTCCACACCGACCCGCGCGACATGTACATCTCCCGCATCGCGGTGATCGAGGGCGGGCTTCCCGAGCACATCCCGGCGGTGACGGTGAACCGGCTGTGCGGCAGTGGGTTGCAGTCGATCCTGACCGCGGCCAATGCGATCAAGGCGGGCGACTGCGACGTGGCGCTGGCCGGCGGCGTGGAGAACATGAGCCGGGCGCCGTACCAGGTGCAGGCGGCGCGGTGGGGCCAGAAGATGGGCGACACCACCATGAAGGACACGCTGGACGGGGCGCTGAACGACCCGTTCCATCGCATCCTGATGGGGGTGACGGCGGAGAACCTGGCCGAGAGCCATGGCATCACGCGCGAGCAGCAGGATGCGCTGGCGGTGGAAAGCCATCGTCGTGCCAGCCGCGCGATCCAGGAAGGTCGCTTCAAGGAGCAGATCCTGCCGATCGAGGTGAAGACCCGGAAGGGGCCGGGGGTGTTCGACACCGATGAGCACGTGCGCCACGGTGCCACGATGGAGGACATGGCCGGGCTTCGGGCGGTGTTCAAGAAGAACGGCAGCGTCACCGCCGGCAATGCCAGCGGCATCAACGACGGTGCGGCGGCGGTGGTGCTGGCCAGCGGCGAGGCGGTGCGGCGGCTGAACCTGGTGCCGATGGCCCGCATCGTGGCGGCCGGGCATGCCGGCGTCGATCCGCGCTACATGGGCATCGGGCCGGTGCCGGCCAGCCGCAAGGCGTTGGAGCGGGCAGGCATGAAGGTGTCCGACATGGATGTGATCGAGTCCAACGAGGCCTTCGCCGCCCAGGCATGCGCGGTGGCGCGTGACCTGGAGTTCGACCTGGAGAAGGTGAACCCGAACGGCTCCGGCATTTCGCTCGGCCATCCGGTGGGCGCGACCGGCAGCATCGTGACGGTGAAGGCGATGTACGAGATGCGCCGCACCGGCGGGAAGCACGCGCTGGTGACCATGTGCATCGGCGGCGGCCAGGGCATCGCCGCGGTTCTGGAACGGGTCTGACGGGCCTCAGGTGGCGAGGCTCTCCAGCCATGCCACCGCGCCGCGCCCGGCGGCGTGGCCGGTGGCGAGGCAGGCGGTGAGGAGGTAGCCCCCGGTGGGGGCTTCCCAATCCAGCATCTCGCCGGCGGCGAAGAGGCCGGGGTGGCGCGCGACCATCAGCGCGGGGGTGAGTTCGCCGAGGGCGATGCCGCCTGCGGTGGAGATCGCGCGGTCGAGCCCGAACGGAGCCACAAGGCGGACGGGCGTGGCCTTGATGAGCGCGGGTAGCGCGGCCGGCTCGCCGCTGTGCAGGGCCTCCTGCACCAGGGCGATGGCGGCGGGGCCGAGGCCGACGTGGCGCTTGAGGTGGGTGGAGAGCGAGGCGCTGCCGCGAGGGGCGGCGAGGCGGCGGGTCAGGTCGGCTTCCGCGAGGTCGGGGCGCAGGTCGATCCGCAGCGTGGTGCCGCCGTCGCGCGCGATGGCGTTCCGCAGGGGGGCCGAGAGGGCGTAGATCGCGCCGCCTTCGAGGCCAGCCTGCGTGATCATGGCTTCGCCGCGCACTGTGCGGCCCTCGTGATGCAGGGCGATGCGCTTCAGCGGGCTGCCGGCGTGGCGGCGCAGATGCGGCGACCAGTCGGCGGCAAAGCCGCAATTGGCGGGGCGTAGCGGCGTGATCGCGACGCCTGGCAGGGCGGCGGCCCATGCGCCGTCGGCGCCGAGCCGCGGCCAGGAGGCGCCGCCGAGGGCCAGGATGGTGGCGTGCGGCCGGGCGCTGGTGCCGTCGGCGAAGTGGAGCGTGCCGTCCGCATCCCGGCCGGTCCAGTGGGAGCGGGTGACGAGGCGCACGCCGAGCATGTCCAGGCGCGCCAGCCAGGCGCGCAGCAGGGGGCTCGCCTTCATCGCCTTGGGGAACACGCGGCCGGACGAGCCGGCGAAGGTTTCCTGCTCCAGGCCGTGGCACCAGGCGATGACCTCGATGGGCGGGAAGGCGTGGAGGATGGGGGCCAGGAAGGCCGCGGCCTCTGCGTAGCGCGGCAGGAAGCGGTCCAGCGGTTCGGAGTGGGTGAGGTTGAGGCCGCCGCGGCCGGCGAGGAGGAACTTGCGCCCGGGGTTCGGCATCCGCTCGTGGATCGTGACGCGGTGCCCCGCCCGGGCGACGGTTTCGGCGGCCATCAGGCCGGCGGGGCCGCCGCCGATGACGGCGACCTCTCGGGGGGTGGCAACGGGGGCGATCATCGCCCCCTTATGGCCGCAGGCGGGCTAGATGGCGAGGCGCATCGGGCGGGCATTGAGCCCGGCGACGAGGGCTGCCAGCTCGCGGCGGTAGATCGCCAGGATCACGGCGGCGCAGAGCCAGGTCCAGCAGGCTTCCATGAAGAGCTGGCTGCCGTCGTTGTAGGGGTCGATGCCGAGCGGGCTTGCGACATGGAAGAAGATGGCGCCGGACATGAGGCCGAGGGTGAGCAGCGCGCCATACATCCGCGAGCCGGTGTTGATCAGCAGCACGCAGGCAATCAGCTCCGCGACGGCGACCGAGAGGCGGAAGGGCTGCTCGTAGCCGCTGATCCACAGCCAGTCGGCCAGGGTGTTGAACAGCATCACCGAGCCTTCGGCGCCAGTAAGCTTGAACTGTTCGTACCAGAGCATGATGTGGGCGGCATAGAGCGCGGGGAGCCAGGCGAGCCATTTCAGCAGGCGGTCAGGGGCGGGCATCGGGGTCTCCGTGGTGTTCGCTGCTGGAACGACCGGCGGCGGCCGGTGGCGTTACAGCCGGCCGATCAGCGGCTATAGGGAGCGCATGGAGTTGTTGCGCATCCTGTCGGCGGGCGACCTTGCGGCACTTGCCCTGTTCTGTGCCCTGTGGCTGGGCTACGGGCCGATTGTGCGGCTGCTGGGGCCGGGGGCGATCAATGCCGGGCTGGGCGAGGTGCGCGGGCGGTGGATGCGCGCCATGGTGGCGCGCGACAACCGGATCGTCGATTCGGCGCTGATCGGCCATGTGATGCACAGCGCGTCGTTCTTTGCCTCGACCAGCCTGCTGGCGGTCGGCGCGCTGGTGGGGTTGCTGACGAGCCTGGATCGGCTGGAGCCGGCCCTGGCGCTGTTCGGGGGAGAGGCGGCGCCGCGGGCGCTGATCGAGCTGAAGGTGCTGTTGCCCACGGTGGTGCTGGCGCACGGGGTGTTCCTGCTGACCTGGGCGCTGCGCCAGATGAACTACATCGTGGCCCTGATCGGCGCGGTGCCGGCGCCGCCGGTGGCAGGGGGCGAGGCATTGGCTGACGCGATGGCCGGGGTGCTGAGCAGCGCGTTGACCACGTTCAACAGTGGCATCCGCAGCTACTACTTCGCCCTGGCGGCCCTGACCTGGGTGGCGGGGCCGGTGGTGCTGGCGGTGGTCTCGGCCCTACTGATGGCGGTGCTGCTGCACCGGCAGCGGTTCAGTGAGGTGTCGCGGCAGTTCGCGCGTGCCAAGGCGGCGCTGGAGCAGGCGCATGGCCATGGCGGCTGATTCGACCTTCGACATCGCCATCATCGGCGGCGGCATCAACGGCGCCGGGATCGCGCGCGACGCGGCGGGGCGGGGCTGGTCGGTCTATCTGTGCGAGCAGGGCGACCTGGGGGGCGCGACGTCGTCCGCCTCGACCAAGCTTATCCATGGCGGGCTGCGCTACCTGGAGCATTACGAGTTCCGGCTGGTGCGCGAGGCGCTGATGGAGCGGGAGGTGCTGTGGGGCATCGCGCCGCACATCATCTGGCCGCTGCGCTTCGTGCTGCCGCATCATCGCGGGCTGCGGCCGGCCTGGCTGCTGCGGCTGGGGCTGTTCCTCTACGACCATCTCGGCGGGCGCAAGGCGCTGCCGGCGACGCGGGTGCTGGACCTGGGGCGCGACGAGGCCGGGGCCGTGCTGCGGCCGGAGTTCGCGAAGGGCTTCGAGTATTCGGATTGCTGGGTGGAGGATGCCCGGCTGGTGGTGCTGAACGCGCGCGATGCCGCGGACCGAGGTGCGGTGGTGGAGACGCGCACGCGCTGCGTGGCGGCGGACCGGGCGGGCGACGGCTGGATGGTGACAGTGCAGGGGCCGCAAGGGCGCCGGCAGGTGCGGGCGCGGGTGCTGGTGAACGCGGCCGGGCCCTGGGTGGCCGATGTGCTGCGCGGGGTGGTGCGCGAGAATGCGCCGGCGGCGGTGCGGCTGGTGCAGGGGAGCCACATCGTGGTGCGGCGAAAATATGCGCATGACCGCTGCTACATCTTCCAGAACGGCGACGGGCGGATCTTCTTCGCCATTCCCTATGAGCGGGACTTCACCCTGATCGGCACCACCGACCGCGACTGGGCGGGCGCGCCGGGGGAGGTGCGCATCTCCGAGGATGAGATCGCCTATCTCTGCGCCGGGGCCAGCGCCTATTTCCGCGAGCCCGTGACGCCGGCGGATGTGGTCTGGACCTATTCCGGCGTGCGGCCGCTGTATGACGACGGCGCGAGTGCCGCGCAGGCGGCGACGCGTGACTATGTGCTGGCGCTGGAGGCGCCGGCGGGGCAGGGGGCGCTGCTGAGCGTTTTCGGCGGCAAGATCACCACCTATCGCCGCTTGGCAGAGGCGGCGCTGGCGAAGTTGGCGCCGCACCTGCCGGACGGGCGCGGGCTTGCGGCGGGATGGACCGGGGCCTCGGCGCTGCCGGGCGGTGCGTTTCCGAAGGACGGGTTCGAGGCGCTGGTCGCAGGGACGATGCGGCAGTCGCCGTTCCTGCCCGAGGGGCTCGCGCGGCGCCTGGTGAGGGCCTATGGCACGCGGGCGGCGACGCTGCTCGACGGGGCGCAGGCAATGGGCGATCTTGGGCCGGTGCTCGGCGCGGATCTGACCGCGGCGGAAGTGCGGTGGCTGCGCGACCAGGAGTTCGCGCGGAATGCCGAGGATGTGGTGTGGCGACGCAGCAAGCTGGGGCTGCGCATGGGTGCCGCGGAGATCGCGGCGGTGGAGCGGGTGCTGGCATGAACGATGCGCGGATGCTGATGGCGGCGGATGTGGCGGCCGCCAACGAGACCGAGGCGGCGATCCTGTCGCGCCGGGCGGTGCGCGGTTTCCTGCCGAAGCCGGTGGACCGCGCGTCGGTGGAGCATCTGCTGGACGTGGCGGCGCGCGCACCCAGCGGAACCAACATGCAGCCATGGCGCGTGGTCGCGCTGGGAGGCGCGGAACTGGAGACGTTCCGTGAGGCGCTGTCTGGCGAATACCTGACCGGCGGCATGGAGGCGCGGGACTACCAGTACTATCCCGATCCGCTTTTCGAGCCCTACCTGGCGCGGCGGCGCAAGGTGGGGTGGGAGCTCTATGGGCATCTCGGCATCGCCAAGGGCGAGACCGCCAAGATGCGCGCGCAGGTGGCGTTCAACCTGCGCTTCTTCGGCGCGCCGGTGGGGCTGGTGTGCGTGATCGACCGGAAATTGCAGATCGGATCGTGGATCGACTACGGCATGTTCCTGCAGAACATCGCGGTGGCGGCGCGGGCGCGCGGGCTGGACACGTGCCACATGGCGGTGTTCGCGCAGTTCGCCGGCCCGATCCGGCGTTTGCTGGGGCTGCCGGAGAGTGACGTGGTGGTGTGCGGCGTGGCGCTCGGGTACGAGGACCGGGACTTTCCCGCCAATCGGCTGCGCACGGAGCGGGTGCCGGCCGCGGCCTTCACCGATTTCCGCGGCCTCTGAGGGGTACGCGCCATGGATCGCGCCTTCGCCAATGTTCGCATCCTGGACTTCACCCGCGTGCTGGCAGGGCCGTTCGCCTCCTTCCAGTTGGCGTTGCAGGGCGCGGACGTGATCAAGATCGAGCATCCGGAGGGAGAGGACACGCGCAAGATCGCGCGCTCCCGCGAATGGGCCGAGCGGCAGATGGCGCCGATCTGGATGGCGGTGAATGCCAACAAGCGCAGCCTGACGCTGGACCTGCAGAAGCCGGAAGCGGTGGCGGTGGTGAAGCGGATGGCGCGCGAGGCCGACATGGTGGTGGAGAACTTCCGCCCCGGCGTGATGGAGCGGCTGGGGATCGGCTGGCCGCAGCTGCGCGAGGTGAACCCGCGGCTGATCTACACCGCCATCTCCGGCTTCGGGCAGAAGGGGCCGGAGAGCCGGACGCCGAGCTATGACGGCATGATCCAGGCGATGAGCGGGCTGATGGCGATGACCGGCACGGCCGAGAGCGGGCCGACGCGGGCCGGGTTCGCGGCGGCGGACATGATCACCGGGCTGTCGGCGGCCTATGCGATGTCCACCGCGCTGTACCAGCGCACGCATACCGGGCGCGGGCAGTTCGTGGACGTGGCGATGCTGGATGCGGTGCTGAACCTGCTGGCGCAGCAGGTGGCGGAGTACACCGTGACCGGCGAGGTGGCGGGGCGGGTGGGCAACCTTTCGCCCTCGCGCAAGCCGACGGCGGACCTGTTCCAGGGGCGGGACGGGTTCATCCTGCTCGCGGTGCTGACCGAGAAGCAGTACCAGGCGCTGTTCCGGGCGCTGGAGCGGCCGGACGTGCTGGCGGACCCGCGCTTTGCCGACTGGTTCCTGCGCATGGAGAACGCCGCGGCGATGAAGGCGGAGATCGAGCGGGCGTTGCAGGCGGACAGCATCCCGAACTGGGAGGCGCGGCTGCGTGCGGCGGACATTCCCTGCGCGCGGGTGTGGGGGATCGACGAGATCACGACGCATCCGCAGCTGGCGCATCGGGCGATCCTGCAGACGGTCGGCTCGGAGTTCGGGACCCTGAAGCTGGCCGGGCCGGCGTTCCGGATGGAGGAAGGCGAGGGCGGCATTACGCGCCCGCCGCCGCGCGTGGGGCAGCACAGCGAGGAGATCCTGCGCGAGGTGGGGTATTCGGCCGACGAGATCGCGGCGCTGCGGGCAGCGGGGGCAACAGCCTAGGTTGAGGGGCCCAGTTCGCGCAGATTGAGGCGGCGCAGCTTCGGCGCGAGCACCGCGGTGACCGCGACCACGGCCAGCGTGATGGCGCCGCCGCCGGCCACGGCGAGGGCGGGGCCGACGAGGTGGGCGGCGACGCCGCTTTCGAAGTCGCCCAGCTCATTGGAGGAGTTGAGGAACACCATGCGCACCGCGGCGATGCGGCCGCGCATGCTGTCCGGGGCGGCCAGGCGGACGATGGCGTGGCGGACCACCACGCTGATGCCGTCGCAGGCGCCCATGATGAACAGCAGGGCGACCGAAACGCGGAAATCGGTGGACAGGCCGAAGCCGATCACGGCGATGCCGAAGCCGGCCACGGCAATCAGCAGCGCCAGCCCGGCGCGCTCGCGCGGGGGGAAGCGGATCGCCACCGCCATGGCGGTGAGGCCGCCGGCGGAGAGGGCGGCGCGCATGATCCCGACGCCCTGAGCGCCGACGCCCAGCAGGTCGCCGAACATCGGCAGCAGCCCCACCATGCCTCCGAAGAAGACAGCGAAGAGGTCGAGCGCCATCGAGCTCACCAGGACCTGGTGGCGGAAGACGTAGCGCAGGCCCTCGGCGATGTCGGCGGCCATGCCGCCGGTATCCGCGTGGCGGCCCGGCGGCGGGCGGTGCGGCAGGAAGAGCAGCAGCACGACCGCGGAGACGGCCAGGAGGGATGCGATGACGGCGTAGGTGGCAGCAGGCCCGGCAGCGTCGTAGAGAAAGCCGCCGGCGACCGGGGCGGCGAGGCGGCAGGCCCGGCCGGTGGTGCCGAGCAGCGAGGCGCCCTGCACGGCGAGATCGGCCGGAACCACCTGGGCTTCCAGGCCGGAATGGGCGGGATCCTTGAAGGCGCGGACGATGCCGATGCCGAAGGCCATCAGATAGAGGGTCGGCAGCATGTTGCCGGGCGCCACGGTGGCGGCGAGCGCGACGCCGGCGGTGAGGGCGGCCATCGCCAGGCGGCAGACGATGACCAGGCGACGGCGCGGGAAGCGATCGGCCACGTGGCCACCAACGAGGACGAGGGCGATGGCGGGGGCGGCTTCCACCAGGCCCAACCAAGCCAGGGCGAGCGGGTCGCGGGTGATCTGGTAGACGGTAACGCCGAGCAGGATGGCCAGCGCGCTCTCGGCCGCCGCGGCCAGGATCAGGGCGAGCAGGAAGGCGCGGAAATCGCCCCGGCGCAACAGGGTGAGCGCGGAGGGCTGGGGCGTGGCCGGCACTGGGGGATCCAGGATGGGGCGTTGGGGAGCGGAAATGCGCGCCTGACGGGCACGGTATTGGCTGAGGGGCGATGTGTCACGTTGACCCCGGGGGGCGGGTCACCACATCGTGTGGCGGAACGCGAGGAGGTGACGATGAACGATCAGGTCCAGCCGGACGTGGCGTCGCGCAGTGATGCGGAATGGCAGCAGGTGCTGACGCCGGAGCAGTTCAAGGTGCTGCGCAAGCACGGCACCGAGCGGGCGGGCACCAGCCCGCTGAACCACGAGAAGCGCGCCGGCGTGTTCTGCTGCGCGGGGTGCGGGACGGCGCTGTTTTCCTCGGAGACAAAGTTCGAGAGCGGCACGGGCTGGCCGAGCTTCTGGGCGCCGATCGAGACCGCGGTGGCGACGAAGGTGGACCGGTCGTGGTTCATGACGCGCATCGAGGTGCATTGCGCGCAGTGCCAGGGCCATCTGGGGCACGTGTTCGAGGATGGGCCGCCGCCGACCGGGCTGCGGTTCTGCATGAACGGCGTGGCGATGACGTTCAGGCCGGCGGAGGAGACTTAGCCTCCAGCCCGTAGAAGCGGGCGGCAGTACCGCCGAGGATGGCGGGGTGGGTGGCGGGCGGCAGCAGGGCCAGCGCGGCCTCCCGCCAGGGCGCGAAGCCGCCGGCGAGGTTCACCACGGGCCAGTCGCTGCCCCACATGAGGCGGGCGGGGCCGAATTCGGCCAGCAGGTGGTCGATATAGGGGCGCAGATGCGCGGGCTGCCAACCGGGCGCGGCTTCGGTGACGAGGCCGGAGACCTTGCAGTACCACGGCGTCTCGCGGGCGAGGCGGGCCATGTGGCTGGCCCAGGGCTGGAAGGCCTCGCCGGCGATGTCCGGCTTGGCGGCGTGGTCGATCACGACGGGCAGGGTGGGGTGGCGCTGGGCGAGCTCGCCGATGATGGGCAGGTGGCGGGGCTTGATCAGGGCGTCGAAGCGCAGGCCGTGGCTGGCCATGGCGGCCAGGGCGGGTTGCACCTCCGGGCGAAGGATCCAACGCGTGTCCTCGATGTCCTGCAGCATCGGGCGCAGGCCGACCATGAGTGGATCGGCGGCGCGGGCGGCGATGCGGGACGGCGCGTCGGGGGCGGCGAGGTCTGCCCAGCCGACCACGCCGCGCACGAGGCCGGCCGAGGCGCGCGCGGTGGCGAGCATGAAGTCGGTCTCGGCCTCGGTCTCGGCAGCCTGGACCAGGATGGTGCCGGTGATGGCGCCGAGCAGGGATCGCAGGTCGGCCAGGTCGTAATCGCGCGCGATCGGCAGGTCCGGCGACATCCAGCTGTAGTCGCCGCGTGCGACCTGCCAGACGTGGTGGTGGGCGTCGATCATCATGGGCAGGACCGGGCACAAACGGAGGAAAGTCTTTTTGCTTCTTTTTCTTCAGAAAAAGAAGACCCTTTCTTGTAGGCGCCCGAAACTCCTGCCCCTATCCCCCCCAGACTCCGGATGCCTTGATGGCGGCCTCGCGCCGTTCCTTGGCGCCGAGCATGCCGGGGCCGTTGACCTTGCGGGTGATGCCGTCGGTGTCGCCGCGATCGGCCAGGGGGGAGCAGCCGTTGGCGTCCCAGAAGGCGAAGGCGACGCGGGCGGCGGCTTCAGGCTCGCGGGCGAGGTCGGGCTGGTCTTCCAGCGGCATGCCGACGATGGCGCCGATCGCGCGGTAGTTGCTGCGGCCGGTGAGCTGCTTGTAGCCGGAGCCGCGGTAGCGCCAGCCGTCGCCGCTGGCCTCGTTGCCGTTGCCGAGGCGCTTGGCATAGACGCGATTGGCGATGGCCTGCGGGCCGCGGGCGATGAGGGACTTGGCGTCGTCGGTGCCGTTGACGGCGGAGAAGATGAGGTCCAGCCGCTCCGGATTGCGGTAGTTGAGGTTCTCCTCCATCGCGGTGAAGCCGCCGGTTTCGACGAAGATCTGGGCCATGAAGTGGGACAGGCGGCGGGGGGTGTCGACGGTGGAGGCCTGGCGGGCGGCTTCGAGCGCGGCGGCGTGGCGGTCGGGGTCGGCGATGCGGGGGGCAAACTTCTTCAGGGTTTCTGCGGTGATCATCCTGGAGCTTCCTGCGCGGCAGGCCGGCCCATTCCGGCATGGGCGCGATGATCCTCCGGGAGGGCGTTGCGGTGCAACAACAACGTCGTGCCGTCAGGCCGGCGTTGGCGCCTCCTCCGGCAGCAGGCCGGCGCGGCGCAGGTCGCGCCAGAGCTGGCCGGGGATGGGGGCCTGCATCAGCGCCGCGTTCTGGGCGGCCTCGGCGGCGCTGCGCGGGCCGGGGATGACGGCGGCGACGACGGGATGGGCGGCGCAGAACTGCAGCGCGGCGGCGCGGATGTCCACGCCGTGGCGGGTGCAGATGTCGCGCACGGCATTGGCGCGGGCGACGGTTTCGGCCTGGGCTGGCTCGTAGTTGAAGGTGGTGCCGCCGGCGAGCAGGCCGGAATTGTAGGGGCCGCCGAGCACGACCTTGACGCCCTTCGCGGCGCAGGCGGGGAAGAGCGCCGCCAGGGCGGTGTGGTCGATGAGGGTGTAGCGGCCGGCGATGAGGAAGATGTCGGGATCCGACGCCTCGAGGCAGGCCAGCGCCGGTTCGACCATGTTGAGGCCCATGCCCCAGGCCTTGATCTGGCCGCGGCGGCGCTGGGCGGACAGTTCCTTCGCGGCGCCCTGCATGGCTTCGGCGAAGCGGTCGCGCCAAGCGGGGCCGTGCCAGTCCTCCGAGCAGTCGTGGATGTAGACGATGTCGAACCGGGTGAGGCCCATGCGCTGCTGGCTGTCCTCCAGCGAGCGGACCGTGCCGGGGGCGGAGTAGTCGATGCTGCGGCGGAAGGGCAGGGCGTTGAGGAAGTTCTCGTTGAGGGCGGGGGCGGATTCGTCGGCGTGCAGGATGCGGCCGATCTTGGTGGACAGGGTGTAGTCGTCGCGCCGCTTCGCGCGCAGGACACGGCCGAGGCGGTGTTCGGCCAGGCCCGCGCCGTAGTGGGGCGCGGTGTCGAAATGGCGGACGCCGGCGTCCCAGGCGGCCTCGGCGGAGGCGATGGCGTCGGCATCCGGCACCTCGGTGATGAGGTTGCCCATGGGGGCGGTGCCCATGCCGAGCGGGCCGTGCGGGGTGTAGGCGGGCATTCGTTTACTCCGGCGGGATGACGCCCTTGGTGAGCAGGATGTTGCCGTAGAAGCGGCGCTCGCCGGTCTGGACGATGGCGTAGGCGTCTTCGGCGGCGGCATAGAAGGCATGGCGCTCCTTGCCCACGGCTTCGGGCCAGCCGCGTGCGGCCAGCACGGCGTTCATCTCGGCCACGACGGGCGGGACGGCGGCGGCGTCTCCCACCACCTCCATGATGGCGGCGGGGTCGGGCACGAAGGTGTCGCAGGGCAGGAGGGAGAGCACGGCCTCCAGCGTGCGGACCACGCCGGTGCCGGGCAGGGTGATCAGGCGGCGGCCGCGGGTGGCGGGGTAGTTGGCGTCGACCAGGACGATGCGGTCGCCATGGCCCATGGCCGCGAGCGCGTGGAGCAGGTCGGGCGAGAGCAGCGGGTCCAGGCCGAGCAGCATGGGTCCTCCCGTGGTCGGTTCGGGGAGAGTACCCCGGCGTAGGCGGCGCGAACACCCTTTCCGTGCGGGCGCAACAATGCGATTTTGGCCCGGTAACGCGGGAGAGCCGAGCCATGTCCGAGATGATCACCGGCCTGTGGGCCGCGATGGCCACGCCACTGGATGCGGAAGGCAAGGTGGACCATGCCGGGCTGGTGAAGCACGGCAAATGGCTGATGGAGAACGGGTGCGACGGCCTGGTGCCGTTCGGGACCACGGGCGAGGGGACCTCGTTTTCGGCCGCGGAGAAGCTGGCGGCGGCCGAGGCGCTGCTGAATGCCGGGGTGCCGGCGGAGCGGATCGCGCTGGGCACCGGGTGTGCGGCCATTCCGGACACCGTGGCGCTGACGCGCGCGGCGATGGGGCTGGGGATGGTGCACGCGATGGTGCTGCCGCCGTTCTACTACCGCGACGTGACCGAGCAGGAGATCGAGGATGCCTTCGCGGAGATCATCGAGGGCGTCGGCTCCGACCGGTTGCGGGTGTGCGCCTATCACATCCCGCAGGTTTCCGGCGTGCCGGTGCCGGCGGCGGCGCTGGGGCGGCTGCGGCGACGCTATGGCGCGATCGTGGCCGGGGTGAAGGACAGCACGGGGGATTTCGAGAGCTTCCGCGCCTTCCGGCGGGAGGCGCCGGAGATCGGCACGCTGGTGGGCGCCGAAACCCTGATCGCCCGCGCGCGCGACGAGGGCGGGGTGGGCACGATCTGCGGCATGGTGAACCTGGTGCCGCAGCTGGTGCGGGCCATGATGCAGGGCCACGAGGGCACGGCGGCCATGGAGGCGGCGGTGGGTTGCATGGAGGCGCCGTTCATCCCGACCATCAAGGCGGTGCTGGCGGCGCAGACCGGCGACGCGGCCTGGCGCAACATGCGTGCGCCGTTCCGGGCGGCGGACCCGGTGCGGGCGGCCAGGATCGCAGCGGCGTTGGCGGCGATTGGGTCGCAGAAGGCGGCAGAGTAAGCAAGGGGTTCTTTTTTGAAAAAAAGAACCAAAAAACTTTTCCCCGTTTGAAGTTTCACCGCCGTGGCCGGTGAGACCACGGCGGTGCCGCTTCAAACGGGGAAAGTCTTTTTTGCTTCTTTTTTCTTCAGAAAAAAGTAGACTCTTCCTTCACTGCGCCACCGCCAGCGACCAGGGCGAGGCCCAGTCGCTGATGCCGGTGCGGCTGCCGTCCTGGCGCTGCAGGATGAGGTTGGGGCAGGCGAAGTTGATCGGGTAGACGCCGGCGGTGACCACTTCGGTGGGTGCGTCGGCCTTCAGCGCCGCGATCGTCTCGTCGCCCAGGCGGCGGTCGGCGGTGACCATGTCCGGCCCCGAGACGTCGATGCGCGGGTGGTGCGCGGCTTCGTCCGGCTCCATGCCGAAATCGGCGACGAAGGTCATGAGCTGGAACACCGAGGCCATGATGCGCCGCCCGCCCGAGGCGCCGACGGCGATGATCGGCTTGTCGTTCTCCTTCAGGATCAGCGGGCACATGTTGGTGAGCGGCCGCTTGCCGGGGGCGATGGAGTTGGGCTGGCCGGGGCGCGGGTCGAACCACATCACGCCGTTGTTCAGCAGGATGCCGGTTTCCGGCAGCACGACGCGGCTGCCGAAGGAGGACATCAGCGTGGTGGTCATGGAGACCATCGTGCCTTCGCTGTCGCACACCGTGAGGTGGGTCGTGCAGGTTTCCGCGCCCTTCGGCTCCGGCGCTTCCTCGGCGCCCAGCGAGGTGAGGCGGGTGTGGTAGGCGGCGCGCAGCTCGGCGGCGAGGGTGCGGTACCAGGCCGCGTCGGGGCGCTTGCCGTAGGGCGCGGCGTTCATGCCGGCGAGCACGTCCTTCAGCGTGGGGGCGGCGGTGAGGCCGGTTGCCAGCTGCAGCACGCGGCCGGTGCCGCGCCAGGGCACTTCCATGGCCGGCACGATGCGGGCCTGGCAGGCCTTGAGGTCTTCCGCGTCGATCACGCCGCCCACGGCCTTCTGGTCGCGCACGAAGGCGCTGGCGATGTCGCCCTCGTAGTAGTCGCGCAGGCCGGCGTGCTGCAGGCGCTCCAGCGTCTTGGGCAGGTTGCCCTGGACGTAGAAGCCGGGCTCGCCCTCGGCCGGCGGGGTGGGGGGCAGGCCGTCGCGCAGGTAGACGCGGGCGGTCTCGGGGTAGAGGCGCATGCAGGCGGCGACGCTGGCGACCTTCAGCGTGCTGACCCAGTCCTGCGGCAGGCCGCGCTTGGCCAGCGCCACGGCGGGGGCAAGCACGTCGGCGATCGGCAGGCGGCCCCAGGTGGAATGCAGCTTGTGGTAGCCGGCCACCGAGGAGGGCACGGCCACCGAGAGCGGGCCGTGGATGTTGGTGTCGCCTTCCACTTCCGGCCACTTGAAGCCTTCGCTGGACATGCGGCCGGTGAGCTTGAAGTTGGCGGGGCTGAGGTTGCGCGGCGCGACGGGCCCGAAATCCACCACCTGGGCGGATTTCTCGCCGGCGCGGTGCACCACGCAGAAGCCGATGCCGCCGATGCCGGAGTTCCACGGCTCCTGGCTGGTGAGCGCGAAGGCGGTGGCGACGGCGGCGTCGATGGCGTTGCCGCCGGCTTCCAGCACGGCCACGCCGGCTTCGGCAGCGGCGCGGGCCTGCGAGACGACGATGCCGCGCTTGCCGTTGGCCGCCGGCTTGGTGAACGCCCAGTTGGCGCTGACATGCGGCGGCGGCGCATAGGTGCGGGGTGCGGCGTCGTTCATTGGCTCACTCCTGGACGGTCCCGAGACGGTGGGACGAAGCTTTCACCCATTCGGCTCAGCGCGCAACAGCAGGGGGCGGGAGCGGGCGGACGATCGAGGTGGTGAAGCGCAGGCGCACCGGCTCGCCGCGTTGCGCCGCGTGGAACTGGTCCTGGAAGTAGTAGGGGCGATGCCAGAACAGCAGGCGGTGGCGGCGTTCGGCATCATGGGCGGCGAGGTGGCCGATGCCCGTGGCAGGCGGCGTGGCCGGCAGGACGAGGTGGAGATGGAGCAGCATCGCCGGCGACAATGCGGCGATGGCGGCACCGAAGCGGCGCAGGTTCCAGGGATCGGGGCACAGGGCCAGGGCCACCAGCATGGCGGGGATCAGCAGGCGCTCGCCCACGTTGACCACGCCGAACAGGGCGCTCGGCAGCACCGCGAAGCCGGCGAGGCAGGCGAGGGCGGTGAGCAGGGCGGGCGAGCGGTCGCCCTTGCGGGCGCGATCGAGCAGGGCCCAGGCCAGGGGTGCCAGGGCGACGAGGGCAAAGGCGAGGTTCGCGGCGACGCCGAGCCAGTAGAGCGCCGGGGCCCGTTCGGCGTCGCCGAGGCCGCCGAGGATGACGTTCTGGTAGGGGCCGGCCTTGGCGGCCGTGTAGGCCTTGTAGGCGAGGAATTCCGCCAGGCTGGTGCCGAAGGGCGGGATATGCTCGCCGTAATTGTCGTCGCGCAGGAGATACCAGGCGAGCAGCGCGAAGGGCGGCGCGAGGACGGCGGTGGCGCGGGGAAGCTGGCGGTGCTGCCAGGCATGCAGCGCGGTATGCAGCGCGAAGACGGCGAGCAGCACGGCGTGGCAGAAGAACAGGGCGAGGCCCATCGCGAGGTCCCAGGCCACCGGCGTTGGGCCGCGGCGCTGGCGCAGGACGTGGACGAGGTAGAGGGCGGTGCCGAGCTGGGAGTTGGCGTAGCCGTCCCAGTAGGGCGAGTTGAGGCCGCCGATCAGCAGGGCGAGCAGGAAGGTGGCGGGATCGAAGGGCCCTTGCGCGCGGGCGATCGCGGCGGCGAGCCACGTCATGCCGGCGAGGTAGAGGGTGAGATAGGCGAGGCCGGCGGCGCGCGGGCCGAGCGGCAGGTTGAGCAGGCCGAGCAGCGCCTGGGCGGCGGCGTTGGGCACGGGCCAGGGCTTGAGGCCGAAGGGGAGCTCCTCGCCGCGCAGGAGCTGGCCGACCAGCCAGCCCTGGTAGATCCATTCGTTGAAGTCCTGCAGCGGCGGCATGGCGCCGCGCAGGTTGAGCGCGGTGGCCAGGGCGACGGCGAGCAGGCCAACGACGGTGAAGGCGTGGCGCGTCACCCGAAGCGGGCCAGGGTGAACCGAGGGTCGGGCCTGGTGCCGTGCAGGAGTTCCTCGGCGGCGAGCTTTCCGCAGATCGGACCGAGCGTGTAGGCCACGCCGCAGAGCGCGTTGTGGAAGCCCGGCAGACCCGGCGCCTCGCCGAGGATCGGGGCGCGGTCCAGCATCGGGGCGATGCCGGTCCAGCTGCGGATGATCGAGAGGCCGCGCAGCGCGGGCAGCACACGGGCGGCGACCCAGAGATTGCCCTCGATGTTGCGCCGCACGTTGCGGCTGCGGCCGTCGCGGGGGTCGAAGCTGCCGAACCAGCCGCCGCCGATCAGCAATCCGCCGCTCTCCTGCTGCTTCAGCGAGAGGTGGCGGCGCGAGAGGGCGACGAGGTTGTCGACCAGCCTTGGCGCCGGCTCGGTAACGATCACCTGCTGCACCGTGCCGGTGATCGGCAGGTCGAGCCCGACCATGGCGCCGATGCGCCCGCCCCAGGCGCCGGCGCAGTTCAGCACGCGGCCGGCGGTGATGGGGCCGCGGCTGGTCTCCACGCGCCAGGCGCTGCCGTCGCGAGCGATGGACTGCACCTCGGCGCCGCGCAGCATGGTGGCGCCGTGGCGGCGGGCGAGGGTGGCCAGCGCCATCGTGCCGCGGAGCGCGTCGATGCGGCCTTCGGCGGGACACCAGTCGGCACCGAGCAGGTCGGGGGCGAGGTGGGGGGCGAGGTTGCGCAGCTCGTTCTGGCCGATCAGGTGGCTTTCGATGCCGATGCGCCGTTCCATGGCGACCTTGCCGCGCAGCCATTCCATGTCGTCGGGCGTGGCCGCGACCATCAGCCCGCCCTCGATGACGAGGCCGAGGCTTTCGCCGGCCTGCTGCGCGATCTCCTGCCAGAGTGCGATCGACTGGTGCTGCAGGGGCAGCGTGTGGGCGGCGGGGCCGCCATCCTCCGGCATGCCGTCGTAGCCGAAATCGTAGGACAGGAGCTGGGCGTGCAGGCTGCCGGCATTGGCGGTGGCCGCGGCCATGCCGGCCTCGTCGCGCTCGGCCACCATCACCTCGGCGCCGCCCTTCGCGAGGTAGTAGGCAGCGGCCATGCCGATGGAGCCGCCGCCGATCACCAGGATGTCGGTGCGGCGAGGCGCTTCCTCCGATTGGGGGACCGGGGTGAGGCGCTGGTTGGGGGTGGGGCGCTCGAGCAGCGGGGCGTCGAACTCGCCTTCCTCGAACATCAGCGCGGCGGCGGGCACGGGGCGGACCGGCAGGCGCGGGGCGGCGAAGCTGCCGGCATCCGGCGGGCCTGGGCAGAGGCGGGCGATGGTTGCGGCGCAGAAGCGGCCCTGGCAGCGGCCCATGCCGGCGCGCGTGGCCTTCTTGAGCGCGGCGACGGAGACGAGGCCGCCCTCGATCTCCTCGCGCAGGCGGCCGGCGGTGACCTCCTCGCAGCGGCAGACGATGGTGTCGTCGGTGAGGAGCGCGGTGGCGGGCGGGGTGACCGGGCGGTAGAGCGCCCAGAGCTCCTTCTGGAAGGCCATGGCGCGGCCCAGCTCCACCCAGTCCGGGTGCGGGTCGGGCGTGGGCAGGCCGAGGTCGCGGGCGATGGCCAGGCCCGCGAGGCGGCCGCGGGCCAGGGCGATGCGCGAGCCGCCGAGGCGGGCGCCGTCGCCGACGGCGAAGATGGCGGGGTTGGCGGTGCGGCCCTCGGCATCGGCTTCGGTGGCCAAGTGGCCGAGCCCCTCGTCGACGAATTCGTGCGGCAGGTCGAGCGCGCGGGCCAACCCCGTCTCGGGCTGGAAGCCGGCATTGAGCGCGACGGTGGCGGCCTGGATGAGCAGGAGGCCGGTGGGGGTGGCGACGGTGGCGGATTCGACGTGGTCGGAGCCCTCCAGCGCGGTGACGTGGCTGGCCCAGAGCACCGGAACACCACGGCGCTTGAGGGTGGCGAGGTAGCCGAGGCCCTGCTTGGTGAGGTCGCGGTCGTGGCGCCACATGTCGAGTGCGGTGCGCCAGGTGGCGAGCGAGGGGCGGGCGGCGGCCTCCACCACGGCGGCGACGCGCACGCCGCCGGCGAGCAGCTCACAGGCGAGCTGGAGGTTCAGCGGGCCGTTGCCGGCGATCAGCACCGGCTGGCCTGGCACCACGCGCTGGGCGCGGGCGAGGGTTTGCAGCCCGCCGGTGGTGAGCACGCCCGGCAGCGTCCAGCCCGGCAGCGGCACCGGGCGTTCATGCGCGCCGGGGGCGAGGACGAGGCGGCGCGGGGTGAAGACCGTGGCCTGGCCGGCGACGATGGCGGCGATTTCCGCGGCGGCGTTTTCGTGCGGGAAGGCGCCCCAGGCCAGGGCGGAGGTTGCGATCTCCACGCCGGCGGCCTCGGCGCGGGCGCGCAGCTCGGCGCCCTCGCGGTGCTGTGCGTCGGGTTCGCGGGAGGCGTGGCTGGGGGCGAGCGGCTTGTGGTACTGGCCGCCGGGGGCATCGCGCTCTTCGAGCACGATCACCTGCGCGCCCGACTCGGCGGCGGCGATGGCGGCGGCAAGGCCGGCGGGGCCGGCGCCGACCACGAGCACGTCGCAGCTTCGGTGCACAGTGTCGTGCGGGGTGGCGGCGAGGTCGTGCAACTGCGGCGGCGGGGCGCTCGACACCTCCATGCCCTCGGCCGCCTTGGCCTGGCAGGCGCGCTGGCCGTGGCGGCCGTCGATGGTGACGATGCAGTCGTAGCAGGCGCCCATGCCGCAATGCAGGCCGCGCGGCGCGCCGGATTGGGTGTCGCGGAAGGCGGCGATGCCGGCGGCGGAGAGGCAGGCGGCCACCGTCTCGCCTTCGAGCGCCGGCACGTCCTGGCCGTTGAAGCGCAGCGTGACCTGGCGGCCGGTGGGGCGGATGGTGCGGGAGGTCAGGCGCATGGGGTGGCCCAAAGAAGGTTGCGGCGCGGGGGCGAAACCGGTTGCATGTGGGGATACACGTTAGGGCATCGACATGGCGGATTACGACCTCGTTGTGCGCGGCGGCACGGTGGTGACGGGAAGCGACACCATGCGCGCCGATATCGGGATTCGCGATGGCCGCATCGCGGCGCTGGGCGAGCGATTGGAAGGCGCCGAGACGCTGGATGCCGGCGGGCTGCTGGTGCTGCCCGGCGGCGTGGACACCCACTGCCATATCGAGCAGCTGCAGGAGGGCGGCGGGGCGGACGAGGAGACCTGGGAGACCGGCAGCCGTTCGTGCCTCGCGGGCGGCACCACCTCCGTGATCACCTTCTCCACCCAGTTCAAGGGGCAGGGGATCCTGGAGCCGCTGGCGGAGTACCAGCGGCGGGCCCGGCAATCGATGGTGGACTACTCCTTCCACCAGATCATCACGGATGCGACCGACGACGTGATCTGGAAGGAGATCCCGCAGGTGGTGGCGCAGGGTGTGCGCAGCCTGAAGGTGTTCCTGACCTATGATCCGCTGAACCTGGACGACCGCGCCTATCTGCGCGTGCTGGGCGCGGCACGGCGCGAGGGCGCCTTCGTGACGGTGCACTGCGAGAACTACGACGCGATCCGCTGGCGCACCGAGGCGCTGATCGCCTCTGGCCGCACGGCGCCGATGTACCATGCCTGGTCGCGCCCCAAGATGATCGAGCGCGAGGCGACGCACCGGGCGATTGCGCTGGCCGAGATGGTGGACCAGCCGATCCAGGTGTTCCACGTGAGCTGCAGCGAGGTGGCCGAGGAGATCGCCCGTGCCCAGGCGCGCGGGCTGAAGGTGTGGGGCGAGACCTGCCCGCAGTATTTCGTGCTGACGGCGGACGACATGGACCGGCCGGGCTTCGAGGGTGCGAAGTTCATGTGCTCCCCGGCGCCGCGCACCAAGGCGGACCAGGAGTTGCTGTGGGGTGATGTGCGGCGCGGCACCTTGGATGTGGTGAGCTCCGACCATTCCGGCTGGAGTTTCACCGGCCCCAAGGGCAAGCCGGTGAACGGCACGAATGCGCCGTTCCGCGACATTCCGAACGGGGTGCCGGGGTTGGCCGCGCGGCTGCCGATCCTGTTCAGCGAGGGGGTGGTGAAGGGGCGGATCGACCTCAACACCTTCGTGCGCATCACCGCGACCAACCCGGCGCGGCTGTTCGGGCTGTATCCGCGCAAGGGCAGCATCGCGCCCGGCTTCGATGCCGACCTGGTGCTGTGGGACCCGGCCAAGCGGGTGACGCTGACCAACGGGCTGATGCAGTCGATCATGGACTACACGCCCTATGAGGGGCTGGAGGTGACTGGCTGGCCGGTGGCGACGTTGCTGCGCGGCCAGGTGGCGATGCGCGACGGGGTGGTGCAGGCCGAGCCGGGCCAGGGGCGGTTCCTGGCGCGCGGACCCTACGAGATGATCCGCCCGCGCGGCGTGCTGCCGGACGGGTTCGACGCGTCTGCCTTTGCGTGATCAGCCCTTGCGGTCGGGACGGACGGCGACGATGCCGGCGGCGACGATGACCACGGCGCCGACCAGCGTCCAGATGTCGGGCAGGGCGCCGAACAGGCCCCAGCCGAGCAGCGTGCTCCACAGCAGCGAGGTGTAGCTGAACGGCGCCAGCAGCGAGGCGGTGGCGAAGCGGTAGGCCTGCACCATCAGGTACTGCCCGGCGGAGGCGACAAGGCCGAGCGCAATGCCGAGCACCCAGGCGGATGGGCTGACCCAGGCCCAGCCCCAGGGCAGCGCCAGGGTCATCGCGGCGAGGCCCACCACGGCCGACCAGAGCAGGGTGGTGGCGGTGGGGTCGTGGCCTGCCATGCGCCGGGTGAGCACCACGGCGAAGGCCCAGGCGGAGGAGGAGGCCACCACGAGCAGGGCCGCCGGCTGGAAGGCCTCGGTGCCCGGGCGCACGATCACCAGCACGCCCAGCAGCCCGATCACGATGGCGATCCATCGCGCCGCGCGCACCACCTCGCCGAGCATGAGGACGGAGAGCGCAGTGATCAGCAACGGCGAGATGAAGCCGACCGCGGTGGCCTCCGCCAGGGGCAGCTTCTGGATCGCCAGCACGAACAGCAGGGCGGAGACGGCGAGCAGCAGGCCGCGCACCACCTGCAGCCGCGGCTGCGTCACCCGCACATGCCCGCCCGCCGTGCGGGCCACGAGGATCCAGGCAAAGGGCACGAAAACAAGGTAGCGGACCCAGTTGATCTGGGTGACCGGCATCGACTGGCCGAGCCACTTGGCCATCGCGTCCGACAAGGTGAAGCAGAAGACCGCTCCCAGGATGATCGCGATGCCGCGCAGGGGGCGGTCGGCGTTGGTCTCGTTCATGTCGTCCCGTTCAGATCGTACGCCACCAGCGGCGGGTCAGCAGGAGGGCGATCAGGCCCTGGATGCCGATAAGGGCGGTGGCATAGGGCGCGCCGATCCAATCCGCCAGCAGGCCCAGGTGCAGGAAGCCGATCGGGGCGCTTCCGATGCACACCGCGAGCACGCCGAAGACCCGGCTGCGTGCTTCCGGCGGTGCCAGCACATAGACCAGCGTGGACTGCATCACGCCGAAGCAGGAGCTTGCCGCGCCGGTGACGATGAGGGCCACGGCGGCGCTGACCGGATCCGGCGAGAGGGCGAAGGCGACCGTGGCGGCGAGGTAGAGTGCGGTGCCGCCGACATAGGTGGCGCGGTAGCCGCCGGGCCGCAGCAGCATGGCCAGGGCGGCGGCCGAGGCCAGGGCGCCCAGCCCGTCCATGCCTGCCAGCAGGCCGATCATCGGGGGGGACAGGCCGAGCTGGTCGGCGCCGATCACCGGCACCATGCTGGTGGCGGGCCAGCCCCAGAGGTTGAAGATCAGCGTCACCACCATGGTGCCCAGCAGGCGCGGGTCGCGCCGCACCACGCCGAAGCCGCCGGCGATGCGCGCCAGCAGCGCCGGCCCGCCGCTGGCAACATGCGGGTTCCGATAGGCGAGGTGCCACGCGGCGAGCATCGGCGGAAGGTAGAGCAGCGCGCCCAGGGCAAAGGCGCCCTCGATCCCGACCACCGCCAGCAGTGCCCCGCCGAGGACGGGGCCGAGCAGGCGGGCGGCATTGCCCGCGCCGATGTCGAGCGACAGCGCCGCCGAGAGCCGGGCGGCGCCCACCACCTCGCCGATCAGGAAGCGCCGTACCGTGTTGTCGCTGGCCCAGGCCATGCCGTTCAGCAGGCTGGCCACCGCGAGGTGCCAGACGGCGAGCTGCCCGGCCCAGGCCAGCGCCGCCAGCGCGGTGGAGGTGAGGGCCATGGCAACCAGCACGCCGAACAGCAGCAGGCGGCGCTCCACCCGCTCCCCGACCGCGCCGAACACCAGGCCGAGCACGGCCATGGGCAGCATGCGCAGCATGGTCAGCATCGCCACCACGAAGGCCGAGCCGGTGGCCTGGTAGGCGAACACCGCCATCGCCAGCGTGTCCAGCCAGCGGACCACGGAGGAGACGGTGCCGATCAGCCACAACCGCCGGTAGTCGGCCAGGCCGAACACCGACAGCCGGCCGTGCCGCATGCCGCCAGGCGTTGGCGCCGGCGTGGCGTTCACTGGACGAATCCGCGTGGCACGATTGGCCATTCTCCCCATCTGCTTCCTCGATAGGCGAGCAGGGCCGGCCTGCCTAGCGTTCCCTGATGGCGGCTGCGTCGATTGTTTCCAGGCGACTTGGCCGTGCGCCCGCTGGCGCGTTAGTCTGCCGGGAAGCGTGGACCACCACGCCAGGAGGAGGACGCCGGTCCGGGGGTGACCCCCCGCAGCCCCGCCAGAGACGCGGAAGGACACACGTGAGCACGACACGCATCGCCCCGTTCGACGACGCATCCCATGGACGCAGCGCCCCGCCGCGGGACCCGAGATTGCGCCTGCTCCTGAAGATCGCCGAGCGGATGCGGGTGGGAACCCTGACCCTGGTGCTGCCCGACGGGGCCACCCACCGCCTGGCCGCAACCCCCGAGCCGTCCGCAACAGTGGCGATCCGCGATCCGCGCGCCGTGACGCGCCTGGCCACCGGCGGCAGCCTGGGCTGGGCGGAGGCCTACCTCGACGGGTTGTGGGAGAGCCCGGACATCCGCGCCGTGATGGCGCTGGCGGCGGCCAACGAGGCGGAGCTGACGCCGCTGCTGCGCGGGCGGCCCTGGATGCGCGTGCTGGCCTGGATCGCCCACAGGCTGCGGCCGAACACGCGCCGCGGCGCCTCGCGCAACATCGTCGCCCACTACGACCTCGGCAACGATTTCTACCGGCTCTGGCTCGATGCCAGCATGACCTACTCCTCGGCGGTGTTCGCCGAGCCGGCCGAGACGCTGGAGGCGGCCCAGGCGCGCAAGATGCGGCTGCTGTGCGAGCGGCTGGGGCTGCGGCCCGGCATGCGGGTGCTGGAGATCGGCTGCGGCTGGGGCGGCTTCGCCACCATGGCGGCGCGCGACTTCGGGGCGCAGGTGGTGGGGCTGACCCTCTCGCCCTCGCAGCTGGAATTCGCCCGCGCGCGGATTGCCGAGGCGGGGCTGGCGGACCGGGTGGAACTTCGGCTGCAGGATTATCGCGACGTGCCGGGCCAGTTCGACCGGATCGCCTCGATCGAGATGTTCGAGGCGGTGGGGCGCGAGTACTGGCCCACCTATTTCCGCACCGTGCATGAGCGGCTGGCGCCGGGCGGGCTGGCCGGGATCCAGACCATCACGATCGACGATGCCTGGTTCGACGACTATGCCCGCACCGCGGACTTCATCCAGCGCCACGTCTTTCCGGGCGGGATGCTGCCCAGCCCCGGCCGCCTGCGCCAGGAAGTGGCGGCGGCCCGGCTGGAATGGCGGGGGGACCACTGGTTCGGCCCCGACTATGCCGAGACGCTGGCGCGCTGGTACGCCGATTTCCAGCGCGCCTGGCCGCAGGTGGCACGGCTGGCCCCGCCGACGGGCAAGCAGGCCTATGACGCAAGGTTCAAGCGCCTGTGGGAATACTACCTGGCGTATTGTGAAATCGGCTTCCGCGCCCGCTGGACCGATGTGGGGCAGCTGATCCTGGCCCGCCCCGGCTGACCCGATACCGCAGAGGAGACCGCCATGAGCGGATCGCACTTCTACCATGGCGGGCAGCGCGCGCTGCAGGACGCGTTCGACAGCCGCGCCCTGGCGGATCGGCTGGAGGAGCGGTCGCGCGTGGCGTTCACCGACGACGACCGGGCGTTCATCGAGGGGGCGATCTACTTCTTCCTTGCCACCGCCGATGCCGAGGGGCGGCCGGACTGCTCCTTCAAGGGCGGGCCGGCCGGCTTCGTGCGGGTCACCGCGCCGTCCGAACTTGCCTTCCCCGACTATGACGGCAACGGCATGTTCAAGAGCCTGGGCAACCTGGCGGTGAACCCCGAGGTTGGGCTGCTGTTCATCGACATGCATGGCCGGCCGCGCCGCCTGCGCGTCAATGGCAGCGCCACGGTCAGGCGCGACGATCCGCTGCTGGCCCGCACCGTGGGCGCGCAGATGATCGTGCGCGTGGCGGTGCGGGCGATCTTTGCCAACTGCCCGCGCTACATCCCGCAGCTGAGCCTGGTGGAGCCCTCGGCCTATGTGCCGGCGCCCGGCGTGACGCCGCCCGAGCCGGCCTGGAAGGAGTTCGACGCCTTCAAGGGGCTGGTGCCGCCCCGCAGGCCCACCTGGGACGGCACCGGCGGCTAGGCAGGCGCCGCCGCCAGGATGCGCCGCAGCAGCATGCCGAACCGGCCGGAGCTGACGGCGCGGCCGGGGATGTCGGTGTCCACCCGGTGCACCACCACGGCATCGAGCTTCGGCAGCAACACGATGTAGTGCCCGCCGGCGCCGCGGGCGGAGTAGGTGCCCTCCGGCACGCGCGCGTTCGGGAAATGGATGCCGTCGCGCGCCACCCACCACATGTAGCCATAGCTGCCGGCGAGGCCGGCATCCGAGATCGGCGCCACGCTGTCCTCCACCCAGGCCTCCGGCACGATCTCCACGCCGCCCCAGCGCCCGCGGCGCAGGAACAGCTCGCCGAAGCGGGCGAGGTCGCGTGCCGTCATGCGGAACGGGTAGGCGGGGTGGATGGAGGCTTCCAGCGGGTGGTACTGGCCGTCCCGTTCCGGCACGTAGTCTTCCATGCCGATGGGGTCGGCGATGCGTGCCTTGAAGTCGGCGTAGATGTCGGCCCCGGTCAGCTGGCGGTAGATGGTACCCAGCGCGTTGAAATCCCAGTTGTTGTAGCACCAGTTCACGCCCGGCCCGTGGCTGTGCCGCGCCGGCTTGATGGCGAGCATGTTCGGCGATTCATGGCCGGACGGGTGGTAGACGCCGGAGCGTGCCGCCAGCAGCTGGTGGACGGTAGCCAGCTTCTCGCGTTCGGACAGCCCTTCCTTGTCGTCGATCCCCAGGCTGGCGAGCGTGGCCTCCAGGTCCACGCGCCCCTCGGCATCGTGGATGCCGTAGAGCGCGGACAGGAAGCTCTTGCGGATGGAGTGCACGTTGTAGTGGCGGTCGATCTCGCCCCAGGCCTCCACCACCTTGCCGCCGGCCACCACCATCGTGCCGGCGGAGTTGATGGTGCCGGCGAAGGCCTGCGCCTCCGCCAGCTTCGGCGCCGACCAGCCGATCTGCTCCGGCGCCTGCCAGCGTGGCCAGCTTCCAGTATCGGCGCTCCCAAGGGACGTCTTCATCGCCCAAACCCCTGGCCGCCGTTCACCTGGATGATCTGGGCGGTGACCCAGATCGCGAAGTCCGAGGCGAGGAACAGCACCACGTTCGCCACCTCCTCCGGCCGGCCCAGCCGCCCGGCGGGCATGGAGTTGAGGATGGCGTTGTAGAGCTTGGGGTCCTCGGTCTTGCGCCGCTCCCACGAGCCGCCGGGGAACTCGATGGAACCTGGGGCGATGCAGTTCACGCGGATGCCGTGCTTGGCCAGGGCCGCGGCCTGGGTGCGGGTGTAGTGGTTCACCGCCGCCTTGGCCGCGCCATAGGCGGGGGTGCGCACCGACGGGTTGAGGCCGGAGCCGGAGGAGATGTGGATGATCGAGGGCTGCGTGCCCTTCATCAGCCAGGGCATCGCCTCGCGGCTGGCGCGCACGGCGGCCATGAGGTCCACCGAGAGGCTGGCTTCCCAGCTCGCCTCGTCGTCGCCGCGGCCGAAGCCGGAGGCGTTGTTCACCAGGATGTCGATGCCGCCAAGTGCCTCGGCCGCCGCCGGGATGTAGGCGGCGATTGCCGCCGCGTCGCTGAGGTCGCAGGGCGCGGCATGGGTGGTGCCGCCGAAGGCCGCCAGCTCCTTGCGCGTCGCCTCCAGCGTCTCCGCCCCGCGCGCGCAGATCGACACCGCCGCGCCGGCCTGCGCGAAGCCCAGCGCGATCGAGCGGCCGATGCCGCGGCTGCCGCCGGCCACGATCACGCGGCGGCCCTTGAGGTTCAGTTCCATTCGCTTGTCCTTTCGCGGGACGCGGATGGTCGCCCCGGTGCGCGCGGCTGGCAAGACCGGGCGGAGGGGTGACAGCGCGGCCCGCGCGTCGCACACTCGCGCCACTGCAAACAGTTCCGAGGAGGGGACGGGCATGTCCAAGAAAATGCTTGAGGGCAAGGTTGCCCTCGTGACCGGTGCCGGCCGTGGCATCGGCCGCGCCATCGCGCTGGTGATGGCCGAGAACGGCGCCCAGGTGGTGGTGAACGACATCGGCGCGGCGGTGGACGGCAGCGGCAACGATGCCACGCCGGCGCAGCAGGTGGTCAGCGAGATCGAGGCGCTGCACGGCCAGGGCCAGGCGGTGGCGAACTACGACAGCGTGGCCGACTGGGACAGCGCCCAGCGCATGGTCCAGACGGCGATCGACCGCTTCGGCAAGATCGACATCGTGGTGAACAACGCCGGCATCCTGCGCGACACCATCTTCCACCGCATGACGCCGGAGGAATTCGACGCGGTGGTGAAGGTGCACCTGTACGGTGCCTTCTACGTCTCCCGCGCCGCGATCCCGTTCATGCGCAAGCAGGAGAGCGGGGCGTTTGTGCACATGACCTCCACCTCCGGCCTGATCGGCTCCATCGGCCAGGTGAACTACGCCGCCGCCAAGCTCGGCATCGCCGGCATGTCGCGTGGCATCGCGGGCGACGCGGCGCGCTACAACGTGCGCAGCAACTGCATCGGCCCGCATGCCTTCAGCCGCATGATCGAGACGGTGCCGGGCCAGACCGAGGAGCAGATGCAGGCCCGCGCCGCCAAGACCCGGCCGGACCAGGTGGCCCAGCTCGCCGCCTTCCTCGGCAGCGATGCCGCCAAGGAGGTGACCGGGCAGATCATGGGTGCGCGCGGCAACGAGATCTATCTCTACAGCCAGCCGCGCCCGATCCGCACCATGCACCGCGGCACCGGCTGGTCGGCCCAGGCCCTGGCCGAGACGCTGCTGCCGGCGTGGAAGTCCAGCCTCACGCCGCTGGAGCGCACCCGCGACGTGTACGCCTGGGACGCGATCTGATCGCAGCCTACGCGGCGGACGAAAGGGGGCGGGTCCGCAGGGGCCCGCCCCTTTGCTATTCGGCCGCGGCGAGCCGCGTGCGCCGGTCGCTGGCCAGGGCGATGGCGCAGGTGGCCAGCATGAACCCGACCGAGACGGCGAAGATCCAGCCCGGGTGGCCGAAATCCATGATGGAGCCGTAGAGCAGCGGGCCGATGATGCCGCCGATGTTGAAGCCGGTGGAGACGATGGCGAACACCCGCCCCTCCGCCCCCTTCGGTGCGCTGGCCCGCACCAGCATGTCGCGCGAGGGCATGATCATGCCGGTGCAGAACCCGCCGATCGCCATCACCGGCAGCAGCGCCCAGACCGGCAGGTTCACCAGCCCGACGATGGCGATGGCGATGGCCGTCACCGCGAAGCCGCCGGCGGCGACCTCGCTGTGCCGGCGCGTGCGGTCGGCGATGCTGCCGCCGGCGAGCACGCCGAGCGCGGAGGCGCCGAGGTAGAACGAGAGCGCCATGCTCGCCACGCCGAGCGGGATGCCATGGTGCTCGTTCATCGCCACCACGGAGAAGCCGGAGATTCCGCCGCCGGACATGCCGATCATGGTGAAGAAGGCCATCAGCGACAGCACCTGCGGCGTGACCAGCTGGCGGGCCGGGATCGGGGCCTTGCGCACCGCCGCCCGCGGCGCCCCGGCGGGGGCGCCGAACAGCAGCGGCAGGGCGAAGAGCGGCCCGAGCAGCCCCACCGCGATCAACGCGCCGGAGACACCCCAGGTGGCCGCGGCCAGCAGCATCCCGGCCGGCGCCACCGCGGTGCCGACGTAGCCGGCGAAGGTGTGGATGGAGAAGGCGCGCCCCACCCGTGCCTCGCCGATCACGCCGGAGGAGAGGATGGCGTAGTCGCTGGGGTGATAGACGCAGTTCGCCAGCCCGGCCATGACCGAGGCCAGCAGCAGGATCGGATAGACCGGGTTGAGCCCGGCCAGGATGAAGGCGGAGCCGCCCAACAGCAGCCCGCCCACCAGGAGCCGGCGCGGCCCGAACCGGTCCACCGCGAAGCCGGTCGGTGTCTGCATCAGGGCGGAGACGATGTTGAACAGCGTCAGCGCGAATCCGAGCTCCACATAGCCGACGCCGAACTGCTCCTTCAGCAGCGGGAACAGCGGCGGCAGCACCAGGATGTGGATGTGGCTGACCATGTGGGCGCCGGAGATCTGCCCCAGCGTGGCCAGTTCCGCCCGCTTCCAGCCGGCGCTCATGCGGAGGCTCCCTTCGCCGCGGTCATCTGTAGCGCCACCTCGATCGCCTCCACCATGCTGTCGGCATTGGCGATGCCGCGGCCGGCGATGTCGAAGGCGGTGCCGTGGTCCACCGAGGTGCGGATCACCGGCAGGCCGAGGGTGATGTTCACGCCCGAGAGCGAATCGAAGGTGCCGGTGGCGGGGTTCATCTGGAAGCCGAGCAGTTTCACCGGGATGTGGCCCTGGTCGTGGTACATCGCCACCACCGCGTCGTACTGGCCGCCGCGCAGCTTTACGAACACGGTATCCCCGGGCACCGGGCCGCTGACATGCAGTCCCTCCGCGTTGCACCGGGCGACCACCGGCGCGGTGACGTCGCTGTCCTGGGTGCCGAACAGGCCGCCTTCGCCGGCGTGAGGATTCAGCGCGGCCACGGCGATATGCGGCCGGGCGATGCCCATGCGGCGCAGCGCATCGTGGGTGAGGTCGATCGTGCGGCGCACCCGCTCCGGCGTCACGAGGGCGGGCACCTTCTCCAGCGCGACATGGGTGGTGACATGGCTCACCCGCATGTTGCCGTGCGCCAGCATCATCACCGAGGTCTTCTGGCCGGTGAGGTCGGCCAGCATGTCGGTGTGGCCGGCATACTTGTAGCCGGCGAGGTTCAGCGCCTCCTTGTTCAGCGGCGCGGTGACGATGGCGGCGATGCGGCCGGCCAGCGCCAGGCGCACGGCCTGGTCCACCGCGAGGAAGCTGAACCGCCCGGCCTCCGGGCTGATGCGGCCGGTCGCGACCGCGGCCTGCTCCGCGCCGGCCGGCAGCAGCGCCAGTGGCGGGAAGGTGCTGTCGGCCGCGGCGCGGGGGAAGGCGGGGTGGCCCAGCGCGGCGCAGGCCTGGTCGAGCGCGGTGGCGTGGCCGATCACGAGCAGGCGCATCTCGCCCGCGGCCAAGCGCGGCGCGAGCATGCGCGCTGCCTTCACGATGATCTCGGGGCCAATGCCGGCCGGATCGCCCATGGTAACGGCCAGGACCGGCGGGGGCGCGGACATGCGAACAGCTCCTTCAGCCGAGCAGGCGGGCGAGGAAGTCGGGGGCGCCGAAGGCACCTGATTTGGACAGGATTGGCAAGCCATGCCAGTGGCCCCCTTCCATGCGCGAGACGGGGGCGCCCGGCTCCTGCTCGCCCAGCACGGTGAGCGCGGAGGCGCCGAGGCCGTCGGCCAGGGCGCGCAGCGTCTCCCCGCCGGCGACGATGCAGCTGCCGG